>JASJDH010000008.1 GCA_030065175.1 Leptolyngbyaceae cyanobacterium MO_188.B28 | reverse complement strand
GCATTCATATAGTGCTAATGCCGCCCTACTCCCCGGAGCTACAACCGGCTGAGCGATTGTGGCCGCTGGTGAATGAACCGTTAGCAAATCAGTCATTTAAGACCATTGCAGAGGTGGAAGAGTTAGTCTATCAGCGATGTCGACGGCTATTCAAACAGCAAGAGCTGATTCGCGGGTTGACCGCCTATCACTGGTGGCCAGGCGTTGGTACAAAGGAGGCTGCTTAATTATGGGTATTTAACCCGACTTAATATGAGAGGGGAAGCGGTTGGTTATGGGGGCAGTTGTATGGACGCCAACTGTTCAATCCTTCCGGATCCGTTGCAGAATATCGGGGTTGTAGAGGGGCTTGATGTCGTTTAGAAACGCCTCAAGGCTGGCGTAAAACGCTTTGACTCTTTGCGGCCTGTTATGGCTGAAAGTGCTCCATGTCTTGGTGTGCATCAAATCTAAGTTGAGCATGCCGTCTGTGAAAATGCGCCCTACCACCTGTCCCTGCCAGCGGATCAGGAAGGCGTCTGTCTCCATTTGATAGCGTAACTCGATCCCTGGTAGCTCCTTGGCCAATTTGGGGAGAGGATCTTTAGCAATTCAATCACCTGCCAGGGTCTGTATCCAAAAAGCTCTTACCTAGATAATTCAGGAGTTGCTGGGACCGCCACAGCCCTTAAGAATCCACATATTCAGATGTCCTATGCGGCCAGCGATGCGCCTGAGAAGCAACAAAGATTAGGCGTCATTTACGCTGTGGTGACTTGGAGGCTAATCGCGATCGCCGTTGCTGTCACCTACTGGCATCCGTAATCAAAGCAAGATTAGCGCCTCCTGCTTCGACGCAAGCGGATTTCCAAACTAATTTGGGAGCCCGCTTGCGTGTTTTTGGGAAAGGTGAAGTGGCTGGGGTGGTTTCTACCGGACGTGTCCCTGTCCCGAATGGTCTGAGGGGTTGTACAGCGGCTTCCTCAAGCTTGCGGGGTGAGGTCTAACAATATTGAGAGAGCGTTGTCGGGGTGGATGTTTACTCCTCTGGAGTCTGCTGTTCTAGCTGTTGGGCCAGCATCCGAATCGTTTCAGCCTCGGATCTCACATTGCTGAGAACCAGCTGGATCGCTTTCAGCGCAGTCTGGATTTGATTCTCAGTGCTGGCCAGGGAATTGGCGATCTGGGTCAGTTGAGGGGGGATGGAAGGGTTCGTCATGAGGATGTATTCTTAACAGCAATAGCGCCGCCACTACTGTGATGGCCAAGCGGAGGCGCTAGATCCATCGGCGGCGATGGGAGTCTTTCCGTCTTGTTCAATAGGGGTTTCAGGTTTGGCGGCGGTGATATCTCTGGCCTGCTCGCCCAAGAAGTACGTCAGCAATAATACTTATAATAAATGTATATTATATATCTTATTTGGTTTCTATGTACGGAGTTTACATGATGTACGGCGAAAATAAAGTCTTTAAGTTTTGGAGTCTAAAATTGCGCCTTAGGATGAACTCGCAAGCGGATGCGATCTCGCAAGTAATCGTCTATTTTATGGGTCGCTGGTGAGCGACGTTCACCAGGATGAAGCGGCGGTTGTGAGCTTAGGGTTTGGATTTTGGGACTGTAAGAATGGGATGACTCTCGCTCCGTTGGCGGCGCCATTGAGAGTGATCTGGGGGGGGGCTGGTTTATTCAGTTGTTAAGGGTCGGACAGGTTGACCATTGGAAGCAGACGGAATGTCTGCTTTCATCTTCCCCTGCGCGGATGGGTGCGAGCAGAGGAAAGAGATCGCAATGGATGCTTAGAAGAGTGTTGAGCACATTGATGGGAATAAGGGGTTTGGGGAGGCGAAAGCGTCATTTCGCAATCGACTTATCATCTTGACTGTGGATAGTCATTACCGAGCAAGGGGCATTGTGGATGACATAATTGCTGACACTGCCTAGAAACAGTTTGTTCACAAGCGACCGGCTTCGCCGACCCGTGATGATTAAGTCCGCCCCCCAGGTGCGAGCTAGATCGCAGATGCCATAGCCCGGGGCGCCAAGCGTCTGGGTGAATTCTGTCGGCACACCGGTTAGCTGAGCTGCATTGGCCTGTTCTCTCAGGCGGTTAAGACCGGCTGTTTTAAAGGCTTCTAGCTGTTCCAGGTACGCGGTCACAGATCGGTCAATAGTGAAGTCTGAAGCATCAGGATTGGGGAGAAAAGCGGTGTCTGGAGAGCCCTTTTCGTCCATAGACAAAACATGGAGCAACATTAACCGAGCTCCCGTCGCCTTGGCTAAACACAGCGCTTCATTAAAGACCTGTTCGCCAATAGCAGAATCGTCTAGGGCGACTAGAATTTTCTGTAACATAATGACCCCCTCTTCAATTTTCACCCAAAGTGCGGATGAGCCGCCGTTCGCCCTTAAGTCCGCCATACCCCCCCCCTATGCTGAACCGCCCCTTGTCCTTGAGGCGGACTTACTAATTGTCCGAAAGATCCCATAAATGCGTGTTGAGGTCGCCAATAGAAAAGGTCAAGATGCCTTGTCCATCGGGCGTGAAGCTGAGAAATTGACTGGGGAAATCGTCCTTGATGGCAGCTTGTAAATTGCCTGACAAAGTCCACAATCGCAGGTTGCCGTCACGATGGGAAAAGGTCAGAATCGCCTGTCCATTCGGCGTGTAATTGAGGAACTCACCGGTGAGCGTGGCCTTCAAGTTTCCCGATAAATCCCATAAGCGAGTATTTCCGTCGCGCAGGGAGACGGTCAAAGTCGCCTCCCCATCTGGCGTGTAATTGAGGAATCTACCCGCGAGTGTGGTTTGTAACTTGCCCGACAAATTCCACAACCTAGAGTTGCCGTTGAGCAGGATCCAAATTCCCTGTTTATCTGGGGTGTAATGGAGGAACTCGCCATTGAAGGCGGCTTTTAGGTTGCCGGATAAGTCCCATAACGAGGATTTGTTCTCTCTAAAGGAGAAGGTTGCTATCCCCTGCCCATCTGGGGTGTACCGGAGGAACTCGCCATTAAACGAGGCCTTTAAATTGCCCGATACATCCCATAGCCAAGACTTGTCTTCGGAATAGGAGTAAGTAAGAATCCCTTGTTCATCTGGAGTGTAATGGAGGAACTCGCCATTGAGCGCAGTTTGTAAATCGCCCGATAACGTCCATAGCCAGGATTCATGGTCGCTGAAGGAGCTCGTCAGAATCCCTTGTTCATCGGGGGTGTAATTGAAGAAATGCCCCTTGAGCGAAGCTTTCAACTTGCCGGATAAATCCCATAAGCGGGAGTGGTCGTCGCTGTCAGAATAAGTCCAAATGCCTTGTTTATCTGGGGTGAAACTGAGGAACCTGCCCGCCAGGGTTATTTTCAACTTGCCGGATAAATCCCATAAGCGGGAGTGGTCGTCGCTGTCAGAATAAGTCCAAATGCCTTGTTTATCTGGGGAAAAACTGAGGAATTGCCCCACCAGGGTTGTTCTTAATTTGCCCGATAAATCCCATAAGTGGGAGGCCTTGTCTAGAGAAGAGTAGGTCCAAATGCCTTGTTTATCCGGGGTGAAACCGAGGAATTGGCCTTCAATTGTGATCTCCTTTTCCTCAAGGTATTCTCGCTGAAGGAACTGGGAGCCCAGCTTTTGATAGGCGGAAAAAATATCTAGATTTCTTTCTACAGCTTGATGATAGGCGGCTTCCGCTGCTTCAAGATGAGAGAACTTTCCCAGAACAATGCTCAGTGCGTGATAAGCCTCCGCATTATTGGGATTGAGGTCGATGGCTTGGCGCAACACGGCTTCCGCATCTTCATAACGGGCTTGCTGGATTAAGGCAAAGCCCAAGTTGCTAAGGGCGTAATCATCAATGGGGTTGAGGTCAATGGCTTGGCGCAAGGCGGCTTCCGCTACTTCAGGGCGCTCCTGTTGGAGTAATGCCGAGCCGAGGTTATTGTAGGCGAAGGCGTCATTCGGGTCGAGTGCGATAGCCTGGCGATAAGCCATTTCAGCGTCTTCAAACTGACCTTGAATCTCCAAGATGACGCCCAGCAAGATATAGGCGAATGCCTCCTCGGTGTTCAGGGCGACGGCGTTGTTTAAAGCGGCTTCGGCTTCTTCATAGCGTCCTTGCATGCCTAAAGCGACGCCCAAACCGATGTAAGCGAGTGGGTCATCAGGGTTGAGGTCTATCGCTTGGCGCAATGCGGTTTCGGCTTCTTCATAGCGACCTTGCTCGTTCAATGCCGCGCCCAGGCCGCTGTAAGCCTGGGCGTCATTGGGGTCGAGTTGTAGAATTTTCCGCAGCGTTTCCTCGGCTACGGCCAACTCGCCAGCCTGTAGGTCGGCTTCAGCTTCCTGTATGAGGTGTTCAATTTGTTCCGAGGTATTGTTCTGCGTAAGCGCCAAATGCTCTGTTCTCAATGGGGTGGGTTTGGCGTTGACAACGTGGGTTTGAGCGCCTGCAATGACAGCGCTCAATAGAATGCTCAAAGGAATCAGCCCAGCCCGCTTCGGATGCTTCTCATTCATCAACCCCCTCCTTTTTTGACTGGGGGAAAGCCCCTCTAAGGATGGGAAGGCGATACCGTCAACCCACCGACTCCTGACCTGAGGACCGAATGTTACGGTATGGGAGGAGCCTCTACTTCTAGTATCCTTTGGCTGTTTAGAGCCGGTTGGAATAAGACAAAGAACTTATTCAGCGGGGTTTACAGCCCAGCAAACCCGTCTTTTCCCATATCAATATCCTGTAGCAACGGCTTTGGTGGAATGACCCGCTTGAGATCGCGACAGCCGGATCGCAGCGGCGATCTCTGTCCTCGGTCGGATGATCCCGCTCAGTTAACCTGGGGAGCAGGCCGCCGCAGACGCGGATACCCAGGCCCCCTGTCGAGAACTGCAATAAGCTGCGGGGCAAACTCGACCCGGAATGTGATCTCACAGCCCATCCCAGCGCCATTCCATTTGTCGCTCGACCCGGCGGATGGGATCAGCAGCGCGGTCTTTGTTCTAGTATTCACTGGGCCGATTTCCTCGGATTCACCGGCAGAATTAAAGACCTGGGTTGAGCCGGGGGGCCTGGCGGATGTCCGACTGATGTTTGAGCAGACGACAGCGCCGGAGGCCGGGATCGGTTGATGAAGCTGCGTTCTGATGTTCCGGATCTCTTGCATATGGGGGGACTCCGATGACTAGATCTAGTGGGCGCTATCCCCCTCAAGCAAGAGCCCCAGCGAATGAAGAGCCAGGGTGCAAGAAACCAGTCTGCATTTCCATTTAGAGAGATTGTAGCTGCGCCCGACCCTATCCCATTGTCGGGTGGAGGGACTATCTGATTGGAGATGGGGTGGGTGAGCAAGAGTGCTTTAGTTGACAGCAGCGGCCCCTTTATTTAGGGATGATCGACGAAGGGTGGACGCTGTGGCGGCTAGTGGCGCTTCCTCTCGTTGGGTCGGGAGGACCGCTTCTTTTGTGGGGAATCTAATGGGTTTTCTAGGCCTGACTAGGTGTGGTCGCCAAGCCGCTAAATTTTTGAGATAAGGAATAGACCAGAGTATGGGTGAAATGGACAGGAAGCTGACGCCGATGAAAGGAGATAAGTCGGTTGTCTCTCCACCCGATTTTCAGGCGGTTGGAACATTGGAGGGGTCTCTGCAGTTGCAGGATTCACAGCTTTTTCAGTTTGTGACGGTGGATGGATTGACGTTAGATACGTTGCTGACGCCCCGGTCGTATCCGTCCCTGCGCGGCTATTGTGAGCGGATAGGCCAGCCCTTTCCCTGGACGGTTTACCCGAAGACGGATCCCCAGGGGGATATTATTTTTGTTCGCTTATCTGGCTATCCTCCTTCCGAAGATAGGAAAGTGGATGAATTTTGGATTTCAGGCCGAGTCGGCCAGCAGCAGGCGGGGGTAATTAGCGTGCGGATTCACCCGAATCGTTGCCTCACTCTAGATGGAGTGCGTTCTGTTCCGTTGCGCAGCTTTCCGCCTTTTTTTGTGAACCTGCAAGGCGAGCTGCCCGGGGAAGCGATCGGGGAACTGTGGCGCTTTACCTGTCAGCGTCAGGGACTCCGCCTGGAGATTCGGGATGGGTTCAAGGTTAAGGATCGATAGGACGGAGCCGGGCCAGAAACGAGGCAAAAGGGTTTAGTTCAGGTGCCTGATGTGGATATCCCTCAGCCCCCTCGCAAGATCGTTGGGTTAGCGCCTAACCAACTGGCCTATCGCATCCTGGTGGCGGAGGACGACAGAATGAGCCGCCTGTTGATGGTTAAGTTGCTGAAATCGTGTGGGTTTGAGGTGCGTGAAGCGGTCAACGGTCAAGAAGCCGTTGCGCTTTGTCAGGATTGGCGCCCCCATCTGATCTAGATGGATATCCAAATGCCGGTTATGGATGGGTGTGAGGCGTCCCGACAAATTAGAGGAAAAGGGAATCCGAAACTGGCTCCAGCAGATCAGCAGAACAACGTAGAGAGAGATAGGGCGGCTCAAGCTCCAATCCTCGACCCTCACTCTACTCCCATCATTATTGCCCTGACCGCCAGCGCGTTTGCGGAAGATCGGGCCAATATCCTAACAGCCGGGTTTGATGACATTGTGTACAAGCCCTTCCGCCGGGAGGTTATCTTCGACAAAATGGCTCAATATCTGGAGGTGCGCTATTGCTATGAGACTCCGAGTTAAAGGCCGTTGAGTCTTTTGACCGAATAGCTGTAGTCTTGCATATTATGCTAGCTGGCCTGAAACGACGGAAGCTGCAATTTGGGGCAATATAGTATAAAAATACCAACGCGATTGACGATTTTTGGTTGTTTCAGCCCCTATCGACTTAGGCCATTCTCAACTGTTGACACATAATGAGAATTCCTGAAAATATTGCTGGTCAAGGGCTTGAGATGTAAGTTGCCCCAAATCGCAGCAACAGTTGTTTTAGGCCTTTTGCCTGCGGACGAAAAGGGGGGCAACAACATGGTATCGGGGCAGGGTTCAATCGACGGCGCAATAGCGTCTCATTATGTTCACGCATCAGATCTGATACGCACATACCGGGAATACTCTGTCAATCAACTATTGACGGAATATCGCCAACTCTCCTTTCAGGAGTTACAACGATTTTCCACCTGCCAAAAGATGATTGACAGAGGAGTTTCTACAGAGAGGTGGAGATACGAAAAACATGTTGTCTCAAGGAACGAAATAGTAATCGAGTAGTGTTTGGAGCAACTGTTTTCTGTAAAAATATCCTCAACATAAGAGTACTGTCAGCATTCTTATGGCCTGTTGATTGGAGGGATTATTAACGAGAAATCGGCGGTTCAAATTTTCTCTTGTCACAGGGATTAAAGAGCGTTAACAACAGATCTTGGCCTATGGCCAGCCTGGGCGTCCTGTCTGGGCGCTGAGCCAGAAAAGCCCAGGACACTGATGGACTCTGGGCTGGAGAAATTACATTGTAGACAAATAACATTTCGGCATAACTATTTTGCGTCAGGGTGATTTTGAGATTCTGCATCAGAACTGTTTTCGCGTGTCACGAAACTTTGTCATTAATGCCCCCAGGTGCGAAACGAGGTTTGGAACGGAGGCGAAAAAGCATTGATTTTAAGGGGTAGAGGCCGGTTCCGGGAGAGCCTTTCGATGCCCCTCTTGAGTAAGTACCTCGGTAAAATTGTTATCAAAGTGATTCAAGGCGACAGGGCATTTTGAGCGGATTTCATGTGTAAATGAATTTGTATACCCACTTAGTTGGGTGCATCCTGCACAACTACTCCAGCCTATAGGAAAATGTCGCATCTCACGGTATTTAGAAGCAGGTCGATAATCAGTGATTAGTGTCACAATGATAACTCTGGGGGGTCACAACTATGACTTTGGAGGGTCACAATGATACCCCTGAATCTAAAGTAAAGTTGTATCTATAGCAATCCTATCTGATTTGTAAATTTGTAGGGTTCTGTAGGACTATGAAACCCTCGTTTAGGATCGTCACTTTAGAAATTTTTACGATGTATTTAGGACTGCTATAGTCACCATAATAGGCCTGACTTATTGATAATTAAAATATTTGAGACGCCCCTTTCTCAAGGATTATTGAAAGTCAGATTTGATGAAGGATTAGATTGCCCCCTTCTCAGTAAGGCCCAGGAAATAAAAAATGAATATTTGAACGAGGAATAAATCTTACTTAGTTAAAAAAGTAGATTGACAAATAAACAATTGCTAAGTTCATCAATGGTTTGAACGATTTTTCTCCTCAGGAAGTGCATAATTCCACAGAGGCGTTTATCACTGTGGAGATTCATGACTTAAAGCCTGCTGTGAATTAGGTTCTGGAAAGATTCAGATGCATCAAAAATATTGAGCATCCTGATCCTGAAAACATCTAGATTCCTTGTGCGACTGAGGATCGTGTCAATTTGCTTAACGAGTAAGTTTTGCAGGAAACACTTGACGTACAGGAATGATCGATGCAAGCACTAAATCTCCTGATCGTAGAGGATGTCACAGAAGATGTAGAACTGATCGCGCTTACATTAGAGTCAGCTCAAATCTCTTTGACGTATGATGTTGCTGATAATACAACGCTTTATCGACAGCTGTTACACGACAAAACTTATGATGTCGTTGTGTCGGATTATCAACTTCCGAGTTTCAGTGGATTACAGGCATTTGAGCTACTAAAGCAGTCTGCCCAAAATATTCCTTTTATTCTAATTACCGACAGTTTAGGAGAAGAGGCCGCCGTTGAGTGTATTAAAGGGGGAATGACTGACTATGTCCTGAAGGATAGGCTTTTTCGTCTACCCACCGCATTAAATCGGGCGCTGCAAGAATTCGAACTGCGTCGTCAAAAACAGGCTGCGATCTTACAAATTCAGCAACAAGCCTGGCGAGATGCGAGCATCAGTCGAATTATTCGGGAAATTCACGAAACACTGGTCCTGGATAAAGTTTTACAAACCACGGTTAATCAGCTCCATGATGTGTTCCAGGTGACTAAATGTTTTATCATTCAACCGGATGGGGCTGGACAAATGAGATTGACTCACCTGAATCAGTCTGACTCTGAGTACAAGCTGAGTGTGGGAATTCCATTCACCTGTATGTCTTATCGAGATAATCAGGATAGCCTGCTTCAGGGAAAACTGGTCATTTCATCTAAAAAAGACGGTTATATAACGCTTAAAATTAAGGACTCAGTTCACGGATATCAATACCATTCCCTGGTTTTAGCTCCCCTGCTTTATCAGCAATCTTATCGAGGCTGTATCGGTCTATGTGAATGCAGTCGAGGTCGCCATTGGAACGACTATGAATTAACGTTAATTGAGTCAATTGCCCATCAATGTGCAATTGCAATTCATCAAGCAGAACTGTATCAAAAAGCTCAAACAGAGCTGAGTGAACTTCAGAAAATTGAGGAGAAGCTTCGCCATGACGCCTTCTACGATACACTGACCGGTCGACCTAATCGAAGGCTGTTTCTGGAGCGGTTACGGAAGGTTTTACTACTCTCTCAAGGACGATCAAGGCAAGATTCTAACGAGCCGCCCTATCGGTTTGCAGTCCTTTTTTTAGACTTAGAACGATTAAAGGTTATCAATGATAGCTTGGGGCATGTTATTGGCGACCAACTTCTAGAAATGGCGGCTCAAAGATTTAGTTCCTGCCTCAGGATAAGAGACACAGTCGCTCGTCTCAGCGGAGGTGAATTTGCAATCTTGCTAGAAGAGATTAGCGAAATTAATGATGCGATTGAAGTTATCCATCGAATTCACCAAGCGCTCAGATTGCCGTTTCTGTTTGATAACCATGAGATTTTTATCAGCGCCAGTATTGGCGTTGCTTTCAGCGCCGATCACTACACTGAACCTATGCAGCTGCTGCGAGACGCCAATACCGCTATGTATCGGTCTAGGGGGAAAGGGCGAGACAGCTATGAAATCTTTGACGCATCTATGCATGCCCATGGCCTGGAGGAATTACAACTGGAAACGGATTTGCAGCGCGCGATTGAGCGACAGGAGCTGGCAGTATACTATCAACCGATTGTTTCTCTCAGTACGAATCGGATTTGTGGATTTGAAGCACTGGTTCGATGGCGGCATCCAGAGCGAGGAATAATTTATCCAACCGAATTCATTGCGGTTGCGGAAGAGACAGGACTGATCATGTCAATTGACTGGTGGGTTTTGCGGGAAGCCTGCAGGCAATTACGCTATTGGCAAGAAGAATTCCCAGCCTTTGCATCCTTGGGAATGAATGTTAACCTTTCAGGCAAACAGTTTTCTCGCCCCGATTTGATTACTCAAATTGATCGAGTTCTGGAAGAAACACAGTTGGACGGCGGCAGTTTGAAGCTAGAAATGACTGAAAGCGTTCTGATCGAGAATGCCGAGGTTGCCTTAGAGATCTTTGAGCAGCTGAAAGTTAGACGTATTCAGGTTTGTCTAGATGATTTTGGCACAGGATATTCATCTCTCAGTTATCTGCGGCGTTTTCCTATCCATACATTGAAGATTGATCGGTCTTTTATTACGCGGCTAGGTATAGACTCGGAGGATAGCGAAATTGTTAAAGCAATCGTCAGCCTAGGGTTAACTCTGGGATTGAGAGTGGTTGCCGAAGGAGTAGAAACTCCAAGCCAGTTATCGTTTTTAAGAACAATAAACTGTCATGAAAGCCAAGGATACTATTTTTCCAGACCCGTAGATAGCGAAACAGCCGGACATTTACTACAAGACCCCATAATAGCGAAGCTGCGATATGGGACCATTTAGGGATGTGTTGCAAGTGCGCCGAGCGAGAAATTGTCAGGACTCAGTCCGCAAAATTGAGCAGAAGACACACTTCTGATATCTGATATTCTGACGACGCCCCCATCTTGGTCCATGGTAAATATTCTATCCAAAATGGGCCATTTGATCCGAAACTCTTGTAGAGCAATTGATCCAATCTTGAGACAGAATTGTCTCATCGCATATCCCCCTAATGTAAATCTGCTAATCTCCTCCAGAAACGTCTCAAGGGGAGATCTATCCATGCCCACTGTGTCAGATACAGCGTATCCTGGCCTATGTCCCCGATCTGTGCGATCAAGCGCCATAGGGTCTTGAGACCTTGCTATAAGCTGATTTCAGGCAATAGATTTCTCTATCTTCGATGCGATCGGGGTACTTTTGCCACGACTAGCTGGAGAAAAGAGAGCTAAGAATCATCAAATAGACGTACTTTCGCTGTTTTCTGAAAGGTTTTCAGCCCTGAATCAAGGTTCAATCAGCAATCTTCCGTTTGAAAAGTGTTACTGAACAAAACTCATAGAAATAAAAACTCTCTTTATTTGAATTTACAAGTTATTGCAACTTGTAGTGATTGCTCTGACTGAGTTGAAGTCCCTATGGCGCCTAATTGTTCAGATCGGGGACATAGGCCTTGATGCTCCTTTATGGCCTGATTGACATTTCATAAAATTCTTAACTAAACGCTGAAACGCTTGTGGCGATAGGGATTTAGGTGGATTTTAGGGGGTGTCAGGGGTGAGGCGGCTAATTGATGAGTATTTTTACTGATTTTGCTTCGTCTCACCCATTATTGCCAGAAGTCTAAATAGTCAGAGGCGAGACACAAAACTTTGTTGCACATTCCGTAGACTGATAGTGATTAGGCGCTTGTTGCGGAAGCGGTGACTAAAGAAAAGATAGGTGGGTCTGCTTGACAGATTTTCTGGCGGATGGGGATTTGAATAATAAACTCTGTTCCCTTGCCGAGGGTAGAGAAGCAATATAACTTACCCTCATGTTTCTCAGCGACAATCTGGTAGCTGATCGGCATCCCCATCCCCGTGCCCTTACCGATAGCTTTCGTAGTGAAAAAAGGATCGAAGATATGTTGATGAACAGATTCAGGCATCCCTGTTCCGTTGTCAGATATGGTGATTTTTACCCAAGTTGAATCGACTAAAGCAGTCTGGATGATAATTTGGCTAGGGTTTTCTTTAATCTCCTGATAGGTGCGTTTGGCGTTAGCTTCTTCCAAGGCGTCAATGGCGTTAGCCAGGATATTCATAAAGGCTTGATTGAGTTGACCAGGATAGCATTCTACAATCGGTAGATTGCCGTAGTTACGAATAACCTGGATGGCTGGAGACTCAGATTTATCTTTCAAGCGATGTTGCAAAATCAACAAGGTGCTGTCGATGCCCTCATGAATATCAACGGCCTTGAAGTCTGCTTCATCCATACGTGAGAAGTTACGGAGCGACAAGACGATCTGGCGAATGCGATCAGTTCCCGTTTTCATGGAATCGAGCATTTTGGGCAAATCCGCCTGGATAAAATCCAGTTCAAGTTCTTCCGTCGCCGTTTGGATATCGGGGATAGGGTTAGGATGATGAGTGAGATGAAGTTGTACAAAGGAGAGTAGATTTTGGGCGTATTCCTGCACATATCTGAGGTTGCCGTGGATGAAGTTAACCGGATTGTTGATTTCGTGCGCCACGCCTGCGACCAGTTGTCCCAAACTCGACATCTTTTCCGCCTGGACCAAGTGCGTTTGAGTGCGTTTGAGGTCTGTGAGCGTCTGCTCTAGTTCATAACTCTGTTTTTCTAGGTTCGCCTGTGATTCTTTAAGCTCAGAGATTACTTGCCGCAGTAAGGCTTCTTTTTTTCGAGTGGTTTCCTCCAGTTGAAGACAGGTAGTGTCGGATCGCGCCAACTTTTTTTTGAGAATCCGGTTTTCCTTTTCCAATTGTTGAACTCTCGATTGGAGATCTGTCCCATCTGACAGCATCTACGACTCCCCCAATAGTAAAGTGATAAAGGTCTCGTTATGGAAATGGGTCACCCCATTCTGCTGTAAGGGAGCAATTTCGCCATTGGTGTAAAACCCACAACTGGGGATTGGTTGTTTCAAGCAGTCTTGAGCTTGCAAATACTCCTCTCGAGTCCGACTTCCTAAGATTTGCCGTCGAGAGGCGCAAGAGAAAAATAGAGCAGCGCTAGGGGCCTGACCTGGATAATTCCCCAAAGCTTGCAACGTAGAAAGTTTGGACGCCGCCAGAATGTCCTCATGCGTAGTCTCTGTAATTTGAACTAAGGCTTGAGCTGGAACATCGCCAAAAAAGGTAATGCTGCCAAGACTGGGATCAAAGATCCCGCTGGGAGCCCGCATCGCGTACCGCTCGCTCTCGGTGTCAAATAGGGCCAGTGGGTATTCAGAGGAAGGCGGTAAAGCGCCCAAATAGCGGTGGTAAAATGCTAGCGCGGGTTGATGATCAATTTCGTAGACCACATTATTGATTGCTTTGGTGACTTTTCCTGGCTTCCCGATCGGCCGCCAACCACTGGCAATGCCGTGGGAAAACAAGATGGGGCCGGAAAACAGCAGAACCGCCGCCGCATCACTATACACTTGAGTTTGAAAAAATTGATAGGTTTGTTGCGAGCGCCATTGATCGGCTGTCAGTCCGCCAAAAATCGGCGTCTGCTCTCCTAGCGCCTGTTTCAGGCTATCTAAAATCAAGCCGCCGCTGGTGGTTAAACTTTCGGGGAGGCTAATGCAGAACTGGATTTCCTCATTGTGAGCGGCTTTTGCTTGCTGCACGGCGGACTGGGCGGCGGCGACCCCATCCTTAGAGACACCATGTCCGATTCCGGCGCTAATTGTGATGTTGTCTGAGCAGAACGCCATCAGTGTCAGAGAATCCTGCTCAAACCCTAAGACCGAAGAGATTTCTCCGTCTGTCGTTCCACCAATTAATTCGATTTCAGGAAACGCTTCGACAATTCGACGTAAAATGAGGGTGTGATCAAAGTCAATTGCGGCAAACAAAATGCCTGCTTTTGGAGTTGCTTCCGCAAGAGCATCGCGTATCTGCTCCAAGACCTCTGAAATTGCAGCTTGAGAATCCGGATCGTTACTATGACCAACAACCGCTTTTAACATGCTTTTTGTCTTGGAAATCCAAAGTTGACGCCAATCACCTTATAGGTAGAGTTCCCTTGCCATGTCATGATATTGCTGTTCGTATGGGTTGGGGGCTTGCTGCAAGCACTCCTCTCCCTGGTTGTTTTCCACATAATTATTGCTTTCCTTGGGAATTCGGAATCTGGATTACAAATTCAGTCCCCTGAGCAGGACTCGAGTGACACTGCAGTGAGCCTTGGTGAATTTCGGCAATGATTTGGCGGCTAATCGAGAGACCTAGCCCGGTTCCTTTACCCACCGGTTTAGTGGTGAAAAAAGGATTGAAAAGCTGTTTTCGAATAGGCTCCGGAATACTTGGACCATTGTTTGCGATGCAAATTGTTATCTGATGTTCATTCATTACGGCAGTTGAAATTCGAATGATGGGGGAAGTCGGTGGCGATGGATCTTGGCTAAGGTGATCTTCTAGCGCGTCAATTGCATTCACCAAAAGATTCATAAACACCTGATTGAGTTGCCCCGGATAACAATCCACGAGGGGGAGATCGCCATAGTCCTTGATCACCTCAATGGCGACTTGATTAGGCTGAGTTTTCAAGCGACTGTTGAGAATCATCAACGTGCTGTCAATCCCCTCGTGGATATTCACCGGCTTAGATTCCGGTCCGCTAATGCGGGAGAAGTTGCGCAAAGACTGTACAATCCCCCGGATACGATTAGCCCCAATTTTCATTGAAGTCAACACTTTGGGTAAATCTTCTTGTAAAAAGCCAGCATCCAGTTCTTGGGCTTTCGTTTGAATCGTCGGCGTCGCCTGGGGAAATTCCGCCTGATACAGCGTTAACAATTCCAGTAAATCTTGTACATAGGTGTCTGCATGATTGACATTGCCATGGATAAAGTTGATGGGGTTATTAATTTCGTGGGCGATTCCCGCCACTAGCTGACCCAGTGCCGCCATTTTTTCCCCTTGCACCATTTGCACTTGAGCCTGTTTGAGGTCCTCTAACGCTTGGGAAAGTTCTTGGGTGCGCGCCGCCACCCGCGATTCTAACTCTTGATTCAGGCTTTGCAGGGCGGCTTCGGCGGCTTTGCGGGTCTCGACTTCCCGTTGGAGTCTCAAGTTTTGCTCCGCAAGGGTTTGATTCAGGGTGTGGAGCTTTAAGTGCAGTTTCACCCGCGCGAGCACCTCATCCTGCTGAAAGGGCTTGGTGATGTAATCCACCGCGCCTAATGAGAGCCCTTTGACCTTATGAGCGCTTTCTGACAAGGCTGTCATAAAAATGACGGGAATATCGCGGGTGGCGGGCTGAGCCTTAAGCCGACGACAGGTTTCAAAGCCATCAATTCCAGGCATCATGACATCTAGCAAAATCAAATCGGGAACTGCATACTGGGTCTTTTGGAGAGCGCTTTCCCCATCTCGGGCCACCAAAACTTCGAAGCCCATATCCCATAGAAAGTCCGATAAAACCCCTAAATTATTCGGGTTGTCATCGACGATTAAGATGTTGCGGGTTGGGTCTGCAGGCATCATACTGGCGCTTCTCCAAGATACTTGGCGATTAGGGAGATGATTTCTTTTTCTTGGAACCCCTGGGCCAGCGCCTGCACCTTTTCAGCAAAGGGCGCTAGTTCGGGTTCCTGTTGCTGAAGCCCTTTCACTTGCTGAACCAGGGCGCGGAGATTCCCCCGTAGGGCCAGGTCATGGAGCTGCGCCATCACATCTGCTGATGGCGCCGTGAATTCAGCAGAACTGGAGGCTCCCTCGCCCTCCGTGGATGAGCCTCTAGCGGCTTCTTTATTATCGTCCGCTTGATCGAAGATCCACTCGAGGCGCAATAGGTTGCTTACCTGGCCAAATAAGTCTTCGGCGTCTACAGGTTTGGAGACGAAGCTATCCGCTCCCGATTCCAGACAGCGCTGCTGATCGTCGTCAAACACACTGGCGGAAGACACGATAATCGCCGTGTCTTGAAAAATGGGAGACTGCCTCAAGCGCCGAATCAGGGCTAAGCCATCCAAGATGGGCATGTTTAGGTCAACAATAAATAGGTGAGGCGTCTGCAGCAAGGCTTTTTCGAGGGCGTCCTGACCATCTTCCGCTTCGATGACTTGGAAGTCCAAAGGGGCGAGTAGACTCTTTAGAACCGAGCGGTTTTCCCACTTGTCGTCAGCGACCAGAATGGTCTTGCGATCTCCCAGGTAGCCGGAGATGACGCCGCGATCTGTGACTTTAGCCGCCATCGACCATTCCAAACTCAGGGGCAACTCCAAGTCAAACCAGAAAATGCTTCCGGCGCCTAACTGACTTTGGACTTGGAGTCGGCCGCCCATTCTTTGGACAATTTGCTGGCTAATCGCCAAGCCCAGTCCTGTCCCCTCTGACTGCTTAGACTTGCTGCCCACCTGCTCAAAGGGCAAAAAGATTTTCTCCAATTGCTCCGGGCTCATGCCGACTCCCGTATCTTGAATCTGAAAGCGCAGTCTGTATAGGGGGCGCTCCAGCTCCGGGTTAAGAGCAGTCCCCGCCGCCGCCTCAGGGGTCGTCTGCGTTTCAGCTATCTCCTCCCCCTGAGGCGGCGCGGTCAGTTTTTCCACAACGCTGACTGAAAAGGTAACCTGACCTTCGTGGGTAAATTTGACTGCGTTGCCGAGTAGATTGATGAGCACCTGCCGGAGTCGTTTCTCATCGACGTATACCCCTTCTGGCGCATCTGGGGAGACGTTGTACTCAAAGGCGACCCCCTTCTGGTCGGCGCGCAACCGGCAGATTTCGGCGGCGCCCTGCAATAGGGAAGGCAAGTGGTTTTCCTTGGGGTTGAGCTCCATTTTCCGAGCTTCAATTTTTGACAGGTCTAAGATGTCGTTAATCAGCGTGAGCAGGTGGGAGCCGCACTGGTGAATGACGCCCACTGCATGCTGCTCCTTCTCGGATAGGCGATGAGATCGCTTCAGTGTTTGGGCGTAACCTAGAATCCCATTCAACGGGGTGCGGAGTTCGTGGCTCATGTTCGCCAAAAACTCGCTCTTTGCTTGACTGGTGGCGTCAGCAGCGTCTTTGGCCTCTTTCAACTCAGCCGTCCTGTCTTCCACTCGCTGCTCCAGTTCTTCGTTCACCCTTTGTTGTTGTTCTAATAGCTGTTTGACGGCGTGAATTAATTGGTTAAAGGACTGCGCCAGCTTGCCCGTTTCATCTTGACTCGTAAAGTTGACGTGTAGGTCAAAATTAGAGTCTTGAACGGCTTGTTGAGCAACTTGGGTTAGGGTTTGAACCGGTCGGGCGATGCCGCGACTGGTTATGATCGCCAGCGTAATCGAGATCGCGGTTGATAGCGCCATACTCAGGACAATGATTCTTAGCCGTAGAGCGCTGGCTTGAACTAGCTGTTGACGGGCTTGTCTCTTTCCTTTTTCCGCGGCTTGCTGAAGGCGGCTCAATTGTTCAGAGAGCCGTTCAAATTTCAGCTCAATTTGCCTGGCGGATTCCCCCCGAACCTCCTTTATGATTTCCTGTTCCGCGACAGACAACGCTCCAACCATATCGGGATTACGAGGTTGAATCTGTCGCCAAAGGTCTTGAATCAGATGTTCATAGGCGTCTACAGTTTGGTGATAGGTGTCTAAAAATGTCGTGGCCTCAGACTCATTTAACTGACTAACGAGACCTATGGCGTTATCAGGATGGGTAGAGATAAACTGTTGAAGCGCCTGTAAGTGTGATCTAACCTGGCGCAGGTCTTGCCGAACTTTTCCTTTTTCGTACTCTATCCAGAGTGAATCTCCAAGGATCGAAAGAAGTTGTTGTGGATGAGCTCGGATGTCAGATGTACTGCTATCTAACGAGGTTAATAAATATTGCTTCTGATCAGCCCATTCCAGGTGTTTCTGAGCCCGATTTTGGTGATCATTTCCAATGGTCAAACCGATGGATGCGCCTAGGATAGCGACTCCAATGGCTAAGGCGTACCCAAAGCTAATTTTCTGGAAAATATTGAGATTTGAAATGGTTGAATTTATCCCCTTGGAGCAGTGCTTAGATGAAGAGGGGGGAACCTGATTTTCAGAGTTTCCCTTAGCTTCTAGCTCTGTAGAGATGGTTTCTGAACTTCTTAGCTTTTGCCTAAACCATAGCTTGTAGAGGCGCATGAAAATGGATATTGTAATCGAAAAATAACTGCTCCTAGTTACTAAGGCTTCCCAATACTTTTAAGGATCTCACGGGTTACAAGCGCATAAGTGGAGTTGCGCCTAAGGAAAAGCTACGGGGTTAGAACTGAACTTTGGGGATATTTCCGGATCAATCTGTAGGGGAGGGATAGACACTACGGATTAGAGAAAGTCTACCTGTCCGATGGCCCGATAGACCTCTCGAATCATCTCGTAGTCTTTGTCCTCCGCAGGTTCTAACATGCTCCCAGAGAACTTAGCAGCCAGGCTTTCCACCGAGAGAATCGCCTGTATCAGTGGGTCCTGATTTTGCAGGATCCGTGATTGCATGGTTGCAATCTGGTCTGGATCTAGTAGCGGATTTACCACCAACAAGTCGTTGGGCAAGGGCAGCTCGGCAATGATGGAATAGTCACTGGGGGAGAGTCCCTCTTCCTGAAGCACCTTTTCATAACGATGTTGGGCAAATCCTCGGGCGTCAACTTCACCGTTCTTAACGCCTTGAAGCGTGTGTCGCCCCGACATCGCCACCTCAAAAGCCTGTTGCGGATCTAGTCCAGCATTCATTAGGATTTTCATGACCCCAATATGACTGGAAGTGGAGCCCAGTCTGGCCTCAATCGTTTTACCTTTTAAATCGGCAGGCGAGCGAATGTCACTGTCAGCCCTGACAACAAGGACGGAACGAAACTTAGGTCTGGCTATGGCGACCAGGGGAATAGCCTGAGCCCTAGCCTTCAAAACGACGTATTCTGAAGGCCCCGCCCAGGCGATATCTAACTGGCCTTCGATCATGGCGGGCGCAGCCTCAACATAATTCTTGACCGGAAAAAACTCTACCTCCGTTCCTAGCACTTCTTCTAGAGCGCTCCGAAAGGCTCCGTAATTGCGCTCCAACTCTTCTGAGTCTGTGGCGTCAGTGACAGTTAAGCGCAATTTCTGGGGCAGTTGACCTGCAGACTGCAAGGAACGGGTTTGAGTTGTCGCCGTACATCCCGCTAGGAATAGCAGCGAACTCCAGAGGAAGCGACGTCGTCTAATCATGGCTTGGTTAGATAGGTCTGGTGCGATTCAGATTGATACTCGGCCAGTTTTTGGGGCTGCAATTGGATCCGCTATTTAATAGAAACGGCTCGGACACAGGATTGCGCCAGAAGCTAGTTCTCCTTCGATACTCAAGAATTCCCCTGGAGGTTGCTGATGGCTAGCTTCCTTCACAAAGAGATACACTGAAATGACAAAAGGGTTGGGGGTTGATGAGCCAGTGGGGCCTATCGGGGCGTTTGCGATATCGTCGCCGGGGCCGACCGGGGAAGTGAGTCAAGGCTACTTTTCAAGTTACTTTCCCCAGTCGGTTGGGTTTACTAAAAGTGCATTGATATTCGAATCCTTGATAGAGCATACCAGCTACCTAAGGGGATTGCGGAGGCATGAAATACCCGTCAGAAAGTTACTATCCCTGAGGATGTCAGTCTGGATTGGGATATTGTCAATCCGCGAGTTTCTAACCCACGAGATGCTGGCTGCCTTCGCTGACTCTAAGCCGCGTTCCGACACCCCGCTATGACCTCGATCAGTTCTCTTACGCCCGCCAAAAACAGAAAACCCCAAAAGCCAAGAATGCTGGTGGTCGATGATGAGCCCGACAATCTCGATACGCTTTATCGTGTCTTTCGGCGTGAATATACGGTTTTGAGAGCCGTCAATGGGGTTGAAGCGCTAGACATCCTAGCTACCGAAGGGGAGGTCGCCGTCATTCTCTCTGACCAGCGCATGCCATTGATGAAAGGCACAGAGTTTCTCAGCAAAACCGTGCTTTCCTTTCCAAATACGATCCGTATCATTTTGACCGGATTTACCGATGTCGACGACCTGGTCGAAGCGATTAACGACGGTCAAGTCTATCGCTACATTACAAAACCCTGGAATACGGAAGAACTGACCAGCGTCATCCGAAAGGCGACCGAAACTTACGACATCCTTAAGCAACGAAATGAGGAGCTACAGCAGGCTGAAAAGCAGATTGCGCTGGCTGCCGTCGTCGCCCAATCCGCCAACCTGCGGCTGCCGTCGGATGCGATTCGACAGCTGGTCACAAATGGGGTGAGTCACATACTCAGCGCCGATATCTGCGCCTTGTCCACCCTGAAAGAGGGGGCTATCGAAGCTGTCGCCGTGACCGGTGATTTACCCGATGCCCCGGCGTTGCTCAGCCAAAATTGTTTAGTCCAGCAAGCGATCTCCTCTCAATCTATACAAACAGCAACCGCTGTCGCCGCCGATCCCACCCTTGGCCAAGAGGCGCTCTATCAGGCGGTTGACACTCAATCCCATCTAGTTGCGCCGATTCTCTATCAGGATGAACTGATTGCTGTTTTATCGCTACAGTGGTCTTACGTCTATAACGACTTGGACAAGGTAAGGCGGATGATGAGCTTTTTGGCTGTGCAGCTTGCGCTTGCAATAGGGCCTAATGCTAGAGTTGCTGTCACCTAGCGCCGTTTGGCTCAAGCCTATTGCTGTGCAAGCCTTTTAGAGGCTATTGCAATTCCCCGTCAAAATCTTGCATCACTTCCGTATCTTGCATCAGTTCCGTCCAGTCAAAAGGGTCGGTGATTTTAGCGATTTTTAGTTGAAGATCCCTCAAGTTGAGTCTTAATAATCACACTTTATAGTTGGATGGCGCTTGGCGACAGCTTGCCTAGCATTGGGCTAACCAGGAGTATTGGCGATTCCACAAGAAGATGGCGGTGCAATCATGCCGATAGGTTACAGGATCCGGCAAGATTGTTGGCGGCTTACCCACGTCGTCACAAAAGAGTTGCGCCTTTCTGAAAATTTTGAAATGATGAGGCTTGAGTTTTGGTAGTTTCCGAAACTAGGGCACTAGGAAAAAGTATTCAGAGATAACCGCCATCTCGTTCCTCCCCCCAGACGTCGTCCTGGCAAACCTTGTTTTAGTTCATCCGTCGTCTCTGTTGACGCCGTTTGTACAGATCTATCCGTTGCCTCTATAAAAATTAACAAAGAAAAGAACGTTAGAAGAGCGCTGAGCACCAATACTAACCCTAAAGCGGCTCCGAGTTTGTCAGCTATCATTTTATGGTAAACAGCTTGGTGCATGATTTTAGACATGTTTTTAGATATTGCAACTCAAACGGTATTCGTTAGTATCTTGACAGGCAAAACCGTAGTGCGGCCGCCACGGAATTGCAGATGAAGTCTAAAGTACTTATGCTGCAGGGCGTCAACCTTCAAGTCAGGGGATTGTTTGTCGGTGTCAATAAACAAACCCTAATCTTTATCTCTTGGAGTTGGTTGCTCTAATGAAGATCTTGTTAGAAGCTCTCGATTTGTTTAGATTGATTTCCCAAGATTCGGTCTAAGTTTTCAGAGGATACGCATCCTTCTGAAGACTGGGGTCTAACCATCCAAACTTGGATGGTCTTATTCGGTTCAGTGGAGGAGACCCATTGTCCAATGGGCTCCATGGCCATAGGCGTTTGACACCCTTTCGGCAATGCCTGTGCAGCAGATTGGGCCAGTATTTCAACCGGAAAATGTGAGGCATTGCCGACGTTGTCAAGGGTCATGGGCTCAGAGGCATGGGGTAGGGCGGCGAATGCAGACGCCTCCATTTGAGCAGGCGGAATAGGCGGATTGGGGCGATCTCGTTTGGCGGAAATCTCGATATCTAAAGAGTTTTCAGGGGATAGCGAATTCGAGTCAGATTGGGCTTTCCTATAGCTGTCAACCGCATTTGAAGCGGCCGACTCCCGCTTTAGAGAAGCGGAGATCGGTCGCCCCTGACTCTGGTTAGGGAGGGGTATGGGTGTCGCCAGAGAGGTCCGTGGCGCCGGAATCGCCTCGGCCGAGACTTGAACAGAGACGCCTTCTTGAGTCATCGCCAACGCCATCCCCGCCAACAAGGCGCAAGGCGCTAACAGCCTGATCGCGTTCTGCTTGAGACGGTTCTGTCGATGTTGTTTGCGGCTGATGGTAATGTACCGCTGGGCTAAGGTTGAAAGGTGGGCGCGGTGATGGGTCAGAAACTGCTCCGCCTCAGTCAGCCGACTCACACCCAATAGATATTCGAGGTGGTTCGGCCGCCCCTGTTGCTCCCATTCCTGTGCGGCTTGCTCCAAACAGCGTTGGCGCCTCAGGATATGTCGCTGATTCTCGATCCATTGCCGCAGGAGCGGCCAACTACGAATCAAAGATTCATGCACAATATCGATGTAAATAGAGGAACTTTTGGATACAGTCTTTGAAGCAGCGGGGTTCTGTAGAAACCAAGCCGATAAAGACGCCGCCGTTCGATGTTGGGTCGGCCAAGCAATCGAGGGAAGGGCGACGCCGACTGAATTGGGCTGATTGAGATTGGGGTTGAGATTGTGCTGATTCAGTTTGTCTTCCGCCTGGTTGATTACGACGAGTTTAGCGGCGACCAGTTTTTCTAAGGTTTGCTCAACGATAGCGGCCGGAAAATCAGCATTGATCAGTTCACTCTTGCGGGCTTGCCTACGACTATCTTGCGAGCCCTCTCCCAAGGCGCACAAGGCGACAAAAATTCGTTGAGCCGCCTTTTGTTCTTCTGGGGAAAGACTGTCGATCAAGTCTGTGGCTTGCTGATTCAGGACATTTCTAATCCCCCCTAGCTCGACATAGGATTCCAGCGTTAGACGAGGCGTCCCTTTGACAGGGTCGATTTCCCGTTGTCTCCAGAGCTCGAGTAAGGTGTGCTGAATTAAGGGCAGCTCGCCGGGCGTCCCGGCTACATCTAGCAACATACTATAGAGCAGGTTTGGGTCAAGCTCCATCCCCATCATTTCTGCTGGCTTGGTGATGGTTGTCTTGAGCTGCTCGTAGCTCATTGGGGTGATTTGCACAGAGTGTCGCCGCACCAACTCAGCCAGCTTAGGATACGGAGACAGTTGGTCAATACAGTCCGCCCGCAGCGCCATGACAATGCTGAGATTGACGCCAGGCTCCTGCAGCGCCCCAGTTAGACAATCGATAAACTGTCGCCGTTCGGCTTCTCCTGTGGCGTCAACCCCATGGGTGAATAACGCTTCAAAGTGATCAACCACCAACACCAGACGAGATGTATTTCCACTGGCGTCAGCAGCGGTTGGCTGGGTATGTCTCAGACTGGCCTGCACTAACTGGGCCAACCCCCTGCCGCCGTCTTGGAGAAAGTTCTCGGCTCGGCGCAGCTGTTCGGCTCGTTGTAGCCCCTCTGCTTTGGGGTCGATAAAGCTAGCCGCTAGGCTTTTGAGGGGATGCTCAGTGGGCGTGAGGTATTTGATTCGCCAGCGATCGCTGCCTGCAATCATTTTCCCCTGGCGCAATTGATGAATTATCCCGGCCCGCAATAGGGAGGTTTTCCCGCTACTGGACGCTCCGACTAGCACACTGAATTGGCGGGTGTGAATTTTCTCCACCAGGTGTTGGGTCAAGTCCTCGCGGCCAAAAAAGTAATTGGCGTGCTTTTCATCGAACGGGGATAAGCCTTGGTAAGGGCAGAAGGCGAAGGAGAGCTGGCGCAGTTTATCCAGCGTCGAGGTGGGTTTGTTTGGGATGAAGTTGAAAGAGCCCGTCGCACGGGTGAGGACGATTTCACTGCCAGAGCTTTCAAAAAGGGGCTGCTGAATTTCTCCCTTGAGCTGCTGACTCACCCAATCCATAATGGCGTGGCTATTCACCATCCCGGCCTCGACCTTGTAGGGATTCAACCCCGACACCAGCGCCTTGGTGAACACACTTTTGGGGCTATCCAGAGATTCATAGGCGGATTCATATTCACGGGAGGCCGCCATGAACAACCGATCTGTTCCATCTTTCGCCCCGGGGTCTGCTTCCAGAAAGTTCAGCAGCTCCCCACTATGGCAACAATCGAGCCAAACAATCCGCTGACGTACGGGACTTTCCTGCAACAGTCGGCGTAGCCAGAACAACGAGACGCCAAACTTGCCTTTACTGGGGTCGGTGTCGCTGGTGGCGAGGTAGCCTTCGCGAATCCCAGCCTCCCGCTGAATTCCATGTCCCGAGAAATAGAACACAGCGGTCTGGGGAATATTCTTGCCCTTCGGTTTGAAAAGACGAATCAGCGCCTCTTCCAACGCCTGACTGGTGACGGCGGTGCGGGCTCCGATGGCGGGTTTCCCGGCTTGAATCACCTCCGGCATCCGCTGTACTCGAAATTCGCCATGAACCTGTAGGCTATTGGCGATCGCCTCCGCGTCTCTAGCAGGCGCCTTGAGCGCTGGCAATGTCTGATAACGATTAATTCCAACAATAAGAGCATCCCGCGACATGATAGAAGCACTCTGAAAAGACGACGTAGAGGTGTGTTTAAACAGTCCAAACTGTTAAAATTTGGGTAGTTCCTGCAGAACAGCGAGGGGGAAGTGAAACTGGGGCAGTGACCTGTCAATTGAGCTGACGCCTTAGAGAAATCGTTGTCGCCATGACAATTGACCGTCGCATTGCGGCTTGCAACCCTATACTTTTCATAAGTACCTGTGCAATGACGTTTACAAACTGGACTCAGGTATTCAGAGGGTTTCAGCGACTTTTCTCTGTAATTAATTCTGCCTACCCACTTACCTGCCCTAATTTGCAAGGACTAACCCACATTTGAGATTGGTCAATTCTCTTTTATACTTGCCAACTTTAAGGTGCAATTATTTTGAATAGGATTCAAGTTTTTCAAAGGACTGTCTTGAATCAAAATTGCGTTCAATCACAACATAACTAGGCTTTTATCTAGGCAGGAGAGGGGTGACAGCCCTCATGTCGAAAAACCTTCTAGGACCCTAATGGATCTAGTTTTAGACCTTTAAGACGAGTGTCGGAAAGAATACTTAGTCAGAGGTTATTGAGTTATTTTGATTTCTTAAAATAGGATTTTTAAAGTAAAAGTCTTCAACAATTGAACCCGTGATTACCGAAATAAAAATGAGGTTAATTGATTCAAAAAAAATGACTCAATCACTTTCTACGTCAAATAGCTGATTTTTTCAGCAAGCTGGCTGATTGCGAAACAGTAGGGGCTTGTAATTTCAGTGAAACTATCAAAATTGAGTATCCAAATTTTGAGGACACCTCCTGCCTGTTTGTCAGGCTGCCTAAGGGTCGAAGCCTTTAAACTGCGTGCGATATCAGTTGGGTGGGTGGATTAGGATGACGCTATCCAGGTATATGCCAATAATAAATAGCGTGAGACGCAAGATGCGCCCTGTCAAGCAACCCCAGAGTCGCGATCCCACCTGGCGTCGAGAGTATGATTAGCGATTCCTGACGGGCATACTAAGGCAACCTGAAAAAATTGAGCATGCATCGCCCTGCTGGAAACGGCGGGGCTTTTCATCGCGCTCTCCCCCTTCCTGGATAGTAGAGGCGACGAGGCGGGAGCTGACGGCATAAAGCGGGAACTATGTCTTTGGGAGATATGTTCTCAGCTGGGATCGTCAGCCCAGTGGTTGTTTAAGGGGATTAGGACGGCGCAGCCACTGAGCGTTCTCTATTGATGTTTCCCCTAGTCTCGGTTTGGACTAGGAGGACGCTAGGATATCTGCAAAACAATTGAAACGGGGATGCTTGAGACCATCTTTGAAGAGATGGGAGGTGTCCTATGGGCAGTACCGGAAATCGATACTTCTGAGATTTTAGGCGCTATCTGTAGCGTAGCCCTCTTATTCTTGAAGCAGGCTATTGCTATAATTCGAAACAAGAATTACTCGGCTCTAAGGTTTGCTTAACGGCTCCTAAGCGGTTACCTTCCACTCCGATTTGCTTTACCGTCGCCCCAGTCTTTTACATTCCACTGGGGCTTTTGTTTGGATGAGGAGAAGGAGCCCTTTCCCGGATTCAGAAGCGCTTGGGTTAAGTCCCTGGGGGAGGGACAGCATTCCAGTCACAGGCCAAATATCGCAGTGATCGCGGGCGGCAACTTGTTGCAGGTATCAGTCAGCTTGGCGGCGTCAGTCGAAAAGCCCTTCCGGCGAAGCCGCCGCCGAATTGACGATTTCTGGCTCAGGAGCCTGAATGAGGAGGAAATCCTCCTCCTTGAAATGCCTATTGCTGAGTCGTCCCTACGCATGTCCTGAGGTGGGAGGCAAGGTGAGTTGAGGAGAGATAGCGAACGACCTTTGCTCTCAGCGCTGGATCTAGCTGGCGCTGGCTGGAAATTTTTTGGGTTGGCTGGGCATACTCTGTCCTAGAGAACGACAGCTCTTAGGATCCAAGCGATTCTGGCAGAGGATTGGGATCCGAGGACGTCGTGCTCGACTCGTTACACATCACCACCAACATACCTTCGCCGCCTCAGCGTCCTGGGGCGGCGGTTTTTTGCCCTTGTTTCAGTGGTAAAGGGATCTTTCAGCGGATTAACCGGGCTGAAGACAGGGATAAGCAACCCCCCGATATTTCAGTGTTAAAGGGAAAGCTTCTCCCTGAGAAAGTTGGGGACAGCGAACGGCGTAAGGAACTCTACGATATCTTGCCGTGATACCGACGTCCACCATCTCAAAGCTGGGACGATTGAATTCGTAAGGGACACCCCTGTAAACCAGTTTCATGGGTCGGTCCTCCTTTTGCAGTCAGTAGATGAATCACCAAAGAACAAGAGATTGACCGATAGGGGTGAATAAAAGGGGGGACGGAGAAGGGATCTCTGGCCGTCCCGCCAAGATATCAGTAAATATACTTGATTATTGTAATGTATAAATGTAACTTTAGTAACCTAAATATGACTGATGTGACGTGGTGAAGGCGGATTCAAAACGTCACTGTCAATCATTTGGGCTTTTCAAGCGGCCCAAATGATTGATCCGCTCATCGGCCCCAGATTGGGATCGTGTCCGCTGCATTCAGATTGAAGCGGAGCCGTCCCTGTCCTTCATAATCTTCAGCATTGGCGTAGAGCAGTTGGGTTGGTCGCCCTAACGCCTCGTCGGGGGAGTACCCAAACGTCTGGCTAAAGGCGGGATTGAGCAGTCGGATGCGATGCTGGGTATCGGCGAAGACGAGGGCGTCGGGAATGGCCTTGAGGATGGCTTTAGACTAGGCGTTTTGTTGATCGAGCGCCGCCTGCCTGCGTTTTCGCTCAATGAGTTCCTGAATTAATTGTTCATAGGCCTTCTGCAGCGCCGCCGTGCGCACCCGCACCCGCTGTTCTAATTATTCACTGGACAGCTCCAGGGGCTGATGCTGCTGTCAGTCTGACAATATCCCGTTCCGTCAAGACGGCGAGCAGGCGATCCGCCTCCACGACAAACGCACAGCTGGTATGAGCCTGACTCATCCGCTCAATCACGGTGGGCAAAGCCGTGTTGGGAGCAACAATGAGGATGCGGCGTTCAATCGCCTGTTCCAGATCAGGGAGATGGAAGCTGAGGTCAGGGGAGTCCATAGCAATGTGGCTGGCTCGCAGAGAGATCGAGGTTGGCCCGTTTGGGGGTTATCACTGCTAGAGTGCCCACTCTACGGGGAAACGCATGTCTGGCGTCAGCAATTCCCAGGTTGATACAGGGCAAGCCTCTTGGTTAATACTGACGGTCTAAATTAATAAATGGTAAACCTCCGGCTCTGCCGGAGGACTCGTCAAGTTTGACAGTTCCAGGATTGTAGAGAAGAGTCTCTGGCACATGAACAAGTGAGGTTCATGCAAGGAGACTCAAAATGAAAGATACCAGCAGTTTAAGTCATACGAAATGGGAATGTAAATATCATGTGGTGTTCATTCCCAAATATCGGAGAAAAGTTCTGTACTACAGACTAAGACAATATTTGGGGGATATCTTCCGAGGGTTAGCCACACAAAGAGAATGTCGAATTGAAGAGGGGCATTTGATGTCAGATCATGTGCATATGCTGATCTCAATTCCTCCGAAATACTCAGTTTCGCAGGTGATCGGATTTATCAAAGGCAAAAGTGCGATTAACATCGCCCGAATTTACTTAGGACGACGTAAGAACTATACAGGACAGAGCTTTTGGGCGCGAGGCTATTATGTCTCAACAGTGGGCCATGATGAGGCAGTGGTGCGGCAATATATTCGTCATCAAGAGGAGGAAGACAGGCGACTTGACCAGTTGAATTTATTTGGGGAGGGGTGACCCCCTTTGAGGGGAACCTAATTAATCCGCTTTGAGCGGTTCCCATATGCTAAAACCTCCGGCTTTGCCGGAGGATACCTTTATTTGGAAGCGACTGACCAAAATCGAAGCGCAGGGGCCGTTGTGCATTGTGAATCAAGGGAATGCCCCTCACCGGCTTGAGGATTCCAGGCTGAGTTGGGCGTTGTAAGCCGTTCAGTTCAGAACTTTCCATCAACGGGAGGGCTTAGTTCGACTCAGTGTAAATACGGAGTCCTTGACCGACTCTTTAAGTTGGGAGAATAACTTTAAAAATATGATTTCCCCCTAATGCTAGAGCTTGATTTCAAAGAATACGGAGTGAATACAAGAGTATCCCTTTTGTATAGAAATTCCCGTGAATTACACTGATCGGTCAGTCACCATTCGACTCCCCAGGCGAGTAGACGCCTATACGTCTCATTATTTGATGGCGGACCTGAATGAGAAAATTCAAAAAGGGGCGACCATTGTGCTAGACATGACGCATACTCAACATATCGAAATGGATAGCGTTCATGTGTTCACGCTGGGGTTGGTTAAATCCCGAGAGCGCAAAGCGCGATTAATGCTGCGCGGCGTTCAGCCACAAATCTCAAAGGCGCTCAAGACGGCTGGGGTCCTTGATCTATTCCGGCGGAAACCAACAGAACAGGTCTGTTAGCGGACGCCTGTCAACGGGATATAGAACTGTTTGTAGGTAGATAATGAGAAATTTGCCCCCTTGCCGTCGCGATGCCGCGCCATCCCTCTGGAAACAGAGGCGTCGCCGTTTGAAATCGGGCGGAGAGCTTATTTCCCAGAGTCAGTCCGCTGTGGCGATTGACCTGGAAACGCGGCTCAAAATTATTGCCGATGGCGACTCTCGGTTGTTGGCGCGGCTGTGCAAAGTGTTGCGAGCGCCAGACCTGGATGCAGAGCAGATTTTGAACCGGATGGCGATTACGGAGCCGCGCCGCCGCACAGAGATTCTGGCGCGTGAACTGCTAAACCTGCAGTCTGAAACCTTAGTGGAGGTGCTGTCTCGGTTTCGCTTGTTTGAATTACCCGTGCCTGAGGCCGCTCTCTCAGCCCTCTTCACCGACATTCCAGAGTGGGAAGAGCATCGACAGCGGGCCGTCGCCCTGGGCTTGTTAGAAGTGAGTCAGTACCAAGCGCGAACCAGCTACCGACCTGCGCAATTTCTAGCGCCGCTGTTACCCCCCCTAGACACCGCTAAGCTGGCTCAAAGGGCAGTAGAGGCGTTATATCAACTTTGGTGGGAGCAGGCTGACCTCGTACAGGAAGCGCAATGCCTGGAACTGTATCGATTGGCGAAGTTAGCGGGAGACGGCAAGATCGCCCTCATGATGGGAATGACCCTCGGCAGTCGTGGGAAGACCCCAGGGCGACCGCGTGAAGCCGTTCCCCTGCCGCTAGATGTCCTGAAGCAGGAAGAGCGGCGACTGGGGAGCGAGTCTCTGGATGTGGCCAACAGCCTGGATGACCTGGCGTTTCTTTACTATTCTCAAGGGCGCTACAGCGAAGCGGAGCCGCTGTATGTTGAAGTCCTGAAGAAGAGAAAGCGGCGACTGGGGAGCGAGCATTCCGATATCGCCCTCAGCCTGAATAACCTGGCGAGTCTCTACGAGGCCCAAGGGCGCTATAGCGAAGCGAATCCGCTGTATGTCAAGGCGCTGGGGATGCGCAGGCGGTTGCTGGGAGCGCAGCATCCGGATGTGGCCCAAAGTTTGAATAACCTGGCGAGTCTCTACGAGGCCCAAGGGTGCTATGGTGAAGCGGGGCCGCTGTATGTCGAGGTGCTAGGAATGCGCAGGCAGTTGCTGGGCGTGCAGCATCTGGATGTGGCCCAAAGTTTGAATAACCTGGCGGGTTTCTACGCCTCCCAGGGGTGTTACAGCAAGGCGGAGCCGCTGTATGTCGAGGCCCTGGAGATGAAAAAACAACTCCTGGGGGACGAGCATCTGGATGTGGCGCTGAGTTTGAATAACCTGGCGGGACTTCATGTCGCCCAAGGACGCTACGGCGAAGCGGAGCCGCTCTATATTGAGGCGTTGAGGATGAGAAAGCGGCTGTTGGGCGGGTCGCATCCGGAGGTCGTTATCAGCCTGAATAACTTGGCGGGACTTCATGTCGCCCAAGGACGCTACGGCGAAGCGGAGCCGCTCCAAGTCGAAGCCCTGAGGATGAGCCAGCGGCTGCTGGGAAGCGAGCATCCGGAAACGGCCAACAGCTTGAGTAACCTGGCGGATCTGTACACTGCTCAAGGGCGCTACGATGAAGCAGAGCCACTCTATCACGAGGCGTTAAGGATAAGAAAGCGGGTGCTAGGAGAAGACCATCCGGAGGTGGCCGGGAGCCTAACTAATCTGGCCTTGCTCTACAAGGTACAGGGCCGTTATGAAGAGGCGGAACCGCTTTATCACCCCGTTATCAAAATTATGATCGCTCACTTCGGCAAGGAGCATCCCTACACGGAGTGCGCCTGGCGAAACTTCGTCGCCTTTGTGGAGGAAATCGTTCAGCAGACGCAAACAGCGCGCTTGTCAGCGCATCCTGTGACGCAAAGACTGCTTAAGCAAATTCAAGCTGAGCCAACGTATTAGCCGACATTAAGGGTGGGACAACAGGTACAACCCCTACTGCGAAAAGTTAAATTAGTTTTGGCTTTGCCAGAGGCTGATCAATTCCGGCTTATCTCATTCTGCGCTGACCCTGCCGCCGATACAGCGAGACAAGACCCGCTCCACCTACCCCCACCCACCCCAAAATCGAAGTAGGTTCAGGGACTGAGGCGGAAGCTGTTTGAGTCCCATTCAGTTGGGCCTCTGTTGTCGCCATGTCCACCGTTTGCCAGGAAAAGTTCTGCCAAAAAGCCGCTTCATCTAGGTCATCTGAGCTATCTTGCTTTTGCCAGAAGCCGCTCCACCCCCACCAGTACCCGCTGTAGCCCCACCAGTACCCGCTCCAGCCCCATTCGTAAACACCGCTATCCACCACCATTTGGTTGAGCAGCTCACCGCGATCGTCTAAATCATCGTTATCGGCATCCAGCCAATCGGGCGTCAGGAGTAGCGCTGCAGCCGTAGGATTGGCCTCCATCTCTTCGAGGGTGAGACCCATTTTTTGAGCGAGCAACGCCTTGGCCTGACTGTTCAGGGTTGCGAGGTCGGCTCCCCCCGGTTGCAGATCCCAGCCGAGGACATCTATCGCCAGTTTGTCCAGATCCGAGAGTTCTCGCCGCTGCCCCACTTTCAGGGTGGGGTCCATGATGCCTAAACTAACGCCCTGATACTCCCAGTGACTGGCTTGATAGCCGTCGCCGCCGAGACTTGTATCCTGCCCAGAAGCCAAGTTAGCCAGAGATGTGTCGCCGCCGTTAATGGAGAAGTAGGGATCGCCGCCAATGGAAAGGTCAATAGCTCCTATCACATCACTACCGGGAGAATATCGGAATAAATCAAATGAGGTGATGTCATTCAGGTTGTCCTTAAGATCTTTGCTGTCGATGCTCCCACTGTTGAGATCCTCAATTGTGCTAACCCATTGTGGGCGATCGACCCCGCTGACAAAACCCAGCGTATGGCCAATTTCGTGAAGCGCTACGCTGAGGTAGTCTAATGTTCCGTTGGGAATATCGCTGTCCAGAACATTGTAATTCCAGTCAACCGAGTCATCCGCCAGGTCGCTCATGAGAATGTACCCATCCAGAAGAGGACTATCCCCGGATATCATTCCCAGTGCTTTGGCGTTGGCGCGGGTCAAATCAACGAAATCATTTTTCGAGATCACATAATCATTAACCGCCACAAGCACATCTTTGCGACCCTGTACGGCGGTTAAGCCGTCATATGCCTGCTGATCGCTTGTTGACGTAATATCTGCGGAGAAAGAATCATAGAGGTGTGTATAGTACTGCTGAGGCAAGATCCCTGGCAGCGCGCCGCCAATCACCTTGTCTGGCAACATATCCGTTGACTCGACAAAGAGGTTGATAGTGGCGTCATCGGCTAAATGATCCGACCAGAACAGTCCGGCCATCTCGAAGCCCAGCATCTGCTCAAACGATGTACCAGGGGCGTAGGTGAAGTTGAAGTTCGCCGCCCGCACCGCTGGAGCGCGACCTATGAGGGCGGCGAAAGCGATCACGGCTGACCAACAGAATTTACTGGGTTTCAGTTTTACCCGGGGCAAAACGGTTAAATCTTTGGCGATAGCAGTCATCTCATTTACGTGTCTTTCTATCCAGTGTCTGTTGTGTCTTGATAGACGTGTGATTTTCAACGCCTCAGTATTTCTAAGGAACTTTGTCTAAACGATCTATAAACCTGAAATGACCTGCCAGCTCAACCGCTTCAATCTGTTGTTAGGTGGTCCTTGATTGATATGTGACGTGAAAGGTCGCCGCTTGAGCCGGGGCGAAGCTTCCTAGGACAGCGGTAAGCGCCAGAGTTAATGGCGATCTCTCCACTGGCGAGACTTGTTTTGATGTGTATGAATTCTCCCCTCAGACGAGGGTGGATTATGGAATTAGAACGGAAGGGATGGGTGAGGGAACGGGTCGCTTAGCCGTCGCTAACGACCCGTGTGGTGCGGTATCAACCAATACCTAAGATCTTGGATCCACTATAGTCATTCTGGAGAGAAATAACCATAAAGAATAAGTATATTTATTAATATTAAATAGCCGTGAATATACTGAATAAACGGATTGCGAACTCCCTTTGATTCAATCGGCTAGCGGAGCGGATTGACCCAGCGTTAAGGGGCGCGTCTCCGTGTTGAGGGTCATGCAACCCAGGCGTTTGGCCCCTTTGGGCGACGTAGAGAAGGGCTGGCTCACTGCTTAGAATTGATTGGAATTGTTTAAGACGATCAGGGCTTTTAGAGGCCTTTCTCCCGACATGCTGAGGCGTCAGCACCCGATTTCACCTGGGATCGGCCTCCCTCTCCCGCTGCCGGTTGGACAGGCGTGCATTCGAGGACGAAGCGCCGTTCTAAAGCGGGAAAGGGGCATGATCCCTAAATTTACTGAGCATAAAAAGAACTACGCAGAATATTAATACTAAAAATACGTACCATTCCCATCGAGCTAGCGTGCAATAAGCCGTGATAATAGAGAATATCTATGTGTTGATTAATACATTAAATATCTGCGCGAATTACTATGTCAGCCTCGAAGCTGGGGTCAAGCGCCCGGGTTCGACTCAACTTGAGCCCCTGGCCACTGAAGACCTCCCGCGTAGCCAGACCATTGATCAAGCGAAAGGGCGAGGGGCGTTTGAGCATGCGCTCCTCTCGGGTGTTTGTCTATCACGACCGTGTGACCTGTCCTATCGTTGTGAACTCCATCACTCTACCCAATGACGACCCCACACTCTCCCCACGCGGATCTTGCCCCTGGGGACCTCAGCGCCTTAGTCCAGCATGAACTGCAACATCCCTTGAGTAATCCTAGTTCCCTGGTATTTTGTGTGAGGTGCTATGAGGCAGTGGTCGCCTGCCATTGAGGGAGGAGGCAATGAGCAAGTTGCGTAGCCAATCATCGTGATAGCGAAAGCCATTGAGCTGCTCAAAGGGACAGAGGCAGCCGGTTTGCTGTTGTGTCTTGCGGCAGAAGGGATGGAAGTTCCACAATACAGCCATGGCTCGTCCCGCCTGAACAGCAGCGTCCCAGGAACCATGAAAGTACTGCATCGAAAAGAGGGTACGGTCAAGATAATTCATTGGACGGTCCACCTCATTGCTAGTGCGTGGCGCTCCCTCAAAGTCATAGGCTCGTTGAAAGAGGGGAGATTTGGCCTTCAAGCGCTTCAGTCTGGATTGAATCGACGCTCTGAGGTCTTGGTCGGCAGTCCATTCAAGAAACCGTCTGAGTCGCTGGGCAAATACCCGTTTGCTGTCGCCCTGGTAGACATGCCAAAGCTTCTCCCTCAGAACCGTCCATTGTTTAGGGGTTGAGCGGCAGAGGTCTCGCACTTTGATGACCTCATGCAGAAAGCACAATATCCAAACAATGCCTGGAAAACGGTTCCGCCACGCTTGTCGGGTTGCCTCCCAGCCATCGAGGGTCACCGTTTCTGGCTCATAGTCCGGTAGGTGATGGGCGACTTCCTCTTGAAACACCCCATATCCTGCATCTAGCTCCTCATATCCCCCTCCTGCACACAGCTCACTCCCCAACAAGCATCCCTTAGCTGCTGTCACGGCCAGATAAGCCTTCTGCTTCTTGTAGCGAGTATGTTTTTCATCCGCCGTTAGATGGGGGGAGAGGCTTCAACGCGTTTCACGGTTGTTCCTACAATCGACACTCGTCCCAGGCTCTGACATAGGTTATACCAGTGCATTTCTGAACCGCCCAGCACATAGGCGATCCCCTCATAGGACAGTCCATGCTTCCTCAGATACAACCCCTTCTCGGCCAACTCCACCGTTTCGCTCATGTACGGCGTGACAAAGTCCGGACGTAGCTGATAGGCTTCCTTTCGACTTGGCAAATAGATTCGACGAGTCTTCAGCTCCTGTCTTGATGACTCCACTAACCCATGAAACCGATATCCCTGCTCGATTCCCTCTGGAAATATCTCCGGGTGTTTCACTATTTGGCTGTCTAGATAAGCACGGTAGATATCCCGGTCTTCTACCAGCTCGGTGTAGTTGACGCCTTCTTCTATCGGCAAGCAGATCGTCTTATCTCCTGCTTTTCCCCGTTTTCTTCGTTGGGCCATCGCTTTTGACCTCCCATCGTCCTTTCTACGATCTTACTCCTCTCACACAAACTCTTGGGGAACTAGGAGTAATCTTCAAGGCGCGATTCGGCTCTTGAGCACCGGCCGATTCGGGAAACTCTCCCGAGAGGGGAGCCAACTGCTGCAGACGGCGATGGCGAACCTAGACCGATTAACCCGTCTGGCCAACGCCGTGGAAGAGCAGCCGAGGGCGCTCACCTCTTCACTTTCGGCTGAGCAAGTTCGACTGGTTCGGTTGCAGTATGCGCTCCCCCAAGCCATCGACCAGCAAGAGATTTATTTAGTTTATCAACCCATTGTCTGCGTCAGGACCGACGCCATCGTTGGGTTTGAAGCCTTAGCTCGTTGGCGTCATCCCACCTATGGAGAGATCTCCCCGACCGTGTTCATCCCCTTGGCCGAAGAAAATGGCTTGATCCACTCGCTGGGCAAACAGGTGATCACCTCCGCGTGCCGTCAGTTGAGCCAGTGGCGGCGAGCGTTTCCCCAGCAGCCGTCTCTGAGCGTGAGCGTGAATCTATCCGTGTTTCAACTGGGTCAATTGGACCTGGCGGATCATCTGGAGCAGGTGCTAGACACCAGTCAAATCGAGCCGCAGCGTCTAAAACTGGAAATCACTGAGAGCGCGCTGATCGAGAACAGTAAAGTGGTGGAGATCGTGCTGCAGAAGCTGAGAAATTTAGGCGTCCAGCTTCACCTTGATGACTTTGGAGTGGGGTATTCCGCCCTCTCCCGGTTGCCCTCACTGCCGCTAGACGCGCTCAAGATAGACCGGAGCTTTGTCGCCAATGGAAACTGGGAGATCTGTGAAGTAATCCGGTTGCTGACGGATAAGTTGGGACTGAATGTGATTGTAGAGGGGGTTGAAACCCCAACAGAGCTTGAGATCTTGCAGTCGCTTGGCTTCCAACACATGCAAGGGTATTTCTTTTCCCGTCCCTTGCCCGCAGCGGCGGCGACCGCACTGTTGGCGAACGCCTGCGCCTCTTCTCCGCAGCGCCCAACCCTCCCAGGCGGAATGTCAGCAGAGATAGCGTTGGCCAGTTAGTCCTGGGGGATCCAGCAGGAGCGAACCCGGCGAAAGGCGGTGGCCTGCTTTTCTGTGTATTCTAAGTATTTGCCTGAGTGAATTCTGAAATTTGTACGAAGTAATTTAGATAAATACGTAGACATCTACGAGGATTCACTGGCAGAAGGTATTAAGATGTGACGCTGGAAATGCTGGAATTTGAAGTATTTGAGAACAGTATTGTGGATTGAAAGCAGGGGGAATACACTGTGAGTGGATGTTAATCAATTAGTATATTTTTGTACTTATAATCTGTCTTTTAGGTAGCCCTCGGTTTTGAGCGGGACCGTCCCGAAGTGCTTCAGGGACTGGCGCATCTCTTCAATTTACTCTCGAATCAGCATATTCCCATGGTTCAATTTAACCTCACCTTTGATCTCAACGTCACGCTCGAACAGCGCCTCGGATTCGAGATGGCGGCGATGATCTGGTCGCAATTTCTGACCGACGACACCCAAATCAACCTTCACATCAGCGGCGTCGACAGCCTTGATAACGGCCAAGCGGTCGGCGGCGCTGTGCCTATCTTTCACGAAGTGAATTACGGGGTGTATCAAGAGTATCTGGCCTTGGACGCCACATCGGAGGAAGACGCCTCCGTGCTCGGAGCCCTTCAGGACGGCAACACGGTGGATTTTCTAGTGGACGGCCAATTGGTGGACGGCAACACCACCCTGATGCTCACCCGCGCCCAAGCCAAGGCGTTGGGGATGGATGAAGCCCTCCTGCTAGAGGACGGCGGGACTTGGACCCACGATATGCTCCAAGACCCTACCGCCCTCGACGGGTATGTCGTCATCAATAATAGTTACGACTGGAATTATGACCTCACCCGGGAGGGCGAAACGCCTGAAGGCGAACTGGATTTCTTGACCATGGCGCTGCACGAGTTGGGCCATAGCCTGGGCTTTGTCAGCGGTCTCGATGGATTGATCGAAACCTTTGAACTGCACTCCGGCGAAACCCGCACCGAAGGGTTCACCGCCTTAGACCTGATGCGCTATAGCGACACCAGCGTCACCATCGATAATCCGGATGGCAGCGTCAGTGACTTGAGTTTTGGCGGGGCGGCCTACTTCTCCTTAGACGGGGGCTCCACCGCGTTAGCTGAATTTGAGGAAGGGGGCGAGTATCAAGCCAGCCACTGGCAGCGGTTTCAGAACGCCCTGGGGATTATGGACCCGACCCTGGGTTATCAAGAACGCACCAATATTTCTCAGCTCGACCTGCAAGCCTTCGATGTGCTGGGATGGGACGTTGACTACGGCGCCCTCCAAGCAGGTCTGGACTTGAACGTCCTCTACGACCAGGCGATGCAAGCCGTTAGCCAAGACTTTGGCGTTGGCGTCGCCGCCACGGAGGACGCTGTGGCCAACGGTCACGACTGGTACACGCTGGCTCGGGGCTCCTGGTGGGAAGCCTTTAAGGTCCAGATGATTGATCTGGGACACGGCGGTTGGTGGCAAGAATTTGAAGCACAACTGCTGGAGCTGCACCCCGGCGGCTGGTGGCAAAGCTTGGACCAGGAGATGTTAGCGCTGGGGCCGGGCGGCTGGTGGCAGATCGTGGAGGCGAAGGCGCTTGAGTTAGGACACGGCGGCTGGTGGCAGCAATTTACAACGGACATGTTAGCGCTGTCTCCGGGCGGCTGGTGGCAGGAGTTTGAACCACAGATGCTGGAGGCGAGCTTCGGCGGGTGGTGGCAAGTGTTTGAACAGCAAATGCTGACGCTGGGCCACGGCGGCTGGTGGCAGGAATTTGAAGCGCAACTGCTAGAATTGGGCCATGGCAGTTGGTGGCAAGCGTTTGGGGAGCAAGTGCTGGCGCTGGGGCCTGGCTCCTGGTGGCAGATTTTTGAAGATAAGGTGCTGGAGTTAGGCCACGGCGGCTGGTGGCAAGAATTTGAAGCCTCCATGCTAGCGCTGCACCCGGGTGGTTGGTGGCAAGCCTTTGAGTTGGCGCCGGGCTCCTGGTGGCAACAGATTGAAAACCAAATGGATCGGCTGGCGGAAATCGAAGCCGCCACCACTACCACCACCGAGACGAATGCGGATGGAAGCACCACGGAGATCGCCACAGTAACCGGCAGCATTGGGGATGATATTTTGGCGGGTGAGGATGCAACCCGCGACCTGATCAGCGGAGATGCGGGCTATGACCTGATTGACGGCAAGGGTGGGAATGACATTCTTCTGGGCGGCGAGGGCGATGATCTCGTCTATGGCTGGGATGGGGATGACGCTCTCTACGGTGGTACAGGGGATGACATGTTGGCCGGAGAGAATGGCGATGACCGGATCTACGGCGAGGAAGGACACGATGTCCTCTCTGGAGGACGGGGGCACGACATTCTAGAAGGCGGCGCAGGCCGGGATGTGCTCAAGGGCGACGCCGATAATGACGTCCTGGATGGCGGGGCAGGGGTGGATGACCTCGTTGGCGGCAACGGCAATGACATTCTGATGGGAGGCGAAGGCGAAGACATTCTATCTGGGGGCGAGGGGGACGATCAACTCTATGGCGACGCCCATAATCCCAACCTTTCCAGTAGCGCCAATAATTCTAACGACCCAGCCGCCGATTCCTCTACCACCTCTTCCGAAGAATTACTCTCCAGTTTGGGGGTGTCCACGGTTTCCAACTTATTGGACTTCTGGGTGCGCCTGGAAGCCGAAGACATGAAGCTCACCAGCTATAACTTTGATACGCAAGGGGATGCTTCGAATGGCGAGGTGATCGCCACCAGTTCAGGGTTTCTGTCCAGCCTATTCCAGAGCAAGGCGCGGACAGATTTCAGCGGCCCCAACGGCTCCTACCAACTGGTCGTGGGGTATTACGATGACAACGCCAACACCAGTGATGTGACTCTGAAGATCAAACGTGAGGCGGATCAGCAGGGGCAGCAGGATCAGCAGGGTCAACAGGATCAGCAGGGTTGGCAGAGTTGGCTGGCGGGATTATTTCAGAGTTGGCAGGGGTCGCAGGATGAGGTTGTCGCCGAGTACAGCTGGTCGCTAGACCAGGGGACTGGCAGTGCGTCCACGTCCGACAATTTCTTCACCTACGTCATTGATGACATCGGCCTGGAGTCAGGGGATCGCCTCGAACTGATCGCCGATGGCGCGGGCAACGAGCAAGTTCGGATTGACTACATTGACATCATTGCAGTCAATCCCGAAAGCCAACTGGCCGATGATGGCAGCGATCGGCTGCTGGGAACCGAGTTCTATAATGGTAACTTCTACGCGGTTGCTTCCAGCGCAGCGACAGCAGCAGCTGAGGCGACTAGCCGAGGCGGCAGTCTGATTAACCCACAGGCAGGGAGCCAGCTGGCGATCTGGCTGCAAAATACCCTGGGCTCCACAGCCAATATTATTGAGATTCAAGGGGAAGTAGATGAGCTTAACCTGGTGGCCAGCACTAAGTTGGTTCAGAATGACGTCCAGCGCTTAGAAGCGGAAAGCGGGACTTTCACCGACGGCTATAGCGTTGCTGATGAGACCGATTACGACATTGCCGCTTCCGGAAACAGCTTGTTGACAACGACCAATACGACAACGCCCAGCTCAGCCCAATTCACGATTGACGCCGCTGGCGTCTATAACATATACGCCAATTACTTTGATAGTGACGCAGGGGTTGCGGAGGCGACTGTGTTACTCAATGGCGCAGTCTTGAATAGCTGGCAGTTCAACCAGGATGACAACCAAATGCATTCCCGGGTTTTGGGCTTAGATGTAATCTTGGAACAAGGCGATGTTCTGGAGCTACAAGCTTTAGCGGATGGGGGCGACCAGGCTGCGATCGACTATCTCACTCTGGAAAAATCTAACGCGCAAGACTCGGCTCTAGTGATCGATAACGGATCTTTATCCACCCTCCGGTTTGAAGCGGAGGCTATGGATTTGTCGGCAAGCGCTCACTATGAGCAGCTCTCTGGGGTTGCTGCATCCAGCGGCTATGTAGTGCGCACCACGGACAGCACTGAGGGCTTAACAGCAACCACAAACTTTACAGGGGCGACTGGGTTTTACGACGTTGTGGTGGGCTATTTCGATGGTCTAGATGGGTCCGCCTCCTATAGCGCCACCCTAGCAGGAACGCTGCTGGACAATTGGCAAGCCGATCTCTCCCTCCTTAACTCCGGTGTTGGCTCAGACAATTTAGTCACTCGCACCGTCGCCCGCGGCCAGTTAGTGCAAACGGGGGATAGCCTCGCGCTGCAAAGCATCCGGGGGGTTGATGACTACGCCGCTGTGGACTATGTGGAGTTTATCGCCCATGATCCCACCGCGCCCATTCGGGTGGAAGCTGAGTACATGACCCTCAGTGGGGAGTATCAGCTCAATCAGTTTAACTTTGCCTCTGCAGGGCGCACCATCGAATCCAAAGACGAAAGTATCGACAAGACGGTTAACCTGAGCACGACCTTTGATGGCAGAGCGGGCGCCTATGACATCGTTGTGGGGTATTACGATCAAAATGCTGGCGCAGCCCAGTTTACCGCCAGTGTTGGCGGCGTCCAACAAGCGAGTTGGGTCGCGGATCAGAATTTAGGGTCTACGGAGGTATCAGAGCAGACCTTCACCACCTATACTCTCAGCGATGTCGATCTGACGCCTGGCGATACGGTTCTGCTGACGAGCTTGCGCCAGCTCAGCGACCATGGACAGGTGGATTACATCGAGTTTGTTCCCGTTGTTCCTGAGGCTCAGACCAATTCCCCCCAGACAGTAGTTCAGCTAGAAGCCGAGAGTATGGATCTCTCTGGGGTCGTGGATATTGGCAGTGGGGCCTTTGCCTCTGGGGGACAGTTTGTCAATGTCGGCATGTATTATGGCGACGATGATGATGACGGCGGCGCCGCCAATCAGCAATTTCGGGCGACGGATCTGTTTACGGGTGAGACCGGGTACTACGATGTGGTCGTCGGCTACTACGATGAAAATGACGGCGCTGCAGAAATTATTGTCGATATCGGCAATCAAGAAGCCGACCGCTGGTTTGCCGATCAAAATCTAGGGACGAGTCTGATCGGCGCCGATAGCTTCACCACTCGCACCGTCGCCAGCGGTTTGTACATTGAGCAAACCGATTTGATTGAGCTGACAGTGAATGAGAATGGGGGCGATCGCGGCGCCATTGACTACATTCAATTTATCGCTGTCGATGAACCGACGACGCCTGATCCGGTGACCACTGAACCGTTAGAGGGGAACGCAGATATCTTAAGAGGCGGCTTAGGCAACGACATTCTGGATGGCGGTTTAGGCGACGATATCCTCTACGGTGAAGATGAGTTGGACACAGGGGGCGGCGGTAATGACACGCTCTACGGCGGTGACGGAAATGACAGACTGTTTGGCAACTCCGGTGATGACACCCTCTATGGCGACTTTGAAACCGAGACGCCCCCTGCTGACTCCCCGACACCCAGTGGCCAAACTTACAATGACAGTCTCTATCTGTTAACCGACTCCACTATGAGTTGGGAGGCGGCTCAAGCCCATGCCGAGAGCTTAGGGGGCAACCTGGTCACTATCAATGACGCCGCTGAGGAGCAATGGTTAAAGGATACCTTTAGTAGCACCACCAATTACTGGATCGGCTTGACCGACAAAGTTGTAGAAGGTCAATTTGAGTGGATTAGCGGTGAAGCGTTGACCTACACCAACTGGGATGGTAGTAACCCCAATAACAGTGGAGGCAATCAAGACTATGTCGAGATGAACTACAACAGTGGCTGGAATGACACCTATACCAGCAGCACTCGGCGAGGCATTGTTGAAATCAAGCTTGAACCTGAAGTCCCAGTCGCCAGCGGCGACGATACCCTCAATGGAGGGCAAGGCAACGACATTCTCTACGGCGGCGAAGGCAATGACATTCTTTACGGCGAGGATGAGTTTGACACGGGGGCTGGCGGGAATGATACGCTCCACGGCGGTCAAGGGGATGACAGCCTCTTTGGCAACTCGGGTAATGACACCTTATATGGGGATTCTTACACTGACCCAGCCGCCTCGACTCCAACATCCCTCCCCAATGGTGAAACTTATAATGACAGTCTCTATTTGCTGACGGACTCCACCATGAGTTGGGAAGCGGCTCAAGCCCATGCCGAGAGCTTAGGGGGCAACCTGGTCACTATCAATGACGCCGCTGAGGAGCAGTGGCTAAAGAATACCTTTAGCAGCATCACCAATTACTGGATTGGCTTGACCGACAAAGTCGTAGAAGGGCAATTTGAGTGGATTAGCGGCGAAGCGGTAACCTACACCAACTGGGATGGGAATAACCCCAACAACAGCGGAGGTGATCAAGACTATGTCGAGATGAATTACAACAGTGGCTGGAATGACACCTACACCAGCAGCACTCGGCGCGGCGTCATCGAAATTAAGCTTGAACCTGAAGGGGGCCTCGATACTCTGACCGGCGGCAGTGGCGACGACACCCTCTATGGCGGTGGCGGTGACGATATTCTCAACGGGACCGACAGCGTCGCCGTTGGTTTCAACGAACAAGATAGCTTGACTGGCGGCGGCGGCGCTGATCAGTTCATCCTGGGTGACGCGGACTCCGCCTATTACCACCAGGGCGGTGACGCCGACTTCGTGACCATTCAAGACTTTGATCTGGGCGTCGATACAGTTCAATTGTATGGCTCGTCAACGGACTACAGCCAAACCTCACAAGGTGCTGACACGCTCCTCTATTGGCAGGGACAAGACCTGGTGGCTCAATTTAACGGTATGACCAGCCTCAATTTGAGTAATGCCAGCTTTCAGTTTGTGAGTTAGTCCGAGGGGCGACTCTGTTTGGTTAAAGTTTCCTTCACCTTTTTCAATTCTCTTGGAAGAAACTCGAGATACGGGAACTCTAACAATAGCCTCCAACAGGCTCTCAGCCTTATGATGAAGGAATTAGAAGTGCGTCTATTTTTCTGCAGTAAAGATGAAAACATGCTTGGATAATGCCTCACCGATAGAACACTATGTACAAGGCAAGGTGTCCTTGTCGGCCAACCCCAATTTACGCGTTGAAACCATCGATAATCGAGTTCAACTTCTGGAAAAAATGGGAAGCTTCTGGCGATCAAAGACCTCACGTCTCAACCCATTACGGTTCAGGTTCGACCCCATTCAAACTATGCGGTTTTTCTCCAGCAGGCGCTGCAAAATAATCATTTTGCGCCGGATAGTCGGGTTGATGAGAGTGTCCGTTTAGTTCGCTACTGACAATAATGCTCTGTACCACCCAATTATCGTCTGCGGTTTGATGAATCGGCCGTTTTATGGAAACACTGGTGGAGCCATTATCGAAACTCTAGAAAAGGCGGCTTACAACTGGACTTACTGTTGATGGTGAAGCAGAAATGGTATCCCATACGGACCATCGTTTGTGACCGAGGAACCTTGTTTATTAAAACCCTGATTGGTGAAGTCGCCCTATACAGAACTGATATTGCTATTTGGCTAGAGCGTGATGACTCAGGTGTAGGCGTCAAAAAGCCGCTCGGTCGTCAGCAGACCTTGCAGTTGAATTGACCTTTTTTCTAAACCTGTAGCGGGGATGGGGCTATGTCCCCGACTAATGTGGTTTTCCCCATAGGGATTTAACCCACATGAGACGGGCAATTCAACGACTGCAAAAGTTTCAAGTGGCTGAAGCAGAGTGCTTTGCCAGTGAGTCTACCCTCAAAACTGTATAGGGTTAATTAGAAAAATCGACCCAGAGGTCCATTCCCAGAACGCTCTAGGACATTGATCTTCAAAATATGATCTTAAAAAGACTAAAATCACTGTCCTGAACACTGATTTTGCCCTGAAATACCCCACAAATGCGCTTTGATATGATTGAATTTTCAGATCTACTCGCCTAGAGTCCCTTCAGGGAAGCGGTTTGGACCTGTGGAGCAACACTACATGAGTCAGGGACACAGGCCCATCTCCAACAGACAAGGGCCTACATTTTTACGAAAAGATGGGGATATCTAAAGTTAGGAAAATATGATGGAGGGCTCCAACTAAAAGCGGGAACACGATGAGGCAGCACCACCGATCTTATCTTCTGTATGGTCAGGGCGTTAGCTTATACGCCCTTGGACAGTATAAGAGAGCCCTGAGCAAATTCGAGCAATTTCTGGAGGTTTGCCCAGATTGCCATGACGCCTGGATTCAAAGAGGGTACACCCTTTCTGAGTTAGGCCGCTATGGAGATGCGATCTCGAGCTTTGATCAAGCGCTGGCGCTGGCTTCAACCCTCCCGCTGGCCTGGCATGGGAAAGGACTCGCCCTGGCGAAGATGAGGAAATTTGAAGCGGCTGCGACCCATTTTAGACAAGCGATTCAGTCTAACCCTGGAGACTCTAAAGCCTGGTATAACCTGGGGACAGCATTGAATAGTATGAAGCGCTATGAAGACGCGATCTCCAGTTTTGATCGCGCCCTTGAATACGACGTGAAGAATCACCATGCCTGGTACAATCGGTCTTTGGCATTGAGCGCCCTACAGCGTCACCATCAAGCGATTACCTGTTTGGACGCCACAGTGAAAATTAAACCGAGTTGTTATTATGCCTGGAATCAGAGGGGTATGGTAATGCTTCAACTCGGCGACTATAGCGAGGCGATTAATAGCTTCGAAACTTCGTTAAAGCGCCATATCTCCAATCCGAACGCTTGGTACGGCAAGGCCCGCGTATACGCTGTGCAGAATAATATTGATTTGGTCGTGAAAAATCTTTATCGAACCTTTGTTCTGAGTCCCTCTATCTATCGGTTGATGGCTCAAACTGATGAGTACTTCGATTCAATCCGTGACAGTCAGCAGTTTAAGGCATTATTTCAGGCGACATGAAATGAGGGGGGCGGCTGAATTGCAGGGGAGATTGATTGCTTCTGATCCAGCCTGCGACACGACGCTATTGGGAGGTCGTGTAACTGCTGCAGAATCGCGTTTTCCTAGCGCCTGATAGGCGTGAAGTCTGATTGGCTGGATTGGCGTCCATCGTTATGGTGTTTGGAACAGATCAAGGTAGGTCGCTTGATTTCTGCTGGCAGAATGCAGTGGGACGTTGGTCGGTATTAATGGCGTCGCCGACCTCAGCTCCGTTAGCATCTAACGCCTTGGCGCAGAGTAAGGTTTGAATCCAATCGTCCCCTCGGCCCAGTTTTCGGAAGAATTGATTGGGCGGAGAGGCCGGTCTCACCAGGAAGGCCATAAAGTAGCAAGGCTGCGTTTTCGGGCAGTATAGGCGTGAAAACCTTGTCCTATAAGGTTTTTGCCCTTTGGACTCTTTTGACTAATCAGCATCGACTAGATGAGCTTAAAATGGCTGAAATGCCTATTCTATCGTTCTATTTATTGGTTGATTTGTACTAAATTGCCCCAAATCGCAGCTTTGCTACTTTTGGGCCGAGTAGCCATCGTTTCGTAGCTTACTTTTTGAATCTCAGTGTATCACCGTCGCCAGTTTCCCTGATTCACCCATCAGAATGACGAATTGAATCCTAGGCGTATCGTTACCACGGCAGATGCCTCAAACTCATTCGTTCCGGATTTTGTCAGGCGATCAGAAGTTGGATGAACGCAAACTTTAGAAGCCCCTGAACGGGTGTCTGGTTTTCAGCGAGATCGATGCTGTCGATTATCATGGGCTCATCACCTCCAGGCGCCGCTTATGTCACTAGACCCTCAGAGCCCGCAGAGAACTAAGTTATTCATAGAACAACGTCTGAAGCTGATAGATACTCTGAGCCGGTTGCCTCTATCTCAGTTGCTCCAGATAGAAATAACATTAGGCATCCCTCAAGCTGTCATGCCGGGGCTCGTCGCTGAACTCGGTTTGAGGTCTGCAGCGTTGTTAAGGTACACCGAATCTCCACAAGGAAAGGGCTTAGAGGCTTTGCTCACCGTTCTGGCGCACATGGGGCTTCAGCCTTTCGGGGACAAATTAAATCAAGACTCCTCAGAACATCATCCTAGTTGTCCTCGACGATTGAAAATTAGGCTTGACGCGGATATCAGTGAGTTAGACAGAGATAAAGTCAAAGGACTCCTCACTGAAATTCAACAAATTGCTGGCGACTTTTCAATCGAAACATCGCATATCAAATATCCAGGGAGTATTGAGATCGATCTGGAAGGGCCTGAAGCAGCTCTGGAAAGACTTCGACAACAGATTGTCTTAAAAGAGATAATGCAGGTCCTTGAGCTACAGATTCAGGAGGTTGGCTTTACCGAGATAGAACCATGCGTCGAAGGGCTAAATCTCCAGTTCGCTGACCTCGGCAGCGCCAACCTTTGCAGCGCTGACCTCAGCAGCGCTGACCTCAGCAGCGCCGACCTCCATAGCTCCAACCTCCACAGCTCCAACCTTAGCGAAGCTAACCTCAGCTTTGCCAACCTCAGCAACGCCAACTTCAGCTTCTCCGACCTCAGACATGCTGAGGTCAGCTTCGCTGGCGTCAACGAAACTGACCTCAGCAATGCCAACCTCAGCTTCGCTAACCTCAGTTTCGCTGACCTCAGCTTCGCCAATCTCAGCAACGCTAACCTCGGTAGCGCTGATCTCGGCAGCGCCAACCTCAGCTTTGCTGACCTCAGCAGCGCCAACCTCAGCAACACCAATTTCAGCTTTGCTGACCTCAGCTTTGCTGACCTCAGCTTTGCTAACCTCAGCAACGCCAACCTTAGCAGCGCTGACCTGATCAGAGCTAACCTCTTCAAAGCTAACCTCAGAAATGCCGACCTCAGAGACGCCGACCTCAGCAATGCCGATCTCAGCAATGCCGACCTCAGCAATGCCGAAGTTACATCAGCGACCTTCGGAGGCAACTTAGGGCTTTCGGCAAAAGATAAAAACGACTTCAGGGGCCGTGGAGCAATCTTTGTGGATGACCCAGAAATGACTGACAATTCCGTTATTGGTTCAAACCCTTGAGCTGAAACTGTCAGAACCCAGTATACAAAATTGAATAAAAGACACACTTCTGATATTCTGACGGCGCCCCCGCCTGGATCTCAGAATTGCCTCATGGCCTGTCCTCACTGCTGCTCCACCCGAATCACCAAACTGCAACGCACGACAAACCTTGGGTATGCCGTCTTCTACTGTAGAAATTGTCACTGCACTTTTAACGAGCGCACAAACACCCCCTTCAATTTTCTGGAATTTCCGACCGATATCGTCTTCCAAGTTTTACTGTGTCGATTACGCTACAAGTTGAGCTACCGAGATGTAGCAGAATTCTTTCTGGTGAGAGGATTTGAATTCACCCACGAGACAGTGCGGGATTGGGAAGAACGCTTTGCGCCGATTTTTGCGGATGAATTGAGGGCTAAGCGAAAAGGGGTGATTGAAGCGAAGCTGCAACGAGGGGTCATTAGCGGGAAGATGTGCCAGGGATCCCCATTTTTTGACGTAATTTCATAAGTTTGGCTTATGTATTCTGGGAAGGATTTTGCTGCTGATATCTGTGTGAGATCGCCCTAAACAAGCAGTGTCATTTAGGGCGATTTCGGGACAGTTGACGCTAACTTGCGATGGGTTCAATGTGTAATCGTTCAGCCATGTTGAGCCGGAAGACGCCGTAAGGATTGACGTGGGCATAGATGAGAGGCGTCAAGGCCCGAAGTTCATCAGGTCCCATTTTTTCCATCCATGCGGGTTCCGATAAGACCTGCTGAATGAGCAGCGTGTTGATGTAGACCAAACTAATTTGGAGCAGGTGGAGGCAAAGCATGGAAAGCTCTTGTAGGGCAGTTTGACCGGAGGTAAAGTCTCCACTTTTACCGAAGAAGATGAAGTCATTGGAGCCATTCCAGTTCTCGACCACGTTGAGCCCCTCCTGAATCTCTTGGCGGATACGCTCGTCGTGCAGGTAGCGGCAGAGGAAGATGGTTTTAATGGCTCTGCCGAGTTCAGCCAGAGCCAGGTAGACTGGGTGTTTGGCGTTGTTACGGGTGAACCGGGACAAGATCGCCTCTGGGTCTGCAGTGCCCTGCTTGAGCGCAGTCGCGAACTTGATCATGGCGTCATACTGCTCGCGGATAAGTTGCCAGCGGATGGGGCGTTTGATAATGGCTTTGAGACGGGGGTAGATATTGGATTGTCCTTTCCCCGGGAGATAGAGCTTTTGCTTGTGAATGCCATTGATACGGGGCATGAGCTGGAAGCCCAGGAGGTAACAGAAGGCAAAGCCCACCTCGCTTTGACCATGGGTATCCACATAGTTTTTATCAATCGACATCTGGGTGCAATGGCGCAGAACGCCCTTGATCATGGCGGCGACCTCGGAAGAAGAACAGCGTTTGAGCTGAGAATAGACGCAAAGGGCCTTCTTCTCCACATGCCAGTAGATCATGACGCCCCGTCCTTTGTAGCGGGCATGCCACTCGGTCATTAGGTTCTGGTCCCAGGTTCCAAACTGTTTGGAATCAGAGGCGCAGGCAGTGGTGGCGTTCCCCCAGATATGAGGCAGTCGAATCTGGAAGATGGCGTTGGCCACATCGGCAATAGCCTGTCTCAGGGCGGCTTTGCTCAAAAATTTACGCCGGACATAGTGCAAGTCAAAGTAGCTGGCGCCATGATCCCCATGGGCAATGCGTTTAATGCCCAGATTCGTTCCCAAGGCATACAGACACAGCAACAGACGTTTGCGCAGGTCAGCAGCATCTAGGGTCTCCCGACTGGCTGTGCTGCGAAAATGGGTGGTGAAATGGAGCCGAAACTCCGTTTCCTTCAGAACATCCAGCAGGGAAATGATAGACCAGCGATGCTTGATCTCTTCCTTGAGCTTTGATAACTGTTCAGGCTCGGCCTGCTTTTCCAGGGGTGTCAGTTGAATCCATCCCCCCCGCTTGTCCAAGATCTTCACCTTGGAATTTTTGGGGAGGCCCCGATTAAGTTGCTCCAACGCCTGGGTCATGTCCCTCTGAATCTGAGCCATGAAGGCTTCCACCTCAAGGGGCTGCTGGAGGTCTTGATAGTATTCTTCTCGCTTGGTTTCAAAGTCTTGGGGCAGATCTTCATCGGGATTGCGGTAGCGCTTGGCGCCGGGCACAAAAATCTCCTTGCACCGCAGCTTTTCGCGCACCGTGCGCAAAACAGCAAGTTCATAGGTAACCCGATCCACCTGAGGGTCATCGTCGGCGCCTGTGCTCATCACCGCTTCCTGCCAGTCTGGGCTGAGTACGCCTTCCATGGGCACATTCACATCCTCGCTATAGGGTTCTTTTCGAGGTTTGTCCGCATAGTCTTTGAGGAGTTGGAGCGCCTCCATCACTGGCTTCAGTTGAGGGCTATCAGAGCGGAACTCCAGCGCCTTGAGAATCCCGGGCAGCATTCGACGGTAATGGTGATTGTAGGCAGAGCGTAAGCGAGCCACCAGACGCTCTCGGAATGTCCCGCCGCCCTCATCTAAACTGTCAATCAGCTTCTCCAGCTTCTCTTCCCCAGCAATCGGGTAGATAACGTCTTTCACCAGTCCCTCCGGTTCCGCCAGGGACGCCAGAGCGATCTGGTACAGAATCTTGTCATGGTCATCACCGCCTTGGGCTTTGGCGACAACTGCCTCTGAAACCCGCTTTTTGCTTCGCCGTTCCATGCGATGCACCAACTGGATAAACAGCTCAACCACGTTATCGATAATCTCTTGGGAGCGTAGCCAGCAAAACGCCGCCAACAGCGTGTAGCGAATCGGGTCGGGGTGCCGCCTCAACTCCGTCAGGGTCTCTGTCGCCACCCGCAATCGATAGCGTTCGACGATACTTTCACACAAGTGGCTAAACAGGTCTTCCGTCAGGGCCACCTTCTGCACAATTTCGAGCTTTGACAGTTCGGCTGACAGACTGTTCAGGCTCACGCCTCCGGCTTCCTGCTTGAGCTGATTGAGTGGGATTTCCTCAGGGTCTAGGATGTATGAATCCTCTTGGGGACCGGTCAGTGCATCCAGCGCTTTGAGACAGGACTTAGGCAACTTGTTTGCTATCGAGCCACAGAGCTGTACCTCAAACTGGTGTTGAGCGGAATTCAGTAGACGCTCCACTTGAGTATATGTAGGAGGCTCAATCTTGCGCACTCTTAACTCCCCGTAGAACGACCGTTTTATCCGCCTCTCATCCACTTCCTGAGGCAACACGTCATCAATGAGCCACTGCCGCAAATCATCAAAGTCTTCCAGCCGCATCGGACGAAAGCCTATTATCTCTCGGATTTCAGCCCGATGGCGTTTGATAGTTTTGCCTCGCCAGCTGTATTCTTGGTAGAGGTCGACAGGCAATCCTAATTGCTCGGCTACAAAGGCTTGTACGACCCTAGGAATCTCATTCTTCTTCTCGGGAAACCGCCCCTTCAGGTGGAAGAACTTTAACAGCAGCGCGAACCCCAGCCGGTTTGCTCCTTTCTTTTTGCGGATTAGTTCCCTTTCCTCAGTATCAATGGTCCAATGCTCAATCAGCTCATAATTTTCCCACTTTCGCTTCATTCTACGCCTCTAGAATCATTGCTCCAGAGAGCGTAAACATTGTCAGTGAATATAAGCTAAACTTATCATTTGAAAGCCAAGCAGGTCATTGACTTTACAAAAGTTAACGCCTGAAAGCTTTTCACAGCAAGCGTTTTGAGCTAATGACCCCTCGTTGCAGCTTCGCTTCAATCACCCCAATATAACGATCAGCTGCTGTTGGGGTTAAAGGGGACTTTATCGGTTGCAGAGCTTCATACCCTGAGGCAACGGATGCAGCAAGGCGTCCTGCAGAAGGCTCAGCGAGGCGAACTGCGCTTTCCGTTGCCTACAGGGTATATCCACAGTCCGCAGGGGGAAATTATCCTGGACCCGGATGAGCAGGTGCAATCGGTCATCCGATTGACGTTCCAGAAATATGAGGAGTTCGGCACGATTAATGGCGTATTGCGCTACTTGGTCCAGCATGACATCCGGTTTGGCATGCGTTCTTACAGCAGTGAGAACAAAGGCGAACTGGAATGGCGTCCGTCCACTCAGGCGACGTTGCAGAACTTGCTCACTAACCCGATCTACGCTGGCGTCTATGCTTATGGTCGACGACAGGTCGATCCGCGTAAGCAGAAACCAGGTCGTCGAGGAACCGGGCGAGTTTGCCTGCCGCCTGAGCAGTGGCATGCTCGTCTGGAACAGCATGTGCCTGCCTATATTTCCAGAGAACAATTCCAGCGCAATTTAGCCCGCTTGAAAGCGAATCAAAACCGAGCCGACCAGCCCGGGGCGGTGCGCAACGGAGCAGCGCTATTGCCGGGGTTGCTCTTCTGCGGTAAATGCGATTATCGAATGGCGGTCTCCTATCGAAAGGACAGTCGGACCTATAACTACAGATGTTGCACCTTAAGCCGAAACTATGGCGGCGAGTCCTGCCAAATGATCTCAGGTCCGGTGCTCGACGAGTTCATCAGTCAACAGGTGCTGGCGGCGCTGCAGCCGACGGCGCTGGAAGTCTCGCTGGCCGCCGCTGCTCGACTGGAGCAGGAACGGGAGGACTTACACCGCATTTGGCGACAACGGTTGGAGCGAGCCGCCTTTGAAGCGGGTCGAGCAGAGCGACACTATCTTCAAGTGGAGCCGGAAAATCGCCTGGTGGCGCGTCAGTTAGGCCGAGATTGGGAAGCTAAGCTGGTTGCCCAGCAGCAGCTCCAAGCTGACTATGAGCAGTTCCTGCAACAGCAGCCCCGGACCCTTTCGGCGGCGGAGCAGCAGGCCATTCGTGAGTTGGCGGCGGATATTCCGACTTTATGGGCCGCGCCCACGACAACTCAGGTCCAACGTAAAGAGATTATTCGACAGCTGATCTCGAAAGTTTCAATCGAGGTGGAAGGTGATAGCGAACGGGTTCAGGTCCGCATTGATTGGATTGGTGGAAACTCCACCAGCGGACTGCTGATTCGCCCCGTAGGCAAGTACACTCAGCTGAGCTACTATCCCCAACTCTGTGAGCGCATTCGCGCCCTCAGAGCAGAGGGGCTGAATGCAAAGCAGATCGCGCATCAGCTTAACCAAGAAGGGTTCCGCCCGTCCAGGAAGACTCAAACCTTTAATCACGATTCGGTCTGGGCGTTAATGCGCACCCTCGGATTGACTCACCCCGATAAGGCGAAGACCTCATCAGAGGAACTCGGTCCCCATGAGTGGTGGGTGAGGGATTTAGCCCAGGCGCTGGATATGCCTTCCCCCACTCTTTTGAGTTGGCGGCGCAAGGGTAAACTGCAAGCCAGAGAGGTTTCTGAAGCGGGTCAGCGCTGGATTATCTGGGCTGATGAAGCGGAACTGGAACGCTTAAGGCGATACCGACACCGTTCTCTCAAAGAGGAGGCTCGACAATATTGGTTTCAACGGCGACCAAGCAAAGACCCATAGTTTTTTCCTCTGCTGTAGTTATTTTGGAGGTTTCAGGATGTCTCACACTCAACAGAGTCGTAATTCTCAAGGTCCTTTAGTCCATTATGGGGGTATTAAGAATGGTGGCTCAGCCAGGTTTTGGAGTAAGTGAAATCGGTCGGCGACCTGGGTAGCCTGGGGCGCGCCTTGATTCATGCCTTGGCGGTAGGTTTTAGAGCGGTCCCGGGCGAGGGTTTCAATGGTGGGATGCTGCTTTAACCAGTCAGCCAAGGTGTCGGCGTGTTCGTCTTCCAGCAGCGCTATCGGGCGATGTCGATCGATGTCGATAATGAGAGTGCCGTACGACAGGCACTTTTTAAAAGCAAAATCATCGACCCCGACGGTCTTTGGGGGCGGCGGCTCGGGTAAGGGGGTGAAGGGGATGGCGTTCAGAACGCTATTGGGGCAGAGCGAGTAGCCCAACTTGTGGCATCGAGCGCCTGCCGCCCCGCCTAAGGCGAGACCGATTTGACTCAGTTGTGAGGCCAATCGATTGGTGCGACGAGCCCAGGGGACGGTCAGCGCGGGCAGGCGCTCAACGAAGATCTGGCGGTGACAGGCGGCATTGACGCAGAAGAACTTTTGGAGATGGAGTTCTAAGGTGACTTGATAGTTAGCCCAGGTGAGATCTTTGAGGGTGCGCTGGTAGTGGCTATGGACGCGCTGGGTGGGATGGCGGCAGAGCGGGCAATGGGCGGTGGTTTGAGTGGAGATGAGGTGGAGGGTGATGAGATTTGAGTCAGGGTCGAGGGTCAAACTCTCCAGCTTGAGTTCGCTTTGAGTGGGGAGCAAAAGATCTGGGAAATCCATGACGACTGGCCTGATTGAGCCCTCTACTTAGATCATGACAAAATTTGAGAGCTAACCGTCATTTTGAAGGTATTCCTCGTCGCTATGATGGGCTTAAATTTTTTCTTGACTGGATGTGTTTGAGTCTCGTTTTCTTAATTTTTTCTCTTTCCTCAGGGTGTTTTTTTTCAAAGAGCATATCGTCAAGTCTTTCTTGAACCACCGCAATATCTTCCATTTTCGGTTTCTTTAACGCCTGACGATATATAGACTCTGCTTTAGCGTAGTTGGGTTCGTGCTGATAACTCCAGTTTGATTGCCAGTGAGCATCGGCATAATAAATGTATCCGTAAGCAAAATCGGGGAAATCCGTAATCAAGTCTTGAAAAAGTTTTTCAGCTTGCTCCGTTCCTCCGATTTCCCAGAGTGATTCTGCTTCGAAATTGCGAAAATTGGCAATATTCAAATCAGATTCTTGAGAAAACTGTTGATATACCCATCGACAGAATTCCACCCGCATTTTCAATAGATTCAAATCATCCCTGCCCTCGTTATACAGATCCATTTCTAAGTCGTATACCATATTATTGATATAGAAAGCTTTGATATCCAGCTTGAAAAATGAATCAAAATCGTCAAATGTTTTGATATTTTCTGGAGTTTTGTTTTGCACTAATTGATACGCTTTGAACCAGTCTTTATATGAGCTAGAGCGCATTAAATATCGAAGTTTATGGATCAATGGCTTGTCTTTACAATGAGCTTTATTCGTCATGTTTATCCTCCTCATGTCAACTGTTGGCGATGCGAAAAGAGTGGAGACGCCAAACATGCGATCTCGGTATTTGTCCGCCTAGGGTCGAATGTCACAGCGCTGAGATTGCCTGCCGGAGTCGCTGCGAATTAGCCTAAATATCTCTGTGCTGGTAGCTGAAGTAGGGAAGTATACCTCAAGTCTAAGAGAGGGCGAGTGAGCGAACGAATGGAGGCTGCGATCGCAAGTCTCTGAGCAAGCGGGGGGCTTCCGCCATAAAGAGTTTGAGCGAATCCTACTCCATCCCTGCCTGAAAAATACGAGGCAGGTTTCGGGCTCCATGCAGGACTCTCAATATTTCAACCTGGACATCCGTAACGCGGTAGAAGATCAGATATTCGTCTGCTGTGAGGCTCCGGATCCCAGGCGCCAGCTCATCGCGTTTCCGACCTGCTTCAGGATGCTGGCTGAGGATCTGCGATCTCTCATCGAGCCGGTCGAGCAACTCATCAGCCCGGTCTACGTTGTCCCGTGCAATGTAGAGCCAGATCTCAAGTAGATCGGCTTCAGCTTGTCTGGTGCGACGGATGGGAATCATTTAACTTTGCTTTTGTGCGGCCAACCGCCGTCGCCCTTCGGCTTTGATATCTTCAATGCTGGCGTCTGAGAATTCCCCTCTGTCTGCCTGATCGAGGCCAATTTGGATGTCATGGCGCAGCGTCTGGAGCTTGAGCGCTTCAAGCTCGTTCTCTAGCTCGGCGAGCCGGTCGAGAAGTTTCTGGAAGGCGTGAGCTTCATGGAGGACTAGTGCGGCTTCACCGTTTACTGTGAGCACCATCGGGGTTTGGCTGGCTCGCACCTTATCGGCAAATGCTTTGGCTTGACGTTGGAATTGAGTAAAAGAATGAATGTTATCGAGACTAATCATTGCAGAACCTCGTTTCTAGGAAGCCTGTAATTATACAAATAATTATACATATTATTCTATGTGCAATTATCCGTTGTGTTGACTGCTTGCCGTCTTTTGCCCAACTCCTTCACTGGCCCATCCAAATGTGCGATTGCGCCTTTTTGTCCCTAAAGTAGCAGGGCTGCATTTTCGGGCAATTTAGGCATGAAAGTCTTGCCCCATAAGGAGTTTATCTTATGAGCTATTTTGACTGATCAGCCTCAACTGAATGAAGTCAAAGTGGCTGAAATGCCCATTCTATCGTTCCATTTGCTGGTTGATTTGTACTAAATTGCCCCAAATCGCAGCTTCGCTACTTTAGGGCCAAAAAATGACATGTGCTGTCCTAGCCATTGTTTGATCTCTTATGAGATGTGGTGATATTTCCTGTAATGGCTTCAATTCAGTGGTTTTAATAGGTATGCAACCAAAGAGAGGGTGCCGACTGCCAGACCTGTAACCGCTCCTTGCTCTGTGTTGTTAGCCCAATTTAGCCTATGTCGAGTTCGGGATCTATCTTTATTTCTTATCGCCGAAGTGACAGCATTGCCGAAACTGGACGTCTTTACGATCACCTTGAGAATTACTTTGGCAGGAGGCGTGTTTTTAAGGATGTAGACTCAATCCCTGTAGGAGTGAATTTCCGTGAGCATTTAGAAAAGTCAGTCGGGCGCTGTCAAGTTTTAATTGTGGTGATTGGCCCCACGTGGACGACAGTAGCTGGCGCTGATGGATATCCAAGGATTTATAATCTCACTGACTGGGTCCGTATAGAGATAGAGGCTGCACTGAATCGGGGGATTCCGATTATCCCGTTGTTAGTTAACGGAGCCAGTATGCCTAAGGAGTATGAGCTTCCGTCATCGTTAAAAGGCTTAACTAGTTGGCAAAGTGTTTTTCTTCGGCATGACCCTGATTTTCGTCGAGATGTGAAGAAATTAATAGAGGGAGTTGAGTCGCTAATCGAACTAACTCGAAGCTATCAGGGATCCTCGAAGGGAAAGAATCGAGGTGCCCATCATGCAACACAGGTCTCTTCTGAGGGGACTTCTCGACCGTCAGCTTCATCTCAAAAGAATAGGGCAAGAACTAGTAAAGTGATTCCCCGGCTTCGATTAGCAGTTTTCTCTGGACTCTATGGATGTCAAGGTTTTTTGATCGCTATCAATTTAAATCTTCATCATAATTTTCGTTCTTGGTCTGGTGCTTCAGGTTATGTTCCGCCTTGGACTTGGTTTTTGGCTGCAGCTGGTACTTGGGCTTGGGCTGCAGCCGGGGCTCATGCTGGAGCTGATGCTGGTGTTTCAGCTTGGGTTTTAGCTTTGGTTGGGACTTTGGCTTTGGCTTTGGCTGGGGTTGGACTGTCGTCTGATTCGTTCTTTTTTTTGGCTTTTGGTTTTGCTGGTGTTTTGGCTTGGGCTGGGTCTTGGCCTGGGTCTTGGGCCGGGGTATACCTAAAAGAGCATGTTCGCTCCAGTGAGGTGCTTCGGATTTTGCTTGGTACAGCTACAACAGGGCTAATTGTGGGGTGGCTATTAGCTTTGTCAATTGTCGATTAACAGAAGGGCACCTCGAAAAATTCAAACTACACTCATCCAGTCAGCCCCTGAAGCAATTTTTTTGAACAGTTGGATGGATCGTAAATTCATAACCCTCTTATCCGTGTATTGACTCTTGCATTGACTATAGGGACTGCAATCGCCTGAAAGCCTTTAGCTGAGGTTGCTACGTCCAATTCTCCTCCGGTTATTTTGCATTCGCCGCCCGGGTTTCCAGAGACACGTATCGTTTCAAGTTGAACGCCAGATTCCTCAACCCCAAATTGGCTTTGGCCCGCTCAATTCCAATGGAGCGAATCAACTTACCGCCCATCTCATTCACCCAGGCCCCAAACACATGCTCCACCTTGGCGCGGACCTTAGACTTCTCCCGATTGCTCTCCTTCTGCGCCTCGGTTAACGGATGGTTGCGATACCCCCGCTCATGGATCTGAGAACACCAATCAAACCAGGCCAAGAACCACTCAATCAG
>JASJDH010000195.1 GCA_030065175.1 Leptolyngbyaceae cyanobacterium MO_188.B28 | reverse complement strand
CTGTTTCTCTGAACCTGTCCATCATCTATCTATGTCCGTCAAGCTATTGGAAGGGCGTTCTGAGACCTTCTGTGGAGTCGTATGTCAAATACTTGACAAATCCCATAACTGGGTGGATGGGAGTGATTGCTTCTGCGTTTTTCTCGAGGATGAATCTTTTGGAGTCAGGCAGGTCTGATGATCCTGGCCTAGTCTTTTGGAAATAAGCCATCAGTTTCATGCCCTAAGATGATGATGAGCGCGCAAGCTTTGTCCATCCTACCCGAGGATGGTGGATTATCTCTCAATCTCTGTACTAATTTCGAGAAGCTCTGCGTTTAGCTATCTCGCGATTGCGTTGATATTCGGCTATTTTTGTCTGGGAGGCGTTATAGTTTGGGTTACTTTCAGGGATGCTTTGTAACAATGCGATCGCATCTCCCCACGTATCTGCAACTTGGTTCCAATCTGCTGATGTTTGAGCTGTCCCAGCCCGTTGGCCTGCTTTTTCAGCCGTGCTAATTGCTTGGCGCCAAGAGGCGCGGTCTGCCTGCTGCTGAGCGATCGCCTGATTTTGCTCATATTCGGCTATTTTCTGTCGGGCTTTCTCGGCGGCATTAGCGTCATCCGAGCGGGTCTTCTTCAAGAACGCGATCGCGTTCCCCCATTCATCGACGACTTTTTGCCAATCGGCTTGAGATTGGGCCGATTGGGCCAAGGTCGCCGCCTCAATGCCGCTATCTAGGGCTTTCTGATATAAGGCGGCAGGGGAGAGATCAGCGGTCTCCCCAGTGGTGGATGGGGCAGCAGGGCTGGTTGTGGAAGCAGGTGAGGTTCCAGACGATTCCGACGCTGTTGGCGCTGGAGTCTGAGATCCCGATCTAAACAGCTTGGGCCCAAAGATGATGGCGAGAATAAAGCAGCCTAGAACGACGGCTGCGGGCGCAAACCATTTCCGGGTTCTGTTTAGGGGCGATGGGGACGATGCGTCAGCATTCAGGTCTGGCTGAGGGAGGTCTGTATCAGGCGAGACTGGAAACTCATCGATTGCCGCATCATCCGACCTCTGTTCAGATAGATTTTGGGGAAGAGTTTCAGACGCATTGAGTTCAGATTCAAGTGGACCAGGTCGAGAAGGCGCCTCTAATTCATCCACTAAGTCCTCCGCCAAATTCGGGGTGGCGATACCCTCATCATCGGCTTCAAAGGAAGCGGGTTCAGATTCGGGTAGCTTGCCGATGTCGTCAAATTCATCAATGAGTTGATCCGCAGAGTTTAAGGCGGCAGAGTCCTCATCGAGATTTAATGACAGCAGGTCGGCGTCAGGTAAGCCGACTAAAGCGCCCAGATCGCTATTCACCGGTCGCTCATCTGAGCGACCGGTATTTCCCTCTTCACTCAGGTCCATCGACAGCAGGTCGGCGTCAGGTAAGCCTGCTAAGGGATCCTCTGAATCGAAGGGAGCCTCTGTTGCGGACTTCGATAGCTCGGGGGGTGTCTCCTCCTCTTCATCCAGATCGAGAGCCAGAAAGTTTAAATCAGCGTCAGGCAGTCCGGGTAAATCATTTGGGGCGGCCGATAGCGGTTCAGGCGGACTGGGAGCCGACTCGGGTTCGTCAAGCCCCAAAGCAGGGACATCATCTGTTGACGCCGACGAGTCATCGGCCCCCTCGCCATCGTAGAGGGGGGCGAATGGATTGGAGAAATCCGCATCATTATTCAGATCTAAGGGAGAAATGCCGTTGTCTGTTGACACGGATGATTCATCAACGCCCTCTGCCTCAGAGAGAGGAGCGAACGGATTGGAGAGATCCGCTGCATCATCCGGCTCTAATGACGAGATTTTGGCGTCAGTCGCCTCCGATGGAGGGTCGAGGTCCTCGATGTCTTCAGAGTAAGGATCGGTTGGACTGAGAGAGGAATCCGCTTGAGTTGCTTCCAAAGATGGGATGTCAGTGACAGCAGGCCCAGACACATCATCTACATCCTCAAAAATATCGAATTCGTCTGTGGGTGGGTCAGATAAACCTGGGAGGTCTGTCCCATTCCCCAGCTCTGACAGGGGGCTATCGGCGTCGCTCGGCTCGGCGAAATCATCAAAAATATCGAAGTTGTCTGCAGCGGGTTCGGACGAACCGGGGAGTTCCGCCGCTGCAGAATCCCCTGAGGTCGGGGCGGCGTCAGTCGAATCAGCGAAATCATCAAAAACGTCTAAGGCGTTTTCAATAGAGTCTGGCGAGCTAGAGAACTCCGCCATATCTCCGAGATCCAAAGATGGCAAGTCAACCGATGGCAAGTCAGCTTCACTGGGCTCAGCGAAATCATCAAAGACGTCTAAGTTGTTAGGGATGGGGTCGGAATTGGAGGCTTCTGAGGTATCCTCTAGGTCGAGAGACGGCAGATCCGAGTCCAGCTTCCCTGAGAAATCATTGAAAATGTCTAAGTCTTCGGGGGATAAGGTTTCAGAAGGCGTAGGCAGTTCTGCCTCATCCTCCAAATCCAGCGGCGGGATATCCGGGTCAGAAAGGTCCGCTAACTCTCCAAAAATGTCGAGTTCGTCTCCGTCGGGGACAGGTAAGGAGGAGACATCCACCGAATCGCCCAGATCCAGTGACGGCATATCTGCGTCAGATAGATCTGCTAAATCGTCAAAAATGTTGAAGTCATCGGTGTTGGGTTTAGAAGAGGCGGAGAAATCAACCGAATCCCCTAGATCTAAAGAGGGGACATCTGCGTCTGGTAGATCTGCTAAATCGTCAAAAATGTCTAAGTTGTCCGTGGGGAGTTCAGAAGAGATTGAAGAGTCCTCTAAATCATCGAACTCTGGAAGGTCGTAGGACTGATCGGGGGACTGATCGGGGAGTCCTAATTCACCTGTCAACGCATCCAAGGGGCTATCCTCCATAATGGGGTCCACCACTTGGCTGAATTCCGGCGCTAGGGGAGAAGACGTCAGTTCTGATGGAGCGATTTGCTGACTATCGGTATCGGGCGCCGCCTTGGATGATAAAAAGGAAGGGGGCGGCGGGGGCGGCGGCGGCGAGGGTTGAGAACTTTGATCCGAAGGGGAATGAGTCGGTGCGCCATCGGGGAAAAACTTGCGCTCGATAAATCCTTGAACTTTTGCGACATCTTCGTTTCGCAGCTGCAGGGATTTCTGGACAACCTCCAATTCAAGTCGAGCGTCGGGACTGACTGGACTTTCACGACGAAGCGTTTCAAGAAAAACTTGCCCGTATCGTTCTAATTTTTTCTGGTATTTCTGATAAGGATTGAGGACTTTCGCTTCGATGACGGCTGTTTGGTCGGGGGCTAAGTCTAATTCGCTGCGCAGGGCGTCTAGGGTATGGCGTCCCTCGTCTGAGATCTTGCCTCGATGAGCTAAGCGCTCAACTTGCTGGCGATATCGAAATTTTGGATCATTGACGCTCGCTTGAGCCACAATGATTTTTGCAGCCGTTGGCTCGGCAAAGAGTTTGGGTTGGATGGCTGGAGCCGTTTCCTGAACTTTCTGACGGGCGTAGTCATGCAGTTCATCCAGGATAATTGCGCCATTGCTATCTGCATCGGCTGTTCCCGTTTCGATGCCTTCCGCCAAGTAGCGGGTATAAACTGATAGCTCTTCCCATTCTGCCTCTAAAGTATCCAGGGTTGAGGTTGATGCTGTCAGAATACCTCGCCGTTTACCCCCCAACTGCGTCGCCACGTCTACAAAATCATCGGTTTTGGTAGTGGACGTCTCTGAATAAGCTCGACTGAAGCTGCAATCAAGCACGATCACTTGTTGCTGACACCGACTTTTATTGAGGATGTCCTGAATGGAGCTAGCGGGGAAGGCGGTGGCTCTGAGGAGTCCTCCCGTGGCGTCTTTGCGGGTATAACGGGTGGCGAAGTAAACCCTGCCATTTTCATCCTTGAGGCCATGACCCGAGAAATACAATAGTCCTAGGTCATCTTCCGCAAGATCTGAAAACATCATCTCGATGGCTTTCTGCATTGACATTGGGGTCGGATTGCTGAGCACCTTTACCTGCTCAAATCCTCCCGTTTCAGGATTTTGCAATACTCGCTGCATCGCCGCAACATTTCTAACGGCGCTCGGGAGTGCGGTCAAACCGGGCTCATATTGACTGACTCCAATCAGCAGTGCAACTTTTACCATTGATGCCTCCCTGAGTCGCTAGACATTCCTAAAATCACTTGAATTGTTATCAATTGCTATCAGTAAAAGATAAAGAAGTTGAGCACCCTTCAATAACACCCTTGGCTTCCACTTTAGTGTCTTCGCGCCAATGCGAACATCCATCGTTGTGAGGGAGTGTCATCCAAACCGCATGATGGAAGATTGTAAACGGCTATGTATTCTATTGGGGTTTCTTTAAGTTATATCTAGTCTGAAGAAATTGCACACACCCTAAGAAGGAAATTATAGGCGACTCAGGTTTACTTCTCAGGCAGATTTCGCGGCGGCACAGCTCGTCCTTTGTAAAACTTTTCCTCTAACTTTTCTAGCCAGAACCAACTTGCCCCCAAAGCGAAGATAGTCGCGGTTAGCACAACAATGGCTAGGATTGCGGTATTACCAAGGGATACCGCTAGCAGCGGCGCGATCGCCCAAGCAACCGCCGCCGTTGCGCCGACGCCCTTCCTGAGCCGCTGGATATTGGTCAAAGCGTTGCGGCAGCTAAGGCAATTCTCAGTATGGGAATGATAACGATCCAGCAACGATTCCCGGGAGGCGGCTGGCGGTAAAGGCTGGCCTGGAAAAGGATCGGCTTGATATTGATTGATCCATTTGTGCAATGTCATCACAAAACGATCCGCCCGTGTCGGTAGGTAGAATGCTTTTGCGAAGCCGCGATCGTCATTGGCTTGGGCCATCAGCCGCTCTTGATGGTGCAAAAAGATTTGGTCGTCTTCTAATACGGCGTTTTGGCCAATGTGGGAATACCAGCGGGGTGTCAGCTTAATAAATAGCTGGGGGATCTTAGACGGAAATTTGAAGGGGAAACGGGCGAAAATGCGGCACTTGCCTTTACTGATGGGAGTGGCGTAGACCACGGTTAAGGTTCTGCCGAATTGCTTAGAGGTGAGATCATGCCACATCAGGCCCGGGGCGATGAAAGTGGTATCCTGCCGTCCTAATTTTCCGCGCCGCGGCCCTTCTCGCCAAACCCCCTTAAAGCCTTGTCGTCCAGATTCTACAACCTCTAGTTCAACGGGGCCTGCATTTACCCGATTACCGACGGAGCGGTGGTGGGTGTAGGGCAAATGGCTCGGATCCAACACATTTTCCAGGAGAGTGAGGGCGTCATAGGGCAAGTCCCGAAAGGTATTGATGCAGACCCATTCGCTGGCGTCCTCTAACCCCTCCTCCAAGACCGGAACAGTGGGGACTGGCGTCTTTTCCGCATCCTCTGGCTGGCCGGGATAAACGAACAATAATCCTTGCCGCACAACGGTCGGTAGGGAGGCGACGCAAGCCCGCTGGGACGCTTCCGCCTTTCTCCCCTCAACTTGCTGCGGAATGCGATCGCACGCCCCAGACCCATCAAACGCCCAGCCATGGTAAGGACATTCCAGCAATCCATCCGCCGCAATCCTACCTTCTGAAAGCGGCGCCAGTCGATGGGGACACTTGTCCTCAAACGCCCGCCAGGTTTCCGCTGTTTGATCCCACCAAATGACCAGGGGCTGATCGAGGAGAGTGAAGCGGGTCAGTTTGGTTTTGTCCAGATCCTCTTCATAGTGGACCGGATACCAAACGGCTTTCCAATCAAAACGGGCCGAATCGGTCCCGCCTGCGGGCAGTTGATCAGGCAGACTGGTCAGCGTTTCGGGTTGATTCTCATCGCCAGTCTCGGTGTCTGTCAACGGCTGGGGAGCGACGGTTAAGTGGCTGGTGAGCATTTTGGTCATGTCTCGCTGGTTTCTCGCAGGGTGAGGCAGATTTGAACTTAATGCAGGACGTAGTTTACGTCTTAATGTTTTTTTATGTTACAAAATATTTTCCTGGATTAACCAACGCCAGCTCTGATGCAATCCCATTGGGTTGCTGCTTCAGATTTGTATATTTAACTCTCACGCCCGCCCCCTCGAATGCTTCCCTTAGGGGAATGAGCGGTTAGGGAGAATTTACGCGCCTTGTAGTTAAATAAAAGCGCCAGAATACACTTTCTTTGATGCCTGCAACAACTCATAATTCTCAATCCCCAGCTCAGTTAGCAATTGCTGATGCTCTTGGTCGCTAATCTCAAGCTGCAGCCGCAAATTCTGCAACACCTCCAAACTGCTGGCGCCGTTAATATGCCCTTCACTTAGCGCTTCCCGCATGACCCCGATGTAGACCTGGCGACGTTTTTCCCGGGTAAATCCTGGCAGCACCTTCGCCAATACATACACCTCACTCGGCGATAGATCCTCAAGGGAGCATCCCCCGAGAAATCGGGAAATATTGATTTCCAAGCGACTCAATTGATTACGCAGATAAACCGTCAGTTTTTCTCGCAGGTACAGTTCGGGACTCCGGCCCCAGGTGCGGTGCAGCCAAAGGGTGCTGCTTAGGACAACCATCGCATTGAAGATATGCTGCAAGGATAAAGGCAGCAAGCCCAACATTGGTCGACCGCCAAACACAAAAAATAGATTGAAAACGCCAAACGTAAACAGCGTAAACATGCGATGCCGGATGACTTGGTTAGAAAGGCCTCGGTTATGGCGACGCGCATGGGCCTTATAAGCCTTCTCAAGTCTCACCCCAAATACATAGCTGATTACCGTGCATAGCCCTAGGAAAAGCGGAACTGCCACCAGCTTCGGAATGGGAATGGCGGTTCCCATCAGATAGAACCCCGGATGCATCAGCGTGGCGAGTTGATGCTCTTCATGGGTCCAGGCGCCTAGGAAGTAGTAATCCCAATTCCCAGCATAGACATAGTAGTAGACATAAAAGGCGAACACCAATCCGGGATAGCCATAGTAAAGCAATTGACGATCGGGCTGCTCGATCGTCTCCCAGTAAGAACGCTCTGCATCAATATCAATGCAAGGAGTTTGACACCCCACACAGGCGCTGCGTTCCTGACCCGTAGGTTCTACGGTGCGGCACATTGATTGGCTAATACGGTGTTTTTCCTGGTGGGCGGGGCGGGTTAACAACCCCCTCGGTCCAGTGTAAATCCGCTGCACCGGCGCCATCGGGCACACGTAGTTGCACCACGACTTGCCTCCATAGAGAAAGCCCACCGCGATCGCCGCCGCAATGGTGGCCAGCAAAAAACTCCCCAACGCCCATCGATCAGAATTGACAAACAGAAGGCGAACGCAGAGCCCAAAATACAGCAGTGAAAACTGCAAATATAGATAATTGCGGGCTAACCAGGCGTCCTTTTTGATATTGATAGGCTGATGGCGGCGTTTTCCGGTCTCACTTGGGCTCCATTTCTGTCGGCGCTGCAGACCAAGGGCGGCGGGCAGCTGGGAGAGAAAGGACAGTGGGCAAATTCGGCGCCAGCAGTCATGGCCGAACACCAACAAAATGAACACAGAGGCGGGGACGATGGTGGCCCAAAAAAGGCGGGCTCCAATGGGATAGAGAGCCTCCTCTAAGCATTCCCCCTGAACTTTAATGCAGGCGTTTGCATCGAGTCTAAGGGGGCTGAGGGTATTGTTAGGATCCGTCAGCGCTAGGGAGAGTGGGTCGTAAAAAAGAGAAATAATCAGGAGGATCCATCCGATGGTCAGCATCATCCTGATATTGTGCAAGAGTCGTTCGGGTAGAGCGCTAAACATTGATGACTGGCCGATTTATTTTGTTGTTACTGGGAGTGATTACCTGCAAGCAGGAACTTTTTCTTGGGCGGGCATAGGGTTAGGGCTTTGCGTGGAAATAAAGTTCCAGTAAAAGGCAGTGGATGGGTAGATGGGTGGATGGGTGGATGGGATTTTATTTATCTGCAGGTCCCTTATCTGCTTAAAGCAGGAAGTTTTCCTTGGAGCAGAAGGCAGAAGATAGGGGGGAGACACTCCCTGTCCTGGTTGACTTCGGTATCCCTTGCTGGATTGTTCCGGCTTAAATTGCATGACTAATCGGCGTCAAGAGGCAAAATTGCTCCTGACTGGTGTCTGATTGGTTTCGACGATGGGCTTAGTCACTATGACGCTAGGGGCGTCGCGATTGATCGCCGACATTTGGGGCTAACTATCGCTAATTGGCAAGACCGCCAACTATCGTCTGTTTGCTGGCGTCTCCTTTAAGTTCAGGCGGCTAAATACTGTCGAAATATTACTGGGCCTCGGGTTCAGGCCACATCTGATAAATGTCACGATTTAGGAATGACAGATGTCATTTTCTCCACATGACATCTGTCATGACGATTGTCATAACGGCGTTGTATGCAAAGCCCCCGGTCAAACTCATGGAGCCGCCGCCGAATAATTGATCACTTGATTAATCTTTCTCTCGAACGCTTTCCCCGGGATGAAGCGTGGAGTCGGCCTTGCTGCGGAGGTTTGATTGGAGTGGTCTGCGCAACACTTCATAGGTTATTTGAACAAAACCGAAGTCAAAGGTTTTGGTCGCTGCCTGTTTAAGTGCAATATCTTGCTCCAAAGGGCCAAATAAAGACTTTCCGCCACCCAGAATGATCGGAATAATCGTAATCGTAATATCGTCGATTAGCCCTTCAGTCAGGAAGCGTTGAATGGTGACGCCGCCATCAATGTAGAGCCTGTTTGCCCCTTCCTTTGCCAACCGATGACATAATGCCTTAGGAGATTCTGAAGACCTGGAAACCGTTTGCGCTAACTCGTTGGGAATCTGGAGGGGTTGACGACTGAGAACGATAACTGGTTTGTCGCCATAGGGCCATTGCCCAAACGATAGAACTTGTTCATAGGTATTTCTCCCCATAATCAAGACATCGACAGTGGTCATGAATGCCTGATAACCACAGTCCTCACCCTCAGGAACCATCGCGTTCGCCTCATCTAGCCAATCAATCGCACCGTCTGCCCTGGCGATAAACCCATCTAAACTCGTTGCGATAAATACAGACACTCTTAGACTCATTGGTTCCGCCCCCCGCCATGACCTACAGTAATTCTCGCTTGGGTTCAATGAATTGTAGTTAGGGCAGGGGAAAGGAGAAAGACACAGAAATAGAAAATCGCTGTAAATTAACCATTGTCATTGTCATCTTTCCATTGTGGAGGCAACTCATCATATTGAGGAACGCCATCATCGGGTAATGTTTCCCAAGGCGCTTTTGAACCCACAAAAATATGCATTCCGAGCTGAATCTCCGGATCGCCATTGATGCAACCCAGCGTCACCCCATGAATCTGGCCTTGAACTACGCCGCATAGCGTAGAGCCGCACCGACTACAGAATGCTTTGCCGAATCCCTGTTTGTTGCTGAACCAGGTGAGCAGAGACTCTCCCTCCAGCCACTCAAAGTCATCGGGATTGACTTCCGCGTATGCGGACGCTTGGGCGCTAAAGGCTTTGCGACATCTGGAACAATGACAAGATCTGGCGTTCTGGAGTTTGCCCTCAATCTTGTATCGCACTTCTCCACAAAAGCATTCGCCATAAATTGTCATGTTCTGTTAATCCTTTCCCGGCTTCAATGACCTGTCCATTTTGCAGATGCGCCACAGTTGGGGACCACCGTTCAGTAAGCCGTCATAAACCATCAGCGCCTTGTATTCGGTGGATGTCTCCGCTAACACCGTAATGCCTTCAGCCTTACCTTGACTCCCATGGGGTTTTCTCTCGAATCAAAATTTTTACAATCCTGCTAATGTTGTTCCAACGTCAGCCTGCTGTTTCGTGGTTTTCTTAATTTCCGTTATATCCGCTCTGAATTCATATGGACGACATTGCCACTTCTGAATGTGTTGAAGGGGTTATGTAACGGGACATCAAAAGCAGTGTTGCAGTTTTCGTAACCCAGCGTTGAGGTTGGCAATGCATAGCCAAAATAGGGTTAAAGAGTACAAAAATCTCTATTCGACTGGCTTACAGCGCAAAAATCTATGACCACCTCACGTTCTACGATCGCACTCCTGGCGATCGCCGTCATCCTCGGCCAACTTATCACCGCATGCGGTCCCAAGGGAGGTAACACCGAGTCCACAGCAGATAGCGCCTCTGGAAGGAGAGCCCGTGTAGATAAACCTTTGAAAGCGCCTGCGGCTCCAATCGCTGCAGAGCAACAATTACTAACGTCTAAAGCCTCCTATGCTGAGTTTGATCAGGCGGATGCGGAGTTGCTAGAAGAGAGCGGCGAGCGCTACAACGCCATTAATGAAAACCGCTTCCAGCGGGTGGAAAACCATCCCTTGTCCACCTTCGGCATTGATGTGGATGCGGCCTCCTACAGTAACGTTCGGCGGTTTATCAACGAAGGTCAATTACCGCCCAAAGATGCAGTGCGGATTGAAGAACTTATTAACTACTTCAAATACGACTATCCTCAGCCACAGGGCGATCGCCCCTTTTCCGTAACCACCGAAGCGGCCTCGGCGCCTTGGAATCCCGATCATCGACTAGTGCATATCGGCTTGCAGGGCAAAACCATTAGCAACGAGAATTTGCCCCCCAGTAACCTGGTCTTCTTGCTAGATGTGTCGGGGTCAATGGATGAACCCAATAAATTACCCCTGCTGAAATCCGCCTTCCGTCTGCTGGTGGACCAATTGAACCAGCAGGACCAAGTGTCTATCGTGGTCTATGCAGGCGCAGCCGGGGTGGTCTTACCGCCAACGCCGGGTAATCAGAAAGCTGAAATTTTGCAGGCGATTGAGCAGCTCAGCGCTGGCGGGTCGACGGCAGGCGGAGAAGGGATTGAACGCGCCTACCAACTGGCTCAGGAAAACTTCATTGAGGCAGGGAATAACCGAGTCATTCTGGCCACCGACGGCGATTTTAATGTGGGTATTTCCAGCGATGAAGGGCTGGTCCGCCTGATTGAAGAGAAACGCGAACAAGGGGTGTTCTTGACAGTACTGGGGTTTGGGACAGGCAATCTGCAGGACGCCAAGATGGAAAGTTTGGCCAATAAGGGCAATGGCCATTACGCCTACATCGACAATATTCTGGAGGCGAAGAAGGTGCTGGTGAATGAATTAGGCGGAACCTTGCTGACCATCGCCAAGGACGTCAAGATTCAAGTGGCCTTCAATCCAGATCAGGTTCAAGCCTATCGACTGATTGGTTATGAGAATCGGTTGTTGAGCGCTGAGGCATTTGACGATGATACGAAGGATGCCGGGGAATTAGGGGCTGGCCACTCCGTCACCGCCCTCTATGAAGTGATTCCCGTCGGGGTAGACACTGAGGCGGCGTTGCCGGACAGTGATCCGGCAAGTTCTCGAGGAAGTGGGAGTGAGTCTGTGGCATTTGGGCCTGACGAATTGATGCAAGTGCAGTTACGCTATAAATTACCTGATCATAACGATTCTCAATTACTCACCTATCCCTTGGTGGATCAGGGGTTAAGATTGGAGGAGGCATCGACGGATTTCAAGTTTTCGGCAGCGGTGGCTGCGTTTGGTATGGTTTTGCGGCGGTCTCAATATAAAGGAAGCGCGAATTTTGATCAGGTATTAGACTGGGCTAGCGACTCACAGGGGCCCGACCTTGACGGATATCGCGCAGAATTCATCCGTCTGGTTCAAACCAGCAAAACCATCGTGGGTGATCAAGCCAGGGTGACTCGGTAGTCGGCGGCGCTGTGGAGGAATTGCTCTATGAATATTGTCAATCGGAATGTCAGGGATAGACTGCATTCTACTGTTGGTCAGAACTTCCCAGATTTTGCTCAGTATGGGTACCAGGTAGAGCGATCGCTGGGGTATAACCGTCAGGGTGGACGGGTGACTTATCTGGCGACCCAAACTGAGAACCGCCTACCGGTGGTGATTAAGCAGTTCCAGTTTGCTCAAATTGGCTCCAGTTGGTCAGACTACCAGGCCCATGAGCGAGAGATCGCCCTTCTGCAACATTTGAAATCCCCCAATATTCCTCGCTATCTCGACTCCTTTGAGACCGCCAACGGATTTTGTCTGGTTCAAGAATATAAAAACGCCCCTTCGTTAGCCCAGTATCAACTGTTGACGCCTCAAGACGTTTGGCGGATTGCCGCCGCAGTGCTGGATATCTTAGTTTGTCTGCAGGAACAGGCCCCGCCGGTGATTCATCGAGATATCAAGCCCGAGAATTTGTTGATAGAGCGGCGGGAGTTGTTTCCCCTCGTCTTGGGGCAGCCCTACAAGCGCCGGAGAAAATCTCTCCTTAAAATTTATTTGGTGGATTTTGGCTTAGCCCATATTGATTCTGGCGATGTCGCCGCTAGCAGCGTGGTTAAAGGCACTCTTGGGTTTATGCCGCCAGAACAACTGCTCAATCGCAAACTGACCCCAGCGTCGGATCTCTATAGCTTGGGAATCACCCTCATTTGCTTGCTCACCCAAACAAAATCCACTGACATTGGTAATTTAATCGACGAGAACTTCCGCATCCACTTCAAACCCCGGTTGCCCCACCTCCATCCCTCTTTTCTGAGCTGGTTAGAAAAGATGACGGCTCCGAGTCTGAAAAATCGCTATCCCAATGCCGCCGCCGCGCTGAAGGCGCTGCGATCGGTGAAAGCCGTTGAAAAAACTATCCGACGTCCGGCCATTCCGGCAATGATGCTGACTCTCGGTCTGGTCGGCGGATTTATCGCCAGTACTTATCATAGTCGCTACACGACTACTGTGCAGCCGATCCATGGGATGACTACGTTTCAGTCTATGGAGGCTCGGACATTGGCTTCACTTAACGAGCCTACTTTTGTCGCTCCGGTGAAAGAGGATATCCGAAAACTGCGCGAAACCCGTCAATGCTTTGGGTGTAATTTGAGGACGGCGGATCTTAGAAATTTGGACTTGCAAAATAGCTTTCTCCGGAATGCAGATCTAAGAGATTCGGATCTGCGGAGCAGTTCACTGCGAAATGCTGATTTATTAGGTGCGGATCTGAGGGATGCGGATCTAAGAGGGGTTGATCTGAGATACGCCAACTTACTGACTGCGAAGCTTGACGGGGCTATTTTGAAAAGCGCTGATTTACGGGGCGCTATCTTGCCCAAAGGTTTTTTAACATCCCAAGATTTCACGTCTCAAGATTTCCTGCCCCAGGATTTCCTGCCCCAGGATTTCCTGTCCCAAGATAGGAGCTTGACGTTAACGAAACCCTAGTCAAGGTTTTTATTAAACGCCAAAGACTGTAGCGCTAATGCATCATTGAGCGATGTTAGACCTCTACAAACTTAGGGATCTGCGGATTAAGAAAATCCCATCTACCCATCCACTGCCTTTTACTGAGACTTTATTTTCACGCAACTCTCTTAGGACTGAGGATGAGTGAAAGCGCTACTTGGCGTCCATCCAGTTTTTGGCGGCGTGGGCTTCCACCAATAGCGGGACTTTGAGTTCGACTGCTGATTCCATGGTGGATTTGATTTTGGGCTCCAGGTCTTCCCACTCATCGGGGGGAATTTCAAACACCAGCTCATCGTGGACTTGCAGCAGCAGTCGCGCTTGGTAGTCTTGTAAGACTTGATGTAAGCGGATCATGGCGATTTTGATGATGTCGGCGCTAGAGCCCTGAATCGGAGCGTTGGCGGCGGCCCGGAGCAAACCGGCATCGTAGCCGCCGGGACGAAGTCTGTCTAGATGGATGTCCTCTAGAGGTTGGCCTTTAAGTCGGCGGAGGCTATTGCTGGTGAAGTTGAAGTAGCGTCGGCGACCTTTGATGGTTTGGACAAAGCCCTGTGCGATCGCTTCCTTCTGCATCTGCTGCAGATACGCAAACACCCGGCTATAGCGTTCATTAAACCGATCGATAAACGTTTTCGCATCGGTGCGGCTAACCCCCGTCTCTCGAGCGAATCGCACCGCCCCCATGCCGTAAATCACCCCAAAGTTGATTACCTTCCCTAACCGCCGCTCATCCGGTGTAATGTCGTCTTTCTCCAGCAGCAATCGGGCTGTTAAGGCATGGACATCTTGATTATTCTGATACGCTTCTATCAGGACAGGTTCTTGACTCAAATGGGCCAAGATACGCAGCTCAATCTGGGAATAGTCCGCCGCCACCAAAAACCAGTCGTTTTCCGGGATAAACGCAGCCCGAATCTGTCGGCTGAAGGCAGTGCGAATGGGGATGTTTTGCAGGTTTGGGGCGGATGAAGAAAGGCGCCCTGTGGCGGTAATTGCCTGGTTAAAGTCAGTATGGACCCGTCCAGTATCGGGACGAATTAGTTGGGGCAGCGCATCCACATAGGTCGATTTAAGCTTAGACAGGGTGCGGTATTCCAGTACAGCATCCACAATCGGCTCGCCTTCTAGCTTTTCTAAGGTAGAGGCGTCGGTGGAATACTGACCGCTCTTGGTCCTGCGGGACTTTTTGGTAAACTTTTCCCCCAGCTTCTTAGCCAGGAGTTCGCCCAACTGCTTGGGAGAGCCCAAGTTGAAGGGTTCTTCGGCCCACTCAAACGCGGTTTGTTC
>JASJDH010000194.1 GCA_030065175.1 Leptolyngbyaceae cyanobacterium MO_188.B28 | reverse complement strand
CTCCTTAACCCTTATCTATCAACACTCTGATGCGCCCAGGATAAAAATAGCGGTGAAGGGGGATTATTTCTGGAATCTATTATCGGTCAATACTTGCTATGTCCCCACCCGATAAGTTGCTCAATGCGGCTCATGCGATCCGCCCATATCTTTCAGAGTTACTGAATGCTCCCATCGCTCAGAAAGTAAGCGAACAGCTGGAGAATTTTCTGGCTGTATCGGGTTCAGGGCAGGATGTAAACTCACAAATCCTAACGGTTTTGACGGAGTATAGCCCTACTCGAGAATGGCTAAGACTCTATATAGAAGAAAATTATCCGGTAGAGGCTATCTTGAAAGTGATGCGAACCTATGCGCCTCTGCCCGATAATGCCCATGCTGTAGAAAGTCCTCGTTACCTCTGCCCAGTGGCGAGCTGTCATCAGACCTGGTATCGGAGCGATCGCAATCAGCCTATTCCCAACTGCCCAATTCATGATGTCCAGATGGTTCGCGACAGTAAGGGGCATTAAGGGGCATTAAGGGGGTATCTAGCTCCCATCCCTCACATCTCAAGCCAAATAGGAGCGGGAAGCGTGATGAGATCCGCAGCGTCTCTTGAATCTGATCCCCATAAGTGAATAGGAGAACGTTAAGATCGATTCAGCCAACCCGATTCAGCTTTGAATTGAAGACTGGGCGTGAGATGGAGAGAAAAATATGGTTGCTGCAGAACCCCAAGTTACGAAAGTCACTCCCCAAAAGTTAACCCAATGGAAACAAGCTGGGCGTCAGATCGCTGCACTGACAGCCTCAGACTATTCTTTCGCTAAGCTGCTGGATGAAGCAGGCGTCGATCTGATCCTCGTTGGCGATAGCTTGACGATGGTGACCCTAGGCTATGAAACCACTCTAGCGGTGACGCTAGACGAAATGATTCATCATGCCAAAGCGGTTCGTCGAGGCGTCAAGCGAGCCCTATTAGTTTGCGATTTGCCATTCCTTAGCTATGAGGATAGCAAGAGCCAGGCCCTCCGCTCAGCCGGTCGAGTCCTGAAAGAAACGGGGGCTCAAGCTGTGAAAATGGAGGGCGGATATCCCGCCGTCATTGAAATTGTCACGCATCTAGTTGAACGAGGCATTCCGGTCATGGGGCATCTCGGATTAACTCCACAATCGGTTCATCATCTAGGTCTCCGACAGCAGGGAAGAACCGCCGAAGCAAGACAGCGAATTTTGGACCAAGCGATCGCCCTGGAATCTGCTGGCGCATTTGGGATTGTTCTAGAGCATATTCCCTCAGACCTAGCCAAGGAGATTACCCAAGCGCTGCGAATTCCAACCATTGGAATTGGGGCGGGGCCTCAGTGCGATGGCCAGATCCTTGTAACCCACGATCTCCTCGGGCTCTCAGATCGGCAACCCCCCTTCGCCAGAGTCTATGCCGACTTAAAAACGACTATTCTGCAGGCGACCCAGGAATTCTGTGAAGATGTCCGCACCCAACGGTTTTCCAAAGAATAGCGGATTTGCAAATACAGGACATCCCATCCCCTGCCTTTTACGAGGACTTTATTTTTATACGAGGACTTTATTTTTACACAACCCCCTAATCCCCCTTCCGCTTTCACCCGCCAAGATCTGATTGCCCAGCATCCTTTTAATGGATAGCTACGCCAATATCTCCAAACATAATCAGAGATAAAAAGAAATCAATCACAAACAACGAAACCCAAGTCGACACCACCGCAGCCGTGGTTGAGCGGCCAACACTTTTACTATTCGTCGTGGTCAATCCCCAACTACACCCTGATAAGGCGATCATGGCGCCAAAAATAACTGCCTTGATCAGAACAGTCGTCAGATCGCTCAGGTTCAATAGGGAACGCACTGATTCTAGAAAGACCGTCGGTTGGGCTTGGTAGAAATATTGGGCGACAAATAAACCGCCGCCAATGCCAATGGCTAAGGAAATAACGGTTAGAACCGGCAGCATAATGCAACAAGCCACCACTCGGGGAACTACCAAGTAGTCAACCGGATCCGTACGCAGGACTTTTAAGGCGTCGATCTGATCAGTTACCTTCATACAGCCAATTTCTGACGCAAATGCGGAACCCACCTGCCCCGCCAGGATAGCGGCCGTTAAAATAGGCGACAGTTCTCGACAAAACGCCACCGCAAATGCGCCCCCCAGAGAATGCAGCGCTCCATAGCGCACCAGCTCCCGAGCGGTTTGAATGGTAAAAATCATCCCCGCAAAGAGATTGGTGAGGAGCGCAGGGGTCAGAGCGCGAGGCCCCGCAGACACCATATGCTCCATCACATGGCGACGAGAAATCCGCCCTTGCAGTAAACGCAACAAAACCTGTCCGCCTAAAAAGCAGGACATCACAATGTGATAGGGACACGATTTTTGATCAACTTCAACCGAGGGCGTCCTTGGCTTAGCCCGCTTTGAAAGTTGTTTCCTAGAGAGGGCTTGCTCCCGAAAATCACGGGGGACATTCCTTGACGCCTTTACCATAGCTCCACCACGACTCTCCTACATAGGCCAAAAATGAATAGGGTTAATAACCCCTTCCCATCAAAAGCCGCCAATTTCATAAATTCAATTAAATTTCAACCGAAAATCTCCTTAGCACGGATGCAATCCCCTTCAAAGCAACCAGTTCAGGAATACTTTATATGACGTTGGAAATACTCAAAATGTTGAGAATTTCATTTAAGGTTCACGATCCTCCGCTCCAACCATCGCCTTGAGAACCTAAGTTTTCACAACTTAACACCCAACGGACTGACCAAATCAGGACATTTATAGTACACTAGTACTACATTATTCAAAGTCAGTCTTCCTCCTCCTCGGTTCCACCCAATTTCCCATGAACAAATCTGAGATGGAACTCCAAGCAATTCGCAAAAAACTTGAGTCTCTCCAGTCTGAGCCACCTTCAGAAGAAGATAATTCTCCACCCTGGTCAACCGCCAATCGATCCAGAGACCTCCCTTCTTCCAACCGCACGTCGTCCCCTGAACCAAAGAATCCACAGCTCGCCCAATTCGCCTCTACAGTAGAGACGTTGAAGCAGCGCGCCAATCCCCAATCACAGCAATCTCTCCATCTGTCCGAAACCGCCGCCGCCCTATCCATCGAAGAACACGATCGCCAAGTTGAATTAACTTGGCGCCGCTTGGGAACACAAGCCCAGAAAATTAATGAACTCTCCCTCTCTCAGGAATCCGCCATTTTAGAATTCAAAGGGATCGCTGATCAGCTTGAACGGGAAATTCGAAAACGCGACCGGCTCGATCATCCAGAAACCTATGGGGAGGCTTCACTGGACGCTTCAATCCCCATCGTCTGTGAGTATGAGTCAGCAGTGGTTCCCGATGTGACTCCAGATAGCCAGGGCCGCCTCATCCTAAGCCATCGCCCCATTGACCTATATCAGGCCGAGCGGGAGGCCACCCTAACCGCACAAGCGTTGCGGGATCGGGCCATCAATCGCAATCTACCGTTTGAAGAGCCGGATCGCCTATCTGATCTGGGCTTCAGTTGTTTGATGGAAGAACCCATGGGATTTATCCAAGCCATCTGGAATGAAGGTTCAACGCAGGTACAGCGACTGATCAATCGTCCGCCTCAACGCAACAGACCAGACCCGTCAGTCCGCCGAACTAGAAACCGCCGTTCGTCGCCAAGCTTCTCTTGGTTAGACGCGACAATCTGGTTCAGTGGAGCCGCTATCCTGCGTCTGGGACTTAATTTTCTGTTAACCGCTTATCCGGTTCTCCAGCTAATGATCCCAGCCTTTTTCTTAGCGGCGGCGGCGATCGCGCTCTACCGCATCGTCTTTACCCGACACAGCGATCTTAACCTGGAATATCGATTGCTGTCGGCGATCGCTGGCCTAATCGTAGGCGGTCGGCTCTAGCAGCATTGGCGATCTAATTAGACTCACCCAATCGATTGCGTTAACAGGGAGGAAGCACACATGACACCCTTACCGGAACCCATTCAATCTCGACAGATGTCCTCTAAACCCCTGATTGCAGGCGCGTTACTGTTTGGCTTGATATGGATCTTGTTTGACTTTCAAGGCGTCAGAACTTGGGTCGCCCCATCTGGCGCATTACCCGCCGCCGATGGTTGTAAAACCATTGTGCAGTCTGACGCCAAGCTCTCACGAGAGCAACTGGCCAATCTCTTAACCATTCCAGAAAGGGACGCCAAAGCTAGGGTTCGGCAGGTTGTGGCGGCCCCCTACTGCCGATTGCCTGAACTCAAAGTCCGTTCTGGCGTTTTGGCGGAGCGTGAAGCTTACCCCCTGGCTTTTGATCCCAAAACTCAACTAGTCATTCTCTACGAGAACGACGAATATGCAGGCTATCGCTTCAGTTTTGAATAAGCTGGGTCATTTACTCAGTCAATGCCTTCACGGGAAACTGCCCTTTGTCTGGCGGAGGAAGGCCTCCGGTCTTTCGCTATCGACGCTGCGCCTGGGTCGCCAAGCATCCTGCTTACATTGGCAGCCCATTTTGTCCATCTTGCTAGGCTGCTTAACCGGGATCACGGGTTGCAGCAGCGGAAAGCCCGCCCCCCCGCCCCGTCACATCAGCCTGCAACAAACTTGGGAGTTACAGCCAGGGGATAACATAGCCGGGCATCTCGTCTCCGCTAGCTTAGGGGATGTCTCGATCGACCTGGATGGATCCTGGGTCCACGCCCCCTTTGACGGAGAAGTCGAACCAGCCGTCCAACCCCACTGTGTATTTTTTTCCAGCCCTGAGGTGCCTGCCTATCTATTTCGACTATGCGGCATTGAGCGCCCTCGGATAGGCCATCTCAAATTAGGTGAAGTCATTGGCCGAGGCGACTATCTACACTTCGCCACCCTCCGCCGCCAACCTGAAGGTACCTGGACTATTGTAGAACCCTCAAGCAGCATCTTGGAACGCGCCCTACAGCCTACCTCTCAAAATACAGCGCCTACCTTTCGCGCTCCTCTCACCCGCTAATCCTACTTCGTTGACTCCTATGAAATCTCCCGCCCTATTGGTCGCCAGCTTTCTAGCGCTACTCGTTAATCCTCACCAAACCGCCAAAGCTAGCGATCTGGGCCTTGATTTCAGCCTACTTCCCGCCAACGGTCCAGCCAGCCCAACTCAACCCAAGACTCAAGCCAAACCCCGCCTGTCTGCCCCTGATCCTGCCCCTAAGCCGCTACCTATCCCAACCGCCGCCGCCCATCCACCCATCACAGCTTCATCTCTACCCTCGCCTCCTACAGTCTATCGGGCGGTCTATCAGGGTGCGCCAAACGAGGGGAACACCGCCGCCACACTAGTTAAACGCGCTGTTATCCCACCGCCGCCGCCCCTGCCAGACCCCGTCTTACCGCCAAAAACCGCCGCGGCGTCAATCCCCCAGTCAACGCCACTGTCGCTTGACTTCGATTTAGATCGCTCCCCAATCGCCCAAACAACCGCCCTTCCCAAGCGCCTGGGTAAGACCGCCGATCCAGCCCAAGCCCTCCCAGCGCCCAATCGTTTGTTTAAGGGGGGGACAGACTCTTTAGTGGCGAAAGCAATTGGGAGCGCAGAAGGGACCCGGACGCCTGACGGCCATCGCACCGCTGCTTACTATGGACATGTCGATCCGGGGAACCGAGCCTGGAATTTAGGCACCTTCTCCTACCAGCATGGCGCAACCTCTCCCGAAGATGCCGATGAAAAGCAATTGAAACGCCTGCAGCGGCAAACTCAGCACTTGGATCAAAAGGCCAACATCCAAGGACTGACTTTAACGCTGGAAGAAAAACTGAATGCCATCGATTTAGCCAATCAGGCCCCCCTTGCCGCCTTGGGACGAGGCGGATATATAGAGTGGCTATCTGAGGCCCACCGCCTAGGCATGTCTGGTTCGGAAGCAATTTTATGGGCCCGTACTCGGTCCTTTTTAGATCCGGACACCCAACGTTGGAACGCACCGGGCCTGGGAAATACTGTCGCCAGCATTTCCCAGGATCAGGAGCGCCGGATGATGGCGATCTCTAGGGCCATGAATCGCCATCAGCGCCAACCGGAGCCAGTCATGGCTGATACATCACCGCCCTCCTCTCCTACTCTGTCGCGCCCCATGATCCAAACAGCCGCCGCAAAACCGCCACAGCCTAAAAGAGAAGCTGCGGATCTAATTTTCTCCGTTGCTCTACAGCCAGCTGAGATCGCGCAGAAAATTCCGGCGCCAGCCTCTCCGCAAATCTCTTCCCGGTTGACGCAAGAGACATCGAGTCCGCCCACTGCTGCTGCGCCGCCTAATACACCGCATCCCGCCGTCCCCTCGCCATCGTCTAGACCCGCGTTGATTCAGCGTGATCAACCCACTCAGATTAACGATATACCGCTAAAATTTACGTCCTTCGCCCCTAACCCTACCGCCGAAAATCAATCTGTCGCCTCACCCATTTCATAACAGGTGAATCCACTCGCGAAACCAATACTCATAGCTCACGGCGAACACCCCAGAATTGATGCATTGCTGATGCAAGATCGTCGCCTTTAACTGGCCCATTAACCGGCCCATTAACCGGCCCATTAACTGGCAAGATTGGACCCAATAGACATTTTTTTATTTTCCAAGCTAAAGTGGTACTGAGTATGTTTTAGAATGCTGGATCATTTTCTTTCAGCACCATTTACTCCAACTCAGCTCAGTCCACACAAACTTTCAGGGCGGCGTTTTAGCTAGTCTGATTATCAATGTTTGGCTAAGGTGTAATCTTCAATTCGCGTTTTAGGCTTTGATTTGCCTTTTGACATCCTAAATCTTAAGATTATCTTTGACTGTTTTAGGATGTTGCGTTGTTTACGCAAAGCTGATCGGTCAATCTAACAGATGCTACGTGTTGCCTCCTTCAAATTTGGAGTGTAAAAAAATATGCAGAATAAGGCAACTGTGACTAAACCCTTAAGGTCTCTAGAGGATGCTTTAGAGCGTTGTCAAATATTAGGAATGCGTCTGAGCCGTCAGCGTCGCTATATTCTTGAGCTTCTTTGGCAAGCTCAAGAGCATCTCTCTGCTCGAGAAATTTATGATCGCCTCAACCGGCAAGGACGAGAGATTGGTCATACCTCCGTCTATCAAAATCTCGAAGCCTTATCTGATCAAGGCATTATTGAATGTTTAGAGCGATCGGATGGTAGACTCTACGGCAATATTAGCGATTCTCACAGCCACGTGAATTTTATAGATACCCAACAAATCGTTGATATACATGTCGAGCTACCCGAAGAAATTATTCGTTTTGTAGAAGAGAAAACTGGCGTAAAGATTAGTGATTATCGCATTGATTTTTACGGGCATAAAAGAGTCAATTGAAGAGAGGGTTTGTCCCTTTGAGACTCTCGCTGAAATTCTTAATTGACTAAACTTCAATAAGAGTTCTCTCAGGGAACTAGTTTTTTCAAACAATGCGAACTTGATACAACAAGTTGGATAATTCCCTAGCTTCCACCTAGCACATCTCTAGTGAAAAGGACTAGGATAGTTCCAAACACCAAGACTGCGATCGCTAAGTCCATTGTTGCCCCCTTTGGATGAAAAATAAGGTGAGATCCCTACAGCAAGCGGCTATTCCCAATTTATTAATCTACACTGTTTCTTAAACTTTCCCAAGCGCGGCTGTTCTCCCTCATCAAGTCTTTATCCAATCAGTTCATCAACTGGACTGTTATGATTGTTTCGACTGGAGGCATGTCCTATAACTTTGCATACTCAGTCTTCTAAACCTATCACTATCCGCTGGTTTAGCTTCTGATCTGAACCGGCATCACCAAATAAGTCATCTTTACACCGCTCAGAGGAGTCAGGATAGAAGGGCTCGTGGCTGTATTGCATTGAACTTGAACTTCAGGGCAAGCAATAACCTTCAATCCATCCAAGAGATACTTGACATTAAAGGCAATTTCCAAATTGTCTCCAGAAATCTGAGCTGGGATAATCTCTCGCCCACTCCCAACTTCTTGAGCTTCTACGGACAAAGCCAGGGTTTGTTGATCGTTGTCTAACGTTAGTTTAACAATATTGTTTTTTTGATCCGCTAACACAGCAATTCGCTCAAGGGCGGCTATGAGCTGTTTTCGATCTAAGGTCATCTGCCGTTCAAATTGTTTAGGAATGAGTTGGCGATAGTTAGGGTATTGCCCCTCCAACAATCGAGTGGTTATCCGCTGCTGACCTAACTCAAAGATTACCTGGGTGGGATCAAAGCGTAACGCAATCGCCTCGGTAGTTTGATGAAGTTGCAAAACCCTCTCCAACTCCCTTAGCGCCTTCGCCGGAACCGTAACATCTAACTCAGAGACGGATGCTTCCTCCGATGTCGCATCCGGTTTCTGATCTACAGTTTGCACCACCGCTAATCGATGTCCGTCCGTAGCGGCGAATTCTAAAATCTCGGGTTCAACGATTAAATGAACTCCCGTCAACACCTGTTTCGTTTCATCTGGACTGGTCGCGAACAGAGACCCTTGCAACCCCTCTAAGAGCCCTTCCGGGGATAGCGTCGCCGCTTGTCCCTCCTTTACTAAAGGCAGGCTGGGAAAGTCTTCCGAACTCATCCCCCGGACTTGATAATGCCCTGATGAACAGGTCAGTATGAGTGTGGCGTCCGAATCCGTTTCTTCCAAGTTAATGTCCTCGGAGGGGAGTCTAGACACAATATCCGTTAATAGTTTTGCGGGAAGGGTAAGCGTCCCTGTCTGCTCAATCTGGGCGGAGAAGCTGGTTTCTATCCCTAAACTTTCATCAAAGCCAATCAAAGTAACCTGTTGCGTCGCCATGTCTGCTTTGAGCAAAACATTGCCTAAGATGGGTTTGCTGGGACGTGACGGAACTGCCCGGCTGACAACCGATAAATGAGTATTCAGTTCACTTTGTGCGCAGGTGAATTTCATAGTGTCTGGTTGACCAAGGGTAGAACAAGGGGAGGTATGAATCCTGGGTGAGATTGCATACCTTACTAGCTTACTAGGCCAAATATACAGACTTTTTTTGATTAGTTTGATTTAATCTAAATACGCTAGAAATATTAATAAGAATAGTAGTAGTAGGGGATGTGGAAAATGTGGATAAGTTTTGGGATCTGTCTTCCTGAACCGCTTTGAAGGATTTTTACCCTGTGGAAAACTTGTGTAAAAAGGGCGATCTATTCCACAAGTCCTATGAGAGGGGAGATTTTTTCCACTTTCTTCTGGTTTTTTTCCCTGCCCCATCAACAGGTTTTCCACAAAAAACAATGAGTTTTCCACAGGATACGATTGCTTGGCTTAATGATTTTTAAAGAATTGCCAGGAACAATGCGATTGAAGGCGGGAACTAACCAGCTCCCTTAGAAGGAGAATCTGCTCAGCAAAAATTCCCGCTCCATTGCAATGGAGCGGGAAGGCTGTCAACCGATGCCATATATTTTAATTCTGACTGGCTAAGTTAATGCGATCGCTAATTTGGCGAAGGGTTTGCGCGAGGCTAAGGTCGCGTTTCATCAACTGAGAAATTTTATCGCAGCTGTACATGACGGTGGTGTGGTCTTTTCCGCCAAACTCTTCGCCAATTTTTGGCAAACTCAGATCAGTGTGTTGCCTCATTAGATACATACCCACTTGACGCGCCAGACTGATTTCACGCCGACGAGACGCTCCTTTGAGATCATCAATGGAAATTTTCAGGGCTTCTGAGACCGCCACCAGGACCGAGGTGGGGGAGGCCTCCACCCTTTCTGCCGGAGGATTCAGAACCGGCGCCAGATTATCCACCGTCATGGGTAAGCCAGAGATTGAGGTATAGGCGATCGCGCGGATCAATGCCCCCTCTAACTCCCGAATATTGGAGGTATAGGTGGAAGCGATGTACTCAACTACCTCTCGCGGCAACCTCATATTTTCATACTCTGCTTTCTTCTGCAGAATTGCCATGCGGGTTTCTAAATCAGGGGTTTGGATGTCAGCGATCAAGCCCATAGAAAATCGAGAACACAGGCGTTCTTGCAGGCGAGGGATTTGATTGGGCGGACGGTCAGACGCAAGGACTATCTGTTTACCGGCTTCGTGCAGGGTGTTGAAGGTGTGGAAAAATTCCTCCTGAGTGTATTCTTTACCTTCGATGAATTGAATATCGTCCACCAGGATGATGTCCACCGCCCGGTAGTGATCACGAAAGCGCTGCATGCTATCTTTGCGGATAGCCGTGATCAGATCATTAGTGAATTGTTCTGTAGAAACGTAGGAAACTCGAGCATTGGCGTCAATTTCTAACCGGTAGTGGCCAATGGCTTGCATCAAATGCGTTTTTCCCAGTCCGACACCGCCACAGAGAAATAGGGGATTAAATTCACGGCCCGGAGATTCAGCGACTGCTAACGCGGCTGCATGAGCCATACGATTATTGGCGCCGACAACAAAGCGCGAAAAGACTGCCTTAGGGTTGAGGTCTGTGTTGCGAGGGGCTTGATTAGGGGCGGCCTCTTGAGGTTTGGGCGCAACCGCCGGGGTTGGCCACATTAAATCAGGGGAGGAGTCAGCTTGGGTATTGGCTGTGCTATCCGCAGCAACCACCACTTGAATATTGACCTGTCGCCCTAAAATTTCTTGTACGACTTTGCCGATGGCTCCCACGTAGTGCTTTTGCAGCCAATTTCGAGCAAATGGATTAGGGGTTGAGAGGATCAGAGCGTCTGCCGATAAGCTTTGGGCGTGCGCAGGCTTAATCCAGGTTTCGAAGGTGGGGCGACTGAGTTGCTGTTGTAATTTTTCCAGAACTTGATTCCAAAGTCCTTCTAAACCCTGTTCCACATCAAACCTCCACGACGAAACCGCTCTCAGATGAGCTAACAGATGGGATCAAACGGCTAACCCTACTGTTTTAAGGAAAACACCGCCAACTTACTAGTAGAACTACTGACAATCCAGCAGTGTGACAAACAGTTGAAAACTAATCAATTATCCATAGGTCTTATATCGAGAAGGCTCCTAAATTAAGTCCCAGTGAGTTGATCAAGATTCAGGTTAGAACTTACTAGAGTACTAAAAATGTGGCCAAAAGGGGCATCTAAAATCTATATGTAGTGTTGCCATGATGTGTCTACGGATTGAAACCACCATTTGTCTAAATACCTATATCTACCTAATACCTAGACTGTTCTAGCGCCGAACCGCCGTTGAAGCTGCGGGCTTGAAGCCGCTGCTGTTCAAATGTGTGTAAAGCGGCTGGAATGGCCTCCCATGTTTCGCCAGACTAGCACCCCGGATTTAGCAAGTTTAAAGGATCCTGGCGACATCTGAGGCGCATTAGATCAGTTTCCCCGCTTCAAAAACCGTCACAGCGTCTTCCCTTGCTCCAGGAATAAATTCTTTATCCTAACGGTATCTGAAGATAGTTAGACGATTTTTAGGGAGTCAAGGCTCTTTCTGTTAATCAATAAGATTAGATGGATGCACGCCTCAGAGGTGAGTCAGCCTCAAGTTTTCCATGTCGTTGTGAATGGTTTAGTAGTTTTTTTATAAGGCAAGGTTGAAGCGATGACCATCCCGGGTCCAAACGGTAGGCTAAACGCCGCAGAGAATAGGGTTGATCAGGTTGTTTTGGGGGAATCCCCTCGACTCTCGAAGGGGGAGCGATTCCATCGTTATTGGCGTCAGACGGCGGTCTACGGGTTATTGGCTGTGATGGGCGCTGGTGTGAGTTTGCTAGCCTTGCGGACGGCCCCTTCTCGGGCGGTTCCATTGGCGCAACACCCGATTAGCCAAGCGCCTTCTGGGACGAGTCGACTCTTTGTGGGCGAAGGCTCAAATTTTATTGCGGCGGCGGTTGAAAGAGTTGGTCCAGCGGTGGTTCGGATTGATTCATCTCGGACGGTAACCCAGCAGTTGCCGAGTGTTTTTAATGATCCCTTCTTCCGTGAATTTTTTGGAGATTTTGGCGTTCCGAATTCGCCCCCGACTCGGGTGGAGCGGGGTACCGGTTCTGGGTTTTTAATTGATGCGGACGGAATTATTTTAACGAACGCCCATGTGGTGTCCGGAGCGGATGAGGTGGTGGTCACCCTCAAAGACGGTCGCGAATTTCGAGGGGAGGTGCTGGGGCAAGACCGCTTAACGGATGTCGCCGTGATTCGGGTTAACGCCAGTGGATTGCCGGTTGTTCCAGTCGGCGATTCGGATCGGTTGAGGCCAGGGGAATGGGCGATCGCCATCGGGAATCCCCTAGGCTTAGATAATACAGTCACCGCCGGCATCATTAGTGCAACGGGTCGAAGCAGCTCCCAAGTCAGGGTTCCAGATAAGCGGGTTAATTTTATTCAAACCGACGCCGCCATTAATCCGGGGAATTCTGGCGGTCCGCTGCTGAATGAGCGGGGTGAGGTGATTGGGATGAATACCGCCATTATTGGAGGCGCGCAGGGGTTGGGATTCGCCATCCCGATTAATGAGGCTCAGGAAATTGCCCGACAGCTGATTGCGACGGGTCAGGTTGAACATCCTTATCTGGGGGTGCAAATGCGGACATTGACCCCCGAATTGCGCCGGTTGATCAATCAGGATCCGCGTTCCAACATCCAAGTTCAGGACGATCAGGGGGTGCTGATTCTCGGCATTATGCGTAATTCTCCCGCGGCTAGTGTGGATATTCGTCCGGGAGATGTGATTCGCCGCATTAATGAAGAGACGATTACTAACGCAGAACAGGTTCAGCGGCTTGTGCAAGCGAGTTCGGTGGGCGAAACCTTGCAGCTTGAACTGAGTCGCAATGGGCAGTTACTCAATATTGCAGTGCGATCCGGCGCTTTTCCCGCCCAGGGCCGTCGATAGGTTAGGCTGATGATGAGTACGCAGCCAATCTAGGCATAGGGTGGAGTTCGCAGGCAGGAGGAATCAATGGCGAATTTGCTCCGGGTTATTCAGCTGGGAAATCCTAATTTACGTCGTCGGGCTCAGCCGGTTGAGCATGTTCAGGATGAACGCATCCAGCACTTGATTGATGATCTAATCGCCACCGCCCAAGCCGCCAATGGCGTGGGGATTGCGGCGCCGCAAGCGGCGCAGTGCGATCGCCTTTTTATCATGGCTTCCCGTCCCAATGAGCGCTACCCTCACGCCCCGACGATGGAGCCGACAGCCATCATCAATCCTCGTATTTTGGCCCACTCTAATGACTGTGTAAAGGGGTGGGAGGGCTGTCTGAGCATCCCTGGCATTCGAGGACTTGTCCCCCGCTATCGCGAAATTGAGGTGAAGTATATTGATCGATGGGGGGATCTTCAGCAGGGCTGTTTTACCGATTTCATCGCCCGCATCTTTCAGCACGAATATGATCATCTGGAAGGCCGGGTGTTCCTTGACCGGGTTGAAAGCACCCAAGACCTAATGACTGAGCAGGAATATCAATCGAGGATCGTGGCTAGCAGTAGTGGGCAAGCGCACTAAGCTGAGGTCCTTAAGGATCTGCACAAAAATAACGTCTCATCCACCCATCCACCCATCCACTTCCTTTTCTAGGACTTTATTTTGACTCAACGCCCTCACTCGGCCTATATGACCGGTGTTCAGGGGGCTAAACAATATACTATCGGAGCATTCTCGACAACCTGGGAATGCATCATGATTGTAAGAGTTACCCTTTAGTTGCTAAAAAATTTCTGATGGCTTGGGGGAACTAAATTTGTTCGGCCTATGCTGGGGAGAGTAAGCCGCACACACAACACTTTCTGCTCGGAAGGATGACGCAAGAAGCTTGCCTATGAACCACCATCCCAAAATTGTCTCTCTCGACATGTTGGACACTGACTATGCCAAATTAGTCGCTGGCGAGACGATCCCCGAATATCACAAGCATCGATTGGGTCAGGATCACTATGACTTTGCCAAGTTGGGTCAGCAGATTGCTCGTTATCGTTATGGCGTTCTAGATGCTCAGGGACGGGATGACATTTTATGTAATATTGGATTCACAGCGGAACTATTTTCCATGGCAGATATGGAAATGATCAACGATCGTCTCCGCACCACAGGGCGTTTTTTCCTAACTGAGGGAGAGCGCCAGCAAGTGATGAATTGGTTGGAGGATGAATTAGGCGTTTGTCTACAGGACGGGAAAGAATAAATAGCGCCTATTTATCCCCCGCTTCGCTCCCTGCTTCGCCCCCGCATTCACCTTTGTAATAAAGAGATGATCGGTATAGAACTTGTTCTTGATGGGTTTCTAGCACACAGTCTGATAAGGGATAAGCGACACAGGTGACGGTGTAGCCCTGAGCGATTTCAGAGGGTTGCAGGAATGTTTGTTCACTCTGATCGACTTTGCCCTGTATCAACTTCGCCACACAGACGGAGCATTCTCCTTGGAGGCAGCCAGCGGGTAGTCGGACGCCCTGTTCTTCCGCCATGTCAAGAATGTATTGGTCGTCTGGGACGTTAATCGTTTGATCGAGATGCCGATCAGAATTGATCAGTTGAACTTTATACTCGGTCATTCCCCCCTCCTTTAGTTGGGCTGCGGGCCAATCAGAT
>JASJDH010000193.1 GCA_030065175.1 Leptolyngbyaceae cyanobacterium MO_188.B28 | reverse complement strand
TCCTATTTCAGCCAGGTTGATTACCCGACTTGTCAAGTACAATTTATACAAAATACGTACGATTGCCCTGGTATTTCGAGCCCCAATTTTGAATTTCAAAATCCTTTGAATATGACTTTGTTTTTAGAAGACCCTGACCGTTGGAATAAGGTCTATGAGGACGCCTCAGCCAAGCAACAGTATGACCTGCTCATAGAAGCGATTGAGCAACTTCCCACTAACTTGGACGAGGGAGATCAAGAAGATTTCCTAGATCTCCTGATAGACTTCCAGAGCGAACTTCGAGTTAACAACCTGCTTGACCTTGCGTTTAACCTCATCAATAAGCTGAAACAATTTCAGCCCCAGATCTTCCAAGCAGAATTTTCCTTTTTTGATAGTCTGCTGTACCCCTATCATCTTTTCCATCATGAGCTTGAGCCATTGAAGGAGCCGATAGAGAGACTGATCGCATACCCATTCGCCGATGAGGGGCATCTCTTCCTAACTCTGGATTATCTTAAGTACTACAACGCGACGGATCTGGCTGTCGAATGTTCTCGCTCAATTTATGACTCGGCGAGAGAATTGGAAGAATTTGAAGACCTTGACATTTCTGAACTCGCTGTTATTGTGCTTGACAATCTGATGGAACAGGCTCACCAGCAACTAGTGCAAGGCGAAACGGTCGATTGGCGGAAGTTCCAGACTGACATCACGCCTTACATATTCTCTGATCTCCAAGAATGGATGGAGGATGTTCGGTGCGATTTAGCAACAGAGATTGAAGGCGATTCAGAGTTTTTTGCAGAATTTAAGCGTGATTTTCTAACGGTTATCCGCCGCCTTTTTTGCGCCTTTGCTCAGTACATGGCTGAACATAAACAGGTCAGCTTTATTGCCAGCCGGGGGATCTGGGAGGAATTGCTTCAGTTTTTGGATAGGCCAGGGGTTTCGCACAAGAGGCTATCGCACCCTGATAAATATTTCTCAATGACGCTCAAAAGTCTGGCAGCCTTCATCAGTCAAAAGATGAATTTGCTGAGCCTGAATTACCTGAGAGGCGCCGCCCTAGCTTGGGGATTGCCTTATGTCTATGACTTTTTGCTCTCAAAACAGATCATTTCGGCCAAGACACACCAACAGGCGATTGAGGCGGCCACTGCTGTGAAGCAAGAAATCATTAAAGGTTTTAGCAATTCCCTTTGGGAATATGACTTCGTCCATCGCTGGTTACCTCCGGACAGCATTGCTGAAGAGACTTTCATAACCGAAACCCAACAATTTGTTGATAGCATCCAGCAAGTAACGCCTCTTAGTGAGGAGATGGGAATTTACAAAGCCCTTGAGAAGCGAATCAATGAATATGCCAACCAAGTGGGAATTTCCCTCAAAGAGCTAGAAGATGCAGATGATTTGGACGATTCAGCGGATCAAGAACACATGATGGAGGATCTGAAGCGTATTCGGAACATCATGTACGAGGATCGCAAATCTTACCAAGATGACTTTGAATCGATTAAACGCCACAAGCCCCAAAAATCCCCCCTCCAAATTGCCGCTGGCCTTGAAGAGAAGAAATCCAAATCAACCAGCAAGAAAAAAAAGCGAGGCTTTGGTTAAATTCCTTTCCCCTCTGTCTCCCCTGCTCCCCCTGCTCCCCTTATTTCCCCTCTGTCTCCCCTGCTCCCCCTGCTCCCCTTAAGTCAACCCAAAAAAAACCTTCAGTTCATAAACTTGTCTGTAGGATAGGCATTGCAAATGTTTTCGACTGAATTTGAATTTCGACTGAATTATGCCAAAACCATCCCAACGTCCTCAGTGTCCTAACTTTTCATCAGGTCCCTGCTCCAAGCGACCGGGGTGGAGTATTGATGTTTTGAGTAACGCCCTAGTGGGTCGGTCCCACCGGTCGAAACCGGGGAAGCGGCGTCTGCATGAGGTGATTGAACGCAGTCGGGCTATATTGGGGCTGCCCGATTCTTACCTATGTGGGATTGTGCCCGCCTCTGATACAGGCGCAGTGGAGATAGCCATGTGGTCGTTACTCGGCGCCCGTGGGGTCGACATGGCGGCTTGGGAGAGTTTTGGCCAGGGGTGGATTACCGATGTCCAGAAGCAATTGAAACTGGATGATTGCCGCATTTTTACGGCAGACTATGGAAAATTGCCTGACTTCTCTGCAATGGATTGCAATCGCGATGTGGTCTTCACCTGGAATGGCACCACGGCCGGGGTCAAGGCGCCCAATGCTGACTGGATTGCCGACGATCGTCAGGGGCTCACCATTTGCGACGCCACCTCCGCTGTATTCGCCATGGATTTACCCTGGTCCAAACTGGATGTGGTCACCTGGTCCTGGCAAAAGGTAATGGGGGGAGAGGCGGCCCATGGCATGCTGGCGCTCAGTCCTCGAGCCGTGGAACGATTAGAAACCTACACCCCTGCCTGGCCCCTGCCCAAAATATTTCGGTTAACCAAAGGCGGCAAATTGATTAAAGGCATTTTTGAGGGAGCCACCATTAATACTCCGTCCATGGTGTGTGTTGAAGATGCATTGGATGGCCTAAAATGGGCCGAAAGTATTGGCGGATTGTCTGCATTAATCGCGCGATCGCAGGCGAACCTGGCGGCGATCAGCAATTGGGTGGACAAAACCCCCTGGATCGACTTCCTCGCTGTCGAGCCCGAAACCTGCTCGAATACATCCATTTGTTTAAAGATTGTGGATCCCTGGTACATTGCCCTTTCAAAAGAAGAGCAGGCGAAAGGCGCTAAGCAAATTGCGGCGCTTCTGGATAAGGAGGAAGTAGCCTATGACATTGGGTCCTATCGGGATGCCCCGCCGGGTCTACGAATCTGGGGCGGCGCCACGGTTGAAACATCCGATATTGAAGCACTGCTGCCGTGGTTGGATTGGGCCTATGAGCAAATCAAAGGGGAGTCTTTGTAGAGATTGAGGGTGTTAAAATCACGCCGGATTGTCTAGCCGTAACGAAGCGCCCATCAGCCTGCTCACATTGTTTTCATATCTATGAATCGGCTGGTTTGAAGGGCGTTGTTCGTTAAGGTTTCAATTGCCGATATAGATGAAATTTTCTGGGATCAAGATAGACCACAACACAAGTTCCGTCTTCTTTTTCTTTTAGCGCCCGTAGCAATTGACCCTGCTTAATGGCTTCATTAAGCAGCTGGTCAATATGACTATCTAGCTTAGACTCATCCTCAGGGGTGAATTCTTTCATCCGCCCACCTTAAACCCCTACAAAACGTTATGTTAAACACAGTACGGAGTGAGCCAAATAATAGCAACAACTCTATTATGAAAGTTCAAAAGAATGGTTCGGTTCCGGAGGAACACTGCGATTCTGGTAAAGAATTGGTAAAGACTATAGTTATAGTAGCGGATTTCCCCGTTGCCGAATTTCCTTATTGCCAGATGTCACGAATTGATGACTGATTTTTTTAGTCGATTTTTTCAATCGGTTTGAAGAATTGGATTGAAGAGTAAGAGGTGAGATCTCCCTCATATCATCCCAGCAGTTCATTGGGATCAATGCCCCTAGCACGGAGCTGTTCCAACAAACGCTCCCGCTGACGACGCTCCTCCAGTAGTTGAGTTTGAGCCTGCTCGGCCATCTCCGCATCAGTTGGAACCCACTGCCCGCCTTCCTCATACCAGCGTAACCATTTACGCGAAACACCGGTATATTCGCCTTGCCAAGTTCCTAGCCCAAGATTTAATTCTGGAATCCAAAGTCGATTATCAGCAATGTCTAATGAATGATATCGACCTTTCGTCAAGCCAAACGCACGGAAATGATCGGTGTAGCGATCAAAGATGATGTAATAGGGAACCCGCAGAATTTGTTCATAAACAATCCATTTAGATGGGGGAGCCCCCGCCTCAGTTTGAGTTTCGCCTAAATCTTCTTTCTCAGTGCCCGGTGAGAGCAGTTCAACCACCACGAATGGACTAACCCCCTCCTGCCAGACAACATAACTTAAACGCATAGCTCGCCCTTCATAAAGGCGAGGCGCGCCCAGCACTAAGAACCAATCAGGTCGTTTATACCAGTTTGGCTGGTGCGGGTTGTAGTAAAGATTCATGTCCCCCACGCTGAAAATCCGGTCAGTTGCGTAGTTCTTCAGGCGCAGTGTGGCGCTAAGCAGTTGGGGTTGTAGGTAGTGATATTCGTCAGGCAAACCAGTTTCGTTAGGATCTTCACTGGGAAGATCGTACATGGTGGGCAGCGTTTCAGTTGGAGGACGCGGTGGATCGGTTTGTTCAATGTAGGAGCGAGTAAGCATAATTCTAGTGATCTCCTCTTTCCCAGGCTAACACTAGCAAGGCGTTTAGAATTGCCGCCGCTACGCTGGAGCCGCCTTTACGGCCCTCTACTCGAATTTGAGGAACCGGGGTGTTAGCAAGGGCCTGTTTCGAGTCCGCTACTGAGATAAACCCGACCGGAGCGCCGATGACTAGGGCGGGTCGAGTCGGGGAGGATTGGAGGCGATCGCACAGGGATAAGAGAGCGGTGGGGGCGTTGCCAATCACGTAGATGGCTTCTGGATATTGTCGCCAACAGGTTAGGAGTCCTGTCTCAGTGCGGGTTTTACCGGGTAGGGCTGTTTCTGCCTGTTCAACGGCGGTCAGGATGGGGTTGTTGAATGTGCGGGCGACCATAGAACGGATCCCCTGCTGCACCATGCCCACGTCTGTGATGATGGGGATTCTACGGCGGAGGGCTGCGCTCCCATTGGCGATCGCGTCTGGACTAAATCGCAACAGGTGCTTGAATTCGAAATCCGCTGTGCTGTGAATAACCCGCCGCAGAATGGCGTATTCCTCTGGACTAAATGAATGATCGCCAATTTCCTGGTCAATTACAGCGAAGCTTTGTTGCAAAATTGGGTGTTGTTGAAGAGCAGGCATTAGGTGTATCTAGGTTTCCGCCATAAAGGATTCACTATACAGCCGCTAGTTCCAATTGATGCGCACCTATCACCCTACATGGCCTACCTATCGCTTTGATGCGTTACCTTTGGCGATGCGGCTGCGTCCCATGTTGAGAAAATAACTGCTTGGAGACAGGCTGATTACGTTTTGTAACGGTACACTCTAAATAAGCAGCTAAGAATTCCAGAAATGAATACCCAGACAACCCCTCAAACCATCGCCCTTGGCCCCGATGCCCCCATTATCCCCGCCCTTGGCGTCGGAACCTGGTCTTGGGGAGATTCTCTCTATTGGAGTTATGGGGCCGATTATGGGACTGACCAAGTCCGTGAGGCTTTTCAGGCGTCTCTAGACGCAGGCGTTAAATTTTTTGATACGGCTGAGATTTACGGTTTTGGCGAATCAGAGAAATTGTTGGGGCAATTCATGCAGGAGACCGATCAGCCTGTTCAGATCGCAACAAAGTACTTTCCTTTGCCCTGGCGGTTTAGCGCTCAGGCGGTCGCTGATGCGCTAACGGCTAGTCTTAAGCGATTACAAGTGGGAAGTATTTTGCTTTATCAGGTCCATTGGCCCTTTGACTTTTTGATGAGTCAGAAAACCTTGATGAACGCCCTTGCCGATGAAGTCAAGCAGGGTCGCATCACCGCAGTGGGGGTGAGTAATTATTCTGCTAAACAGATGCGAACAGCTCATCAATATTTGGCGGAACGGGGAATTCCACTGGCGGTTAATCAAGTGCAATATTCTCTGCTGGCGCGACAAATTGAAACGAATGGCGTTCTCCAAACCGCTCGTGAACTTGGGGTTGCAATCCTGGCGTACTGCCCGCTTGCTCAAGGGCTATTGACCGGCAAATATAACTTGCAGGACTATCAGAAACCCAATGGCGCTCGTCGGATTGATCCGCGATTTAGCAAAAATGGGTTGGTGAAGATTGAGCTTGTGGTTAAAACGCTGCGGCAGATTGCCGAGAAGTACGATCGCACTTGCGCCCAAGTCGCCCTCAATTGGTTAATCGCCCAAGGCGGAGTAGCGCCGATTCCCGGCGCCAAGAATGCTGAACAGGCTCGGCAAAACGCGGCGGCTTTGGGGTGGGAAATCACCCCGGAGGAGAGAGAGCAATTGAGTCTCGCCACGTTGTCTTGGCGATAAGCGCTGAGCCCGGGCGATTGGGCGATCGCCCAGGCTCAGTTTGCATAGTTTCACCGATTCAACCCTCAGTAATTACGCGTATCGAACCTCTCCCAAAACACAAATATTCTGTGTAGTTCATCTTCAGAATTGACTGAAAATTCAAACAATTGGGGGCTAAAAACACAGACAGGATGGTTATCTTGGAGCTATACGCTACCAGCTGTTCACTGTCGCCATGACAGCCCATTACGAGGGTGATCATCCATGTCACAAAACCATTTGACTCAATTGTCTCAAGGCGTCCCTGTGGGGAACAGTTGGCGAGTGGAGAAGGCTGGGGTCAACCCTATATTGAATCCACTATCTCTCAATAATTTAAATTTGAGGGAGGCGTTGCTCAACAATTCAGACCTCAGAGAGATTGATCTGAGCCAAATGGATTGTTGCATGGTGAGACTGAAGGGCTCTGACCTGAGGGGGGCGAATCTGCAAGAGGCGATTCTTTACACCGCTGATTTGAGTCATGTTAATCTCAGCCAAGCCAACCTGATTGGCGCTGACCTGAGGGAAGCCATTCTTGACGAAGCGAACTTAAGGCGCACTGCGATCAATGTCGCTACACTCTGCATGGCGGAATTGCGAGCCGCCAACTTAAGAGAGACCCAACTCTATAAGGCCAATCTTAACCAAGCTAATCTCAGTTATGTCGACGGCAGCATGGCCAATTTCCAGGAGGCTGACCTGAAGCAAACCAACTTGACGGGCGCCACACTCTACACAGCAAATTTGCACAAGGCGAATCTGAAGGGAGCAAATCTTAACCAAGCGGATCTAAGAGAAGCTAATTTCAGCTGTGCAAATCTACAAGACGTTAACGGACGTAAAGTCAATCTAAGTCGAGCGATTCTCTGTGCTGCAAATTTGGTGGGCGCGACTCTTCACTCTGCCACGTTGAGGCGGGCTAATGTAAGCCTTGCTAACCTCTGCATGGCGAATTTGGGTGAGGTTAATTTGAGGGAAGCGATCGCGGTTGGGGCCAATCTTATCGGGGCCAATCTCAACACCGCTGATCTGAGGATGGCGAATCTTACCGATACGGATTTCAGAGAGGCCATGCTCAATCAAGCCAACCTTAGTGGAGCCAATCTCAACAATGCAGACTTGAGCATGGCCAACTTGAGCGGCGCGAATCTAGCCAACGCTAATCTGAGTTACGCTAATTTGAGACGAGCGAACCTATGGAGCGCAAATCTTGATGGCGCCTGTTTGCACGGCGCGATTATGCCCAACGGAGAGGTTTATTCTTAAGTCACCAGCGGTTCCATTCTTTCGGCGATCACAACGTAAAACGGATCTCCCCCTGGCATACCCATCATTCTCAGGATTGGCGGTAAGGTTGATGGGCGTGCGATCGCTTCCGGCGTGCTGAAGCCTCTCACAGATTGAAAATAGCGCTTAACTAAGTTGACTCGATGGGATTCCGAACCATCGCGCCAAGCAGCGATCGCTTTCTGATAGAACATCCGATTCGAGAAACTGATCAGGGCGATCCCGCCGGGTTTGAGGATGCGATAGATCTCAGCGAATACCTTGTCAGGATACTGCAAATACTGGATTGAAACCGTGTTGAGGACAGCGTCAAAACTTTTATCCGCTAACGGCAGCGTTTGATCCTGGTTGAGATTTTGGACAAAGTAATGATTGAGGCGAGGATTCCGGGTCAATTCTGCTTCGTTCATGCCATGCCCCTCCACCCACTCAAACTCGAGGTCTTCTGGCAAGTGGGAAACCCAACTGCTCATCATGTCAAAAATTCGACTCTGGGGTTTGAGACGCTCTCGATAGAGGTCAGTCAACTGTTGGATAAACCCCTCATCAACATGATTCACAAATCGTGGGTATTCGTAAAACAGGGCGTCACTCGATTCGTCTAACTTGGTCCGTTGATCAGCCTGAAGCAGCATTGAGTAAAGCTTAATAAAAGTTTACTTCTACAGTGTAAATAAAAGCCCGCCCCTTTACAAAGAAACTTTCGCCTACCTCGTCTACTGTCTACCGTCTACTGCATATAAAAGGTCGACCCGGTACAAAGAAACTTTCGCCTACCCGGTCTACCGCCTACCGCCTACCGTTCCCCCTACAATTCATCCCCATGCTCGTCTAGCCAATCCTTGCCCAACTGAATCGTGATATCAGAATATAAATTCCCCGTACTTTCCACCCGGACTTCACCAATCCCAAGGAAGCGATACAGGGTTTCCGCACTTTGCACATCTCCCCGTTGGGCTAAAATTCGAGTCACCTCCAGTTCTTGAATCTCTTGGCCCCAATTCTGATCGACAAAGACGTTGTAATAACCCATGTCATACAAGTCATCAATCAGAGATTGAACCGCAATCTCATCACCCGTGCTGTCTTGGATCGCGACCCGCAAATAGCTGGGGTCGCTAGCGGTTTGATACCGCTCAACCCCGTAACCAAAATACTGTTCCACCAGTTGGTCAATCTGACCATAGTTAGGCAGCCAATAGCTCAGATCAAAATCATCTGGAGCGCTGAAATCCCCCGGCAACATCAGCATCTGAATATTAGAGCGATTGGTTTGGGCGGCAAAACCAACGAGGGCTAACAGTTCATCGACTTTAAGATTAGTGTCGACATTAGACTGAATCACAGAAAGAATTTTAGGCAGCCGGGCGATGGTAGCGGGGGTCAACGCCTGTTCAACCACCGCTCGCATCAGCATCTGTTGGCGTTGAATCCGACCAATGTCGCCATAATCGTCATAGCGGTATCGCAGAAATTGCAGAGCTTGATCGCCGTTAAGCCGCTGCTCTCCAGCTTTGAGATTGATATATAGATGCTGACTATCATCTTGATACTTCATGTCCTTGGGGACATTGAGCGTAATCCCGCCTAAGGCTTCCACCAACTTCTCCACACCTTGGACGTTAATCCGCACATAGCGATCAATCGCCACGCCGCCTAGCAATTCGCTAATGGTCTCAGCAGTGAGGGCGGGTCCGCCGTAAAGATTCGCTTCATTAATTTTTGCTAACCCTCCCCTAACGTAGGTTCGAGTATCCCGAGGAATCGACATCACAGTGAGCTGATTCGTGTGGGGATTAAACCGAATCAGCAACATGGTATCTGACAGCCCCTCAAATGAATTCACCAGGGCATGATATCCGAGGTTTCTCAATTCAGAGGGGGGATTATCTAAATCTGACGTCAAGACCTTAACGCCAAGCACCAGAATATTGACAGAGCGGGTCAACCGAGGCAGCCGCAGACTACTTCCCGTAGAGATCGGTTCGTCATGATTAAAAACTTCGGCTTCCTCAGGCGTCAATTGGCTTTGCAGCAAAGGCGCACTGGAGAGGGAAACCGCCAATATAGCCCCGGCAGTTGCTGACAGACTCGCCACCCCCGCCAAAAGGATGCTGATGCCGATCCAACGGGGAACTCTGGCCTTAGGCGTTTTTTTTCGATGGCCTGGAGACGGCGGCGAAGATTGACGGCTAGGTTTATGAGTTGACACGAGCGACCTCAAGCAACGGGGAACACGGTTAGGTGAACAGTAAGAAAACTATTATTGGGGGAAGTTAAATTAAATCTATATAAATTAGGTCAGCAACGTTCAACGGGAGCCTCGTTGAACGTTCAAATTTTGTAGCAGCATGGTAGCAGTTTTTTTTATAATTTGCGGCAAAAAGAGCATAATACCTGAGTCTGTTGCAAAGAAAGTATAAGGTGGATTCAAGTTAGCCTATTGTCATGGGAGCCGATCGCTAAGGTTGCTAATCCCTGGCAATCGTACAGATTTACGCCGCCACAAGCGAATAATTAACCAGAGATTGGTCAAAAAGTAGCCCGTTGTTAACAAACTGCTGGTGATTAATAAGCGTAGGGAGAAACCTTCAGATAGCTGAGCGCCAGTCCCCAGCAAACTGTAAGCGACTAGCCATCCCAAGGCAAGGAGCACCGCCAACCGACTGATGGCCAGTTCTTGCTGACTCCCTTTCCGTCGGTAGAGGCTCAATAGAGCTGGAAAAAACCCAAAGACGGGGACCAAATAAATAAACAGTTTAAGGCGATCAATGTCTTGACTGACGGGTAGATCCGTTTCTTTCATCCCAACGCAAAAACTACGACGAAAATGGAAGCGTCTAATAGCAACCTACAGCTTAAAGAATAGCAATCCGCATAAAATCCTGTTATTTCGCCCAAATTAACTCTAATCGAGCTTGAGCTTTTTTTAAGGCTGATTCAGGAGATTGGCCTAATAGGCTGGCTTCGATCGCCCGGCCAAAATTTTCTGACAAATGAGTATACCCAGGAATTAGAGGACGGGCTCGGGCCCATTCCATTTGCTTGAGAAATACCTCTAAGGGCGGGTGTTGAGCAACGAACGCCTGATAGGTTTCGCTGTTTCGCACCTCCAGATTGACCGGCAGATATCCGGTTCCCAGGGCCCAGGCCAGTTGAAAGTCTTCGCTCAGAATGTAGTCTAGAAATTCCAGGGCGGCTTCTGTCCGCTCCGGCGTGGTTTTGCACAGAAAAATGTTCTCACCCCCGACCACAGCGGCAGGGGTTCCTAATATGGGAAAGGGAAACGCATCAAAGTCTATTCCCGCCTGTTCCATTTGAGGTAAGGTCCAGGGCCCTGTGACCTGCATGGCGGCCTTACCCGCCAGAAAATTATCAATTTCATACCCCCGTTCTGGCGAGGAGAGCGTAGCGGAGCCATCCTGCACCAGAGTCGCCCCTAGTTGGAGGGCGGCCAGGGTTCCTGGGTTGACTAAATCAGGCTGATTTTTGAGATTGAGGCGGCCGCCGGCGCTAAACACAAAAGGCATCCAGACAAAAACGGTCCATTCTCCTTTACCCAATGAGAGAAAAATGCCATGCTGATCAATTTGGCCGTCTCCATCCGTGTCTTGGGTGAGTTGCTTCGCCGCTTGACGCAGCTCTTCCCAGGTTTGGGGCGGATGTGTAATCCCCGCCGCCTCAAACAAGCTGGGTCGATAGAAAATGGCGGCGTTATTCGTGGCAAAGGGAATCGACCAAATTCGCCCTTCCATGGTCATCGTTTCAAACAAAGCTGGATCAATCTGTTCTTTCAAAGGAGACTGACGCCACCAGTCGTCCAAGGGTTGAATGGCCTCTAACTCGACTAATTGCCCCGTTATAGAGGGGACATACCAAAGCAAATCAGGCGCGGCATCGCCCACAACGGCGGTTAGGATTTTGGGAATTTGCTGATCGGGTTGCCCCACATAGAGCGACTCGACCTGAATATTGGCGTGGCTTTGGTTGAACCGCTCCACCAGCGATTGGAATACCTCTCGATTTGACGGCGGGCTCACCCCTTGCCAAAGGGTCAAATGGACCCTGTCGCGATTGCCCTTGGGTTGAGCCTGACAACTCCCTAGCATCAAACTAAAGCTAAGCAGAATCAACCAGAACCAGGACTGTAGACGAGAAAGTTTGAACATCTCTGAATAATTTTCCACACCCAAAATTCTATGGCGGATTCCCTCCCAAGAATGGCTGGGAGAGGGCCAATCCGTAGTATCCCTTAACCTTCCCCATAAACCATATTGGCCGCCCCGCATAAACACCTACTGCAATTGAATAGATTGTGAGTAGGATAAAGCCTTTGGGTGTTTAGCGAGGTTTCCAAATGGAAGGTCTAGAAAGTATGATCTCCACCGCCCAAGAGCTAGCGACGCGCTTTGGGCTAAACATTATCGCCGCCATCGTCATTTTTATTGTGGGTGGTTGGGCGGCTAAGATCATTCGTAGAATCATCAAACGGCTGATGTCCAGAGGCGGCGCGGACCCCCTTCTGGTATCTTTTGGCAGCACCATCACCTACTACGCAGTGATGGCGTTTGTCGTGATTGCAGCCCTCAATCGCCTAGGAATCCAAACGGCCTCCTTCGTTGCGGTGTTAGGCGCCGCTGGCTTGGCTATTGGTTTAGCGCTGCAAGGCTCCTTGGCGAATTTTGCCGCAGGCGCCTTAATGATTATTTTCCGTCCCTTCAAAGTGGGTGATTTGATTGAAGGCGGTGGAGTCTTGGGAGTTGTCGAGGAAATTCAACTCTTTACCACTGTCCTGAAAACCCCAGAGAACAAGACAGTCATTATCCCCAACGGCAAACTGGGGGGAGACAATATCATTAACTATTCTGCTCAGGGCGCCCTTCGGGTGGACTTAGTAGTTGGAGTGTCCTACGATGCAGATATTGACCGAGTAAAGCACTTCATCAAAGATGTTTTAAGCCAAGATAGCCGCATCTTAACTGATCCAGCCCCGACTGTCGCCGTTATGGAATTAGGGGACAACAGCGTTAATTTCGCCGTTCGCCCTTGGACGGAACCAAGCAACAATTGGGATGTCTACTTTGCCACCTACGAGGCGGTGAAAAAACGGCTTGACGCTGAGGGAATTAGCATTCCATTCCCCCAGCGCGATGTCCACATTTTTCAGCACAATTAAAGTCTGATAATGCCCTAAGACTCAGAATTGCGCTTAGCGACGCACATGATGGAGAGGGCTGCTTCCGGGGTATTGGGATTGATGCCGGATAATCGCTGCCCAAGCCGATATCGCCAGTGGGGAGGATCGCCGATAACCCCCTCAAATACCTCCGCCCCCACCGCCTGATTATGGGGATACAGGTTAACTGTGAAATCGAGGGGTTCTAAGGTTTCTGTCAACAATTCCCGGGTTACCCCTTTGCCCGGTTGATGGTGAACCTCCGTCGCCAAAGCAAACTCCCGCTCCCCAGCGGCCAAATGCAAATGGGGCATAAAGCGTTGATAGATTAGGTGGCGGATTTTGTACAATCCCATGCCCAATCCCTTATAGTTCCAAGCAGAGAGCTGTGGATCATGGTCGATAATTAGCAGCCCCCCCGGACGGACTAGCCGAGCAGATTCCCTGACCACCTGTTCCATATCATCACAGTGATGAATCGCTGCATTAAGGGCGACAATATCGGCAAATCCAGAAGTTAAGGGGATATCTTGGGCGTCCGCCAGGAGCGGGGTATACCCAATTTTCTGGGCTAATTCCAATGCGCCATAGGCGACATCAATTCCAATCAGGACTTTGGGATCTCCCCCTAGGTTGGCGTATAGGTTGCCAGGACCACAACAGACATCGACTACGATCTTGTTATCTAAACTGCCTGTAGCTGTCATCCAACGTGATTTGAAGGCGGCGTCTCGATGGCAGGCGTCAAAATAGGCTTTGGTCCACTTGGGATTGCCAAAATAGAAGCTATTGGCTTCGAGTGCGGGGCTGGGATTGGCAATTGGATTAGTCGGAATTTTTCCGGAAAAATCGACCTTATGTCCTTGGGGAAGAAAGGCATTTAGGATCGAAGCTGTATCTAGTTCAGGACTTTGACAGGTTTTAGACATCATAGGTTTGCGATAGGGGTAGAGGAGTGGTATTTTCTATGCTTATCGAGGCTTTTGCTTGAAGTTGGCGCAGCAATAGATAAATCAAAAAAATGCAACTCCGGGGCTAATTAAATAGCCAGTCTGAATGGAGGCTGATCCGCTACTTAAGGAGCAAGTAGAAATTCACCAATTTTGTCTCTATCCGAGGGTATTTGATTAAACCAATTGACTCTGACTTAGATGCAAATATCATATGGTCTGAGGTTTACTCCTCTGTTGATAGGGCGAAAAAAATCTCTGTGGTATCGGTTATTTCAAACCAGCTGTATCTAGTGATGAAAAAACTAAACCCATTTAATTCGTCCATAGTGCTGAGGATTTTTACTCCTAATCAGTAATACCTTTAAGCAAATAGATTTATGCAGGTTTTTTCCTGAACGATCTGTTTTGCATGGAACAAAATGGATTAGATATCCATCAGCCCCTTTATCGATAAAGATACCCCCCTTCAACTATCAACCCCTTGAGCCCACTGGGTTAGGGCCGCTTGACGCCATCAAGCCGTCAGCTGCTAGAGAAATGCAGCGTACGGTTTGAACTAAAAAGTCTGATGGTGGCAGATTGCAGCGGTCATAAGGGCTTAGGGCGCTGCCTTAGGGTCAAGGAAATCTTCCCAGGAAAATTTCCCCTCAATTACTCTGGCAGAGTGAAGTTGATAGCCAAGTGATTCATAGCTGTGCCGATGCTTACCTCCCTGAAATAGCCAATAGGCTTCCATAGAGACACTCCTGTCCCTATCTACAAATTGGAGACGTAGTTTCAGATCTTTTGTTCGAAACGGGTTAACGCAACTAGGTGACTCCCCAAAAAAAATACTGAATCTCTACGCATTCAACCTCCATACTTTGAAAGTAAACCTATTGGATAGGGGCTATTAACCTTTCATTATGGGCAATGTCGCCTTGGTAAGTCAGTATCCCAGTTGGGTACTTTTGGGGAACCGAATCCCCATACACATCCTGTATGTTCACTGACTATGTCTGAAACGAGTTTA
>JASJDH010000192.1 GCA_030065175.1 Leptolyngbyaceae cyanobacterium MO_188.B28 | reverse complement strand
GACCTCTTTGCTTTTCTTACCACACCTCGGACTTTACAGAGGGACCTACTTAAAGGACGTCGGCGAACGCAGGCCGCAACTTTCGATAACACCAAATACTTCCCAGAAATATCATGCTGGATATTGCAGTTGCAGACGCCCATTCACTCCAGTGAGTAACATGACCGACTAAGATGACTTCTCTATACATTTCGGAGATGACCGCCAGTGGATTCAGCCATAATATCCAAGGTTGAAATGGCTGGGGAATCATATCAGTCGGATAGATAATGGGAGTGGCGTAGAATAATAAATTCAAGAGAACATTAAGGGTTTGGGGAATATCCCGAATAAAAACCGTTAGACCTGCAGTCAGAAAACCTAAGCCTGAGGAGAGCAGTAGCTGTGGCAGCCAGACTATCGGTAAAAGTAACAATGTCACATGGATGCTTTGGGTAAAAAAGGCAACGAAAGTGATCAGAACCATCAACCCAAAGGTGCTTTCAAGAAAGCTTGATAAAACAGGGACGAGGGGAAGCAGTGTAAGGGGGAAAACGACTTTTTTAACCAGGTTAGGCTGACTAATCACAGCGCTAGTTGACTGAAGTAATCCAGTGGTGAAGGCAATCCATGGTAAGAGTCCAGCAAACAGCCACAAACCGAATACAAAAGAGTTGTCAGCTGGCATGCCTTTGAGGCTCAATTTGACCCGCAATACAATGGCAAAAACGTAGGTGTAAATCAGTAACTGGGCAAGTTGGTTGAGGATAGGCCAGAGATTCCCTAAAACAGAGCCTTTATAGCGGGCTTCTAGATCCCGCTGGACTAAGGTCTTAAGCAGATTGAGTTTGGCCCATTGGGAATCATCTAACGGGACCCCTCGCTTGATGAACTGTTTGGCTTTTAGCCAAGCTTTCGAAGAAAGCGATTTTAGGGAATTGACGCGAGCAGCCATTAGAGGATTTGCCTAGAATACTTAATATTTGACACATTACATTATCATCGTTTCAGATCATCACTTATTTGCCCAGTTTGGGCCTGATATAGTACTAGCCCAACTTCTTGGAACCTCTGATGTCAGCGGATTATCCCACTTGAGAATCTGAGAGCATACCGCGTTATTTAGTTATCAGCCTTGCTCCGCGTCCTCTTAATTCTATAATTCAGGTCGGGAGAAGGATGGAGAGGGTATGAAGATTGCGGTGGTTCACGAGTGGTTGGTCAATCATGCCGGCTCAGAGAAAGTGGTTGAGCAAATCTTGGCCCTCTATCCCGAGGCTGACTTGTTCAGCTTAGTGGACTTTCTACCCGACAAGTTGCGGGATTTTATTCAGCACAAGCCAGTCACCACCACCTTTATTCAAAATTTGCCTTTGGCAAAGCGCCACTTTCGCCAATACCTCCCCCTGATGCCGCTGGCGGTCGAGCAGTTTGATCTGGCTGAGTATGACCTCGTGATCTCCAGCAACCATGCCGTGGCTAAAGGAGTCCTGACCCGGCCCGATCAACTCCACATCAGCTATGTTCACACCCCAATTCGCTATGCCTGGGATCTGCAGCATCAGTACCTCCGGCAGAGTAATCTAAATCGAGGCCTGAAGGGAGCGATCGCGCAAGCCATCCTGCACTATTTGCGTTTATGGGATGTGGCGAGCGCCAATCGGGTTGATTGCTATGCCGCTAATTCTCACTATGTAGCTCGCCGGATCTGGAAAACCTACCGTCAGCCCGCCGAGATTATCTATCCGCCAGTTGCGATCAACCGCTTTAACGCCCAGACCCCGCGCCAGGGTTTTTACCTCACCGTTTCGCGATTTGTGCCCTATAAACGTGTGGATTTAACCGTTAAAGCGTTTAATCAGCTAGGCCTGCCGCTGGTGGTGATTGGCGATGGCCCTGGATGGAAGTCAATCAAAGCACTGGCGGGTAAAAATATCGAGCTTTTGGGAGCCCAACCTGACGCCGTTGTGTCAGATTACATGCAACGGTGTAAAGCGTTTATTTTTCCGACTGAAGAAGATTTTGGCATTACACCGGTAGAAGCTCAAGCCGCAGGCGCGCCGGTCATCGCCTATGGCAAGGGGGGCGCTACAGAAACTATTTTGGCGGGAGAAACGGGATTATTTTTCTCGAATCAATCCGTTGAGAGTTTAGTGGAAGCAGTACAGATATTCGAATTGGGGAAATATCAGTTCAATCCAAGTCGAATTCGCCAAAACGCGGAGAAGTTTTCTGTCAGCCAATTCCGCAGATCATTTAAAACCTTTGTGGACAAGTCATGGATAAATTTCTTAAAGGAATGACCTAGAGTAGTTAGGGTGGTGCGGAGGTAGTTTACGGGAACATGGTGATCAACCAGACGCTGAAACCAGCCATTTCAGCGCTCAAAATTTCGGCTCGTCCTTGGCCCAGTATTGCTCTCTTGATTTCAGCGGATTGGCTAGCGCTCTGTCTGGCATGCTTCATTAGTGTGCAGACTCGATATTTTTTTAATGGCCAGTTTCATCCTTCTTTTTATTGGCGCCTCTGGCCGGTATTAAGTGTGTTCATCCTGGCTTACGCCTTGAGCGGTTTGTATCCTGGCGTGGTCATTAGTCCGGTAGATGAACTGCGTCGCACCAGTTTGGCAAACACGCTGATTTACCTGGTTCTGAGCACCACTATTTTTCTCTTCAAAGAAGGAGAACTCTACTCTAGGGGGATTTTCCTGATGGCTTGGGGGCTGACATTAATATTTGTCCCCCTAGGCAGAGTGATTATTCGACACCTGTTCGCCCATCGTCGCTGGTGGGGATACCCGGTGGTTGTACTGGGGGCCGGCAGAACCGGAGAAATGGTGATTCGAGCCCTAAAACGTCAGCCAAGTCTAGGGTTAAAGCCGGTGGCTGTCTTGGATGATGACCCTGATAAACATGGGTCATTGGTCGGAGTCCCTGTGATTGGCGGCATTCCAATGGCGCCTAAACTCATCCGTCGGTTGCAAACGCCCTATGCCATTGTGGCGATGCCAGGCGTCCCCAGAACAAAATTGCTCGCTATCCTAGAACGCTATGGCAAGACCTTTCCCCATATGCTGATCATTCCTGATCTCTTTGGCTTCGCCAGTCTTTGGGTAGCAGCGAGGGATTTGGGCGGCATGCTTGGACTGGAAGTGCGCCAACAATTGCTGTTGCCTGGTCCCCGGTTGATCAAAGCTTGCTTAGACTATTGTTTGGCGATTGTTGTTGGATTGGTATGCCTGCCTATTATCGGACTGATCGCCCTGATGATCCGATTGGACTCCCCCGGACCCATTTTTTATGGTCAAACCCGATTGGGGAGGAGCGGCAGATACTTTCGGGCCTGGAAATTTCGGTCTATGGCGCCCAATGCCGACGAAGTATTGGCCCAGTATTTGGAGAAACATCCAGAACTGCAAGAGGCTTGGGAAAAAGACCAGAAACTGAGGTCTGATCCCCGCATTACCCGAGTCGGCCATTTTCTCCGACGCACTAGCTTAGATGAATTGCCTCAATTGTGGAATGTCCTGCGGGGAGAAATGAGTTTGGTGGGCCCTCGCCCAATCGTGGATGATGAAGTTTGGCGATATGCCGATAAATTCGAACTGTATGCCAAGGTGCTGCCGGGCATCACTGGACTTTGGCAAGTATCGGGCCGTAATAATATTAGTTACCCTGAGCGGGTTAATTTAGACGCTTACTACGTCAGGAACTGGTCAGTTTGGTTAGACATCTATATACTAATTCGCACGGTTTGGGTCGTCACACGGGGGGATGGAGCCTACTAGGCGGGTTGTGATTGATTTGTTTAAAAAAAGGACAGCTAGTCAACTCCTCTTTCTGACTAGTATGGCGTTACTGCCCTATTTCATGTACTTAAGCCTTGTCGGTTTAGTGGGCGCGATTGGGCTTGAACTCCGCCATCGGGGAAAAGAGGTTTTCTCGTTATTACATCGCCGAGGCTTTATTGTCTTGAGCATTGGTTTAATTATCAGCTCAAGTCTGGCCTATGAGCGCTCAGAAGCTTTTTTGCAACTGACAAATTTTTTGCCGTTTTTCTTGTTTTTTGCGATCGCAGTTACCCTGCTGCAATCCTTTGAGAACCCGCGCCAAGAACTGGAAAAACTGGCTTGGTGTTTGGTGGTCGCCACGCTGCCGATCAATCTAGCGGCTCCCATAGAGTACTGGCTGAAAACCCCTTCCCTCGTCTCCCAATTTGCCAGTCAACCTTGGCTGGCGTGGCTATACGATGAACAGTACTACGGTCATCGGGCGCAGTCTGTTTTTGACCATCCCAATGTGATGGCCAGCTATTTAGTGTTAATTTTTGGCTTAGGGTTAGGGCTAATCCTCAAAGCCTCATATCCAACTGAACCGAACGAGACTTTGCAGCGGCGAGTCGGGTGGATAACTAATCTCAGGCGCAAAACCTGGCTGCTATACTCAGCCACCTTCTTGAACCTAGTCGGCATCTTCTGCTCAGGCTCTCGCAATGGAATCATTATTGCGCTCTCCCAACTTTTGATCTTCGGCTGCTTCGCCCACAAGCATCAATTCGTAAAGCTAGCTGGGTTGGGGGGGGCAGGCGCGATCGCCATTAGCACCTTCTTCATGGGGATTGGAGGGCGTCAACTTAGCCTGAGTTTGGTCACCGATGATCCCAGATTTGGCGTGTGGAACATCGCCTATGACCTAATCCAACAGCGCCCGTTGCTCGGCTGGGGACTCGGCAACTATAAGCTGCTCTACCAACCCCAAAGTGTACCTGGCTATGACTACATTCCCCACGCCCACAACTTTTGGCTGATGCTAGCGGTTGAAACTGGGGCGCCCATCATGATCGCCTTTGTCGTCATTATCGGGTTTATCTGCTACCAAGGCGTGAGGACTTTTCAGCTTAGCTCACAACCCATCACGCATAGGGCAATCCTATTAAGCTATCTGCTTGCCTTCTGGGGATGCGTCGTCTTCGCCCTATTTGATACGCCATTTTATGACGCCCGAGTCAATATTTTGGATTGGTTTGCTCTGGCTGGGATTTACGTACTTTCCCAGCCAGAGAGGGATAAACCGCTTTGACTTTTGACTAAATTAGTTTGGCGGCGCTTAGACCAAAGTACAAGCCGAGCGCCGTACCGAATGCAGTCCCAAGCAAAACAAAGTAAATCAAAGTACCGGCCATTTATTTATATATCTCCGCTAACGCTTGCTAAGAATATTGAATCACATTGCCTTCGTCATTGGCAGACGCCGACTTAAAGCAATGAATCAACCCTGAAAAAAGTACTCTACAAAAAAGGCAGAGGACTATAGGAGTCAGAATTCGGAATTCAGCTCTCACTTGTTAAAGGGAACTCGTTACCTGACCAATGCCTTTTGACTTCCAACCTAGCTAAATCGTTCCACTTTGGTGAGAGAACAGCTTAGAGACCGCCTAAACCATCAGCGCTTTAGAAGATAAGCAGTGACAAACTGAGATCCTAGTCAAGGGCTTTCCAATTCATTCGGTCATGGGCCATTATTTAACGGTGAACTCGTCAGGTTCCATTGCTGACATGCCTGACTTAGGCTCCCCACCCTCCCTAACTATTCGACGGTCCAGACTCCTGTCTCCTGTTTTATAACTCCTGCCTCCTGTCTTCTAACTCCTATCTTCTAACGTCTGACTCCACTCCCTATGAAATCCACCATTCCTGTTCAACTCCCCAATCAGTCCTATGAAATCGTCATTGCACCGGATGGCTTGGACTCTCTAGGTCCCTGGATAGTGGAAGGAGAGTCGCCTTGGATTAAGCCGGGCCAGAAAGTTTTGCTGGTGTCGAATCCGATGATTTTTGAACGATATGGCCATCGAGCGATCGCATCCTTAGAGCAAGTCGGCTTTCAAGTCAGTCAATGCATCCTACCGGCGGGAGAGCAGCACAAGAATCTTGAATCGATTCAAAAAATTTACGATGTGGCGCTTACCAATCGTCTGGAGCGGGGCTCCGCCATGGTGTCCCTAGGAGGGGGCGTAATTGGCGATATGACGGGGTTTGCCGCCGCAACCTGGCTGCGGGGAATCGCCGTGGTGCAGACGCCCACCTCCCTGTTAGCCATGGTGGACGCTTCCATCGGCGGCAAAACAGGGGTGAACCATCCTCAAGGGAAAAACCTGATTGGCGCGTTCCATCAACCCCGCCTAGTGCTGATTGACCCGCAAGTCTTAAAGACCCTACCCGAAAGAGAGTTTCGAGCAGGCATGGCGGAAGTCATTAAATATGGCGTTATTTGGGATGAGGAACTGTTTAAGCGGCTAGAAGAAGAGAAAACCTTAGAGCTACACTCCATCAGTGATGACCTACTCCAGATGATCCTGACCCATTCCTGTCAGGCAAAGGCCGAGGTGGTGAGTCAAGACGAGAAGGAAGCAGGCTTACGGGCAATTCTCAACTATGGCCACACCATTGGCCATGCCGTTGAGAGCTTGACTGGCTACCAGACGGTGAACCATGGAGAAGCCGTGGCGATTGGGATGGTGGCGGCGGGACAAATCGCTGTGGAGATGGGACTCTGGGACAAGACAGCTGCCGACCGCCAATTTGATTTGATTCAGAAGGTTGGCTTACCCACCCAACTGCCTGTAGAACTGGATATTGAGGCGATTCTGGAAACATTGACGACCGACAAAAAGGTGAAGGCGGGGAAGGTGAGATTTGTACTGCCTACTCGGATTGGGAAAGCGATCGTGACTGATCAGGTGACATCTGAGGTAATTCGGAAGGTGTTGGGTAGGATGCGGTAGCCTTGATTAGCTATGCTTTGGCGTAGGCGATAGCGGACGCGACTTAAGAATTACAATTATTATCCTAATCTGGGAAACAAGTCTGGCAAATGACCTGAGTTAGTGATCTTTTATTGCAAAAGACTAGCTCTCCGAGATCATTAACACATTCTCTTAAAGTACAGTTTGGATATTCTTGGCAGTTTGTTTGACCGGTAAATTGAAGAAATAATTCGTCCGATAAGCCTTTTTGTTGAATCATGGGAAGTTCCAAAGGGGAATGTTTAGCGTAGGCAGTGGATAATACTACTGCTAACAGTGTGATGAAAATGATGGAAGTCGCTACAATCAATTTTCGGATTTTCACCCTACCTAACATCTTAGTTCCTCCTTAATTCTAAAAAGCAAACTAGTTGAGTCGTTATCAATTTTAAAAACCGGCCCTACAACTTGAAGCACTTTTTTAGCCCCAAGATCAGCCAACTAATTGCATAATCAGGAAATCGTTCCTAATAATTTTTCCGTCTCAAAATAAGCCTCAACTAATATCATTCAATGATCGTCTAAGACGATAAATCATTGCATCTTCATTTAATCGAATTTTACTTATCAGTTCTAAATCGCTAATAAAACTTATCAGAGAATTTTAAAGTTAGGTAGGGTGGGCCCCACCTACGGTATTCCATATCACCACCCTGCTGTTGCTCTACTTGGTGATAAATCCTGATAGTGGGCAGTGCTAAATTTTGCACGGGATGTTGGCTATTGATGCTTGGGGAGTTGACCACCCTACTGGGAATGGCGCTGAAATAAGGCATGTGGGCAAAAACCTTTCAGATCAATCAGTGTAGACAGCAATAGATTCACATTGCCCACCATTTCGGCAAGTTCCAACTCCAATTGAAAATGAAATAGGCTTTCATCAAGTCTTCTGGCATTTCTGGCTTATTGCGCAATGCTGTTACGTTTATTCTCCAGTTATTATTTGAATAGTCCAAAAACAAACTCAATTACGGAGCCTGACAGTCTTGGTATGATCAGCCTATGGAGTTTGAGTGGGATCAGGCAAAAGCATCTGCCAATTTGAAGAAACATGGTGTCAGTTTTGAAGAAGCCAAAACCGTGTTTAGTAATCCTTTGGCAGTTATTTTTGATGATGAGTCTCATTCCACAAGTGTGCGTAGAGAAATTATCATTGGACACTCTCAACGAAATCAATTGCTGTTAGTTGCCTTTACCGAGCGATCCAATAGTATTCGTATCATCAGCACCCGTCTAGCAACTCGTAAGGAACGTGAGGATTATGAGCACAATGCCCTCTGACTACAATCAGAATTCTGAAGATGAGCTTCTAGCTGAGTATGATTTTGATTACCAGAAAGCGAAGCCTAATCGATTCGCTTCCCGTAGTGAGACAAAAAAGTTAACGGTTGTAGTTTTAGATGATGATGTAGCTCAAGTTTTCAGTACACCTGAGTCGGTCAACAAAGTTCTCAGAGCATTGATTGAATCGATGCCACAAGTAAGCGGTGAGACCGCTTAACACTGTGCTGAAAAGAATGCAATGGAAACAGCGGTATATTTCCAAGGGCGGAATACAGGAGTCAGGAGACAGAATTCAGTTTCCTTCTCACTTCTGTATTCCTCTCCACTGGATTGTCCCGGCTTAAATTACACGCCGAAAATGTCTCAATTGCCGAGTGGAACAATTTGGACTGGCAAGGTTAGTGATTCGCTTCGATATCTTTCTCTAATACCCTATGAAACGCTTGCCAGTTCATCCCACTGCGTCGTGTACCGAGGCGACCTCCGATCGCACCGCATCCGCCACGACCGATTCATCCCCTGCGCCGCCAGATAGAGCGTATTTCGTCCCATCCGGCCGTTCACCTGGTCCATCACCTGCATCAACTGTTCACTCCGGCTGTCATCCCCCCGCAGAAATAAATCCTGTTGCCGCACCGTTTCAGACACCAGGTCCGTCAGCATAACGCCCGTTTTCTGATAGGCGTATCCCGGTCGATAAATCTGCTTCAGGCAATGCTTCGCAGCTTTCACAATCGTGCGGGTGTCGCCCGTGGGTATCGGGAAGCCGTAATTCATCCCATTGCTGTACTGCGGGCTGTCATGCCTGAACTTGCTCGTGCGCAGCATGACATAAATGCCTTGGGCTTTACTTCCCTGCTTCCGTAGCTTTTCACAGGCTCGGGCGGCATAGCAAGAGAGCGCTTCAGCTATGGGCTGAAACTCGGTTTGCACCGCGCCAAAAGATTTCGACGACATAATCGTCTGCTTCGCCGCCATGCCCTCCAAGGCCAGACAGGAGACCCCATTCAACTCCCGCACTAGCCGTTCCCCCACCACCGTGAAATGGCTCCGGATCAAGGCCGGATCTGCCTGACGCAACTGTAAAGCCGTTTCAATGCCAAATTCCGGGAGTTTTTTCGCCCATTGTCGGCCAATGCCCCAGATCTCCCGCACCGGCAGCGTGGCTAGAATGTCTGACTGCAGGGTTGGATCGCAGAGGTCAAACACCCCCGTTTGGGTCCGCCGCTTAGCCACATGATTGGCGACCTTGGCCAAGGTTTTGCTCGGGCCGATGCCAATGGAGACCGGAATCCCCGTCCATTGCTTGACTTTGGCCCGAATCTCTTGGGCATAGGCGGTCAAATCTAACTGGGAGAAGCCATCCAGGGAGAGAAACGCTTCATCAATGGAATAGACCTCTAAATCTGGGGTGAATTGACGCAGGGTTGCCATCACCCGCTGCGACAGGTCGCCGTAGAGTTGATAGTTGGAGGAAAATACGGCGACGTGATGGCGATCGCAAAGCGCTTTGACCTTGAAGTAGGGGACCCCCATCGGGATATCCAGCTGTTTCGCCTCTTGGGAGCGGGCGACGACGCAGCCGTCATTGTTGGAAAGCACAATGACTGCTTTATTGTTCAACTGAGGCTGAAATAACCGCTCGCAGGAAGCGTAGAAGTTATTGCAATCCACCAGGGCAAAAACTGGCATATTTCATAGGGAATGAATGACAGTGGTGACCACACCCCAAATTTCAATTCCAGTGTTTTGATCAACGGTGATGGGTTCTTCGGCGTCATTGTCTGACAAGAGCCGCCATTCATTGTGGATAATCTGCAGCCGTTTCGCCGTTAGTTGTCCATCTACCGCCGCGATCACAATGCGGCCAGAGCTTGGCTCCAGGCTCCGATCTACTACCAAAATATCCCCCTGATGAATTCCCGCCGCCCGCATCGAATCCCCCGCCGCCCGCATCAGAAAAGTGGCGGCTGGATGCTTTATCAGGTGGGCGTTTAAGTCTAAGGGGCCTGCTAAATAATCGTCAGCGGGACTGGGAAACCCTGCCATGGCCTGGAATAGAAAAATAGAATCGGCGGTGAGAGGACGAAACACCCTACCAAAGCTGTTTTAACAGTACAAATGCACCGCTGTTTAGTCTCTCTATGCCAGCCATTTTAATCAGCCATCCGACCTGGCCCTCTATGGGAAATTCATCTCCAACAGAAGGAAAAGAATTCCCCATAAACAAAATGAGTTTTGAGGAACCTATTTGGGTGGCGGATAGGTTCCTGTGGGCACAGAAAAAAAAACTGAAATCAGTAATTTCCCCCTTGACTCACCCATCTACCCATTCCTTTCCAAGACGCAACCTTTCCCCAAATCCCTACCCTCTCACAGAGGCGCCTAAATTGTTCGCGATCATTTCCCGGAACTGGCTTTTCGGTTTCATCCCTCGCAGTTCCCCCACTAAATCCTTATCTCTAAAGAACTGCACAGTTGGGGTTCCGGTTATCCCCGCTGATTCAGCGATCGCAGGATCTTCCGTGATGTCGATTTCCACATAGTGGATGCGCCCCTCAAACTCCCCCACCACCTTACTCAGAATTGGCTTGAGGGTATGGCAGGGACCGCAGGTGGGGGAAGCGTATTTGACCACGATTACGCGATCGCTCTCGTGATACAGCTTGCGTAAAGCATAGCCACCCTCATGGCGAGTCGTGTCGGGGTCAAACTCAGCCGCTTGCTGGTATTCGGCTTTCTTATTCTCATCCTCAGGCCGTTCAGAGGCTTCCGTTTGATGGAACTCCGTCGTTAAATCATGGGCGGTCAGCCAGCGTTCCGCCAACAGAGCCGCCATACAACCCGTTCCCGCTGCCGTAATCGCCTGCCGAAATTCCGAGTCTTGCACATCCCCTGCAGCGAAAACCCCCTCCACACTGGTTTCTACGGATCCGGGCGTGACGGCGATATAGCCCGCTGGGTCAAGGTTAAGGCGCCCCTCAAACAGTTGGGTGTTGGGGGTGTGGCCAATGGCGTAAAACAACCCTTTAACCAGCAGTTCACTCTCTTCCCCAGTCTCGACGTTTTTAACCTTGAGTCCCGTCATCTGGGCGTCGCCAAATACGTCAACGGCCTCTGTCCGCCAATGAACCGTGATTCTAGGATTATTCAAAACCCGATCTTGCATAGCCTTACTGGCCCTCATCTGATCTCGGCGCACCAGTAGATGAACATGCGAACCGTACTTCGTCAGGTAAATCGCCTCTTCTGCGGCTGAGTCGCCGCCGCCGATCACCGCCAGTTCTTCCCCCTTGAAGATAGGTGTTGCGCCGTCACAGATGGCGCAGGCGGATATTCCTCGACTCCAAAACTCAGATTCAGACGGCAAGTGAAGCCGCCTGGCCGTTGCGCCAGTGGCGATAATGACGCTGTGGGCTTTAACTTCTCGGTCTTCTGACCGGATGACAAAGGGCCGCTGGCTAAAATCGACAGAAATGACATCCTCGGTCACCATGTCCGTTCCCCAGCGCAGCGCTTGAGCCTTCATCCGATCCATCAGAGTTGGCCCGGTTACGCCATCAGGGAAGCCAGGAAAATTCTCCACCTCAGTCGTGGTCATCAACTGCCCTCCGGGTAGGCCGCCCGCTTGATATCCCTCAAACATAAACGGCTTAAGATTGGCCCGGGCTGCATAAATGGCTGCTGTATAGCCTGCTGGCCCGGAACCGATAATGACAACGTTTTCTACAGTTGAACTCACCATAAGGGTAATTTGATGAACTCATAACGACTCCGCTTAGTATAACGCAGTTATTTTCTGAGGAAAGTTTCTGCTGTCAGGGCTTGCTTTCGGGGATCAAAAAACGGTAGGAGTACTGGAGGAAGCTGTTTCAGTAGAATCAAAACTTTTGCATTTTGTTATTCAAGAACAGCTTCATATAAAGAACGGCTTCAAGAATATCTTTTTTTAAGGATGCTTGGTTTAGTCTTCGTATTGCTAAACCAAGGATAAAAATAGGGGAACTATCAAAAAGAGGGATTTCCTGTATAAAAATACGCCAAAATTCCCGAAGCTCCTTAGGTGAAATTGTAAAAACGATACAAATGACATCTTTGACGCCGTCGGACTTTGTCAACTTCCCCAAGCCCCATTTCTTTTATTGTATCATTGTATACATCATTTGTATCTACGCATGACGAAATCGTACTCCGCAACTCTGGGATTAGCCGCGACCTGGGTTAGCGCCTTCGCGGGAGCTGTATTGTGTTGGAGCGGCTTTGGGTTACCCGCTTCCGCCCATAAGCACGCCCATAAGCAATTAATGCTCGATCCCGCTTCAAGTGATCGAGCTAAAAGCAGATCGTCAGAAGGTGCAGGTAAGGCGTCTCAACTTATCAAACCGGATTTGATCCCTATGCCTGAAATCAGGAGGGGGGAGACGCGTGATCTGAGGGCGAAAGATTTCCAGCAGGCGTCGTTGACTCATGCAGCCGCAAATGAGATACCGTCGGGGGATCTTGACTCAAGGGTAGGGGTTCCTGAAACCTCCTCTAATGGTCCAACTAACCCTGGAATTGCGCCTTATCAGCGCCGTCAGGAGTCAACTCTGCAAACGGTAGAAGATCCGGCCGATCAAGTCGCTCCGCCTGGACTCAACATTGAATTGGGGAATTACCCCATCAATCCCTATCTTTCGCTTGCAATGCAGCAGGAGTTAGATAATCTAGTGGGGCGTTTTGAGAGTGCTTTATTCCGAGCTGCTTCCGCCGATCCAGAAGCTGGATTAGGTGTCGGTTTCCTGGCTCCAACCCTCAGGGCTAGCGCTGCAGCGTCTGATGTAGGCGGTCTTGCGGGTGAGATCTTTCTTCATCCAGTATTGGCGGAGGCGCAGAAGCTGATTCTTGATTGGCCTGAACTCATTCAGCAAAGATCCTATGGAGAGGCTCGTCAGCGGTGGTTGGCGGTGCGTCAAGCCTTGTGGGATAACTTTCCCATTGACCAACCTGTGGCTCAGCCGGAAATTCGCGCTATCTGGCTAGATCGCGGCGCTATTGTGCAGGCGGGTTCTCGACAGCAACTAGCGGAGATTTTTGATCGGCTGGCGGAAGCCGGCATTAACACTGTTTTCTTTGAAACCGTTAATGCGGGCTATCCCATTTACCCGAGCCGAGTAGCGCCTCAGCAGAACCCGTTGACCCGGCATTGGGATCCCTTAAGGGTGGCGGTTGACCTGGCCCATGAACGGAATATCGAGTTACATGCCTGGATTTGGGTGTTTGCAGCGGGCAATCAGTTACATAACACCATCCTGAATTTACCGGCTGACTATCCCGGACCTTTGCTGAATGCTCATCCCGAATGGGCCGCCTATGACCATCTAGGCAATATGATTCCTCGGGGGCAAACTAAGCCATTTCTGGACCCAGCTAACCCAGAAGTTCGTAACTATTTGCTGCGTCTCTTATCGGAAATGGTCAATAACTATGACCTGGATGGGATTCAATTAGATTATATCCGTTATCCTTTTCAAGATCCGGGGGCGAATCGCACCTACGGATACGGTGTTGCTGCGCGGCGACAGTTTATGCAGATGACAGGGGTTGATCCGATAACCCTCTCTCCCCGAACAGATCCGTTTCAGCCACTGGCTGAACAACGGCGACAACAGCATTTATGGGAGCGTTGGACAGAGTTCCGGATTCAACAAGTGAATGACTTTGTGGCGGAAGCCTCTCAGGTGGTGAAGCGTCAGCATCCTGATGTGGTGGTTTCAGCTGCGGTATTCGCCCACTCTGAGCATGACCGGTTGCAGAAACTTCAACAAGACTGGGGAACCTGGGCCGAAAGAGGAGATATTGATTGGATTGTGCTCATGAGTTACGCCAGCGATACCAATCGGTTAGAGCAACTAGTGCATCCTTGGTTGGTGGAGAACGACTATGGCTCCACCCTGGTTCTCCCTGGGATTCGGCTATTGAATCTATCGCAGTCAGCGACGATTGATCAGGTTCAAGCCTTGCGAGATCTGCCCACAGGCGGCTATGCGCTGTTTGCGGCGGCGAATCTAACGAGTGGGCTACAAACGATTTTGAGTCGAACCCAAGGACAATCAACTGGGGAGTCTTCCGGTCTGATTCCTCAGAGGGAACCTTTCCAAGTGGCGTCTACTCGATTCCAAGCGCTGCAGCAAGAGTGGGATTGGCTGATGGAAAATCAGCAACTCTGGATGGATCAAAACAACCTTGAGCGATGGAAAACTGAGATTGCCAGCTTAGAGCAACAGCTTATCAACTTAGCAAATGAACCGTCCGCTACTCGATTGGCCCAGACACGGTCTAGCCTCAGCCAATTGCAGACCATGATAGGAGAAGGCTTCATAGATATCCGAGCAGCCAGTAGTCGAGATTACCGCTTACGCTCTTGGCGGAATCGTCTGATTACGATTGAGCGGCTATTAACCTATGGTGAGCATCGGTTGCTATAGCCAAGCGCTCCCCTCAA
>JASJDH010000191.1 GCA_030065175.1 Leptolyngbyaceae cyanobacterium MO_188.B28 | reverse complement strand
TTTCTTATAAAAGAACTACTCAAAAATAATCTTATGGATGTTTATGCAAATAAGGAACAACCTACCTGTAATCCTAATTGGAGAGCCAAACGGATAGATTATATTTTCCATTCTACTAACATAGCTTCGAAACCTGCGAAGCTAATGGAGATAGATGACATCACTCCACTTCCGTCAGAGGTTGAACCCTCTGATCATCTGGCTATTATGGCTTTATTAACATTCTGACGCCAAAGCAACAATTTTTTGCTCTTCTCCAACCTTGTCTGGTAAATCTATTTCTACACTAGCGGCCCAATCTTCAGGATAGAAACCCTGGGCGACGTAACGATGAAAACTTGAATAAGGCCAATTGCGTGGAGATTTCACTAGCTGATGTCTCACCGGATTGTAATGGACATAGTCAACATGGCGCACAAAATCCTGTCTGTTCCGAATTTGATGCTCCCAAAAACGACGTTGCCAAATGGCTTGCTCGCTTTTCTTTGAGTGGGACGATGATCTTTGACGTTTATATTGTTCAGGGCAATGGCGACTAAAAAAGGATGTGATCAGTCGCCAGCGGGTGGAAAAGTCAGCGTCATCAGGGGGTAAGGTCCATAGGCAGTGGAGATGATTGGTTAAGATAACGATAGGTTTGACGGTATGAAAGGCTTGGCGTCCCAACCTGTGCGCGGTTTACAGGCGTGGAGGTCAGAAAGGTGCAGCCAGGTTAATGCTTTGGGCATGGAAGAGCGATCTCGCTAAAAAGATAACAGCAGGAACAATGGTTTAGCTAGCAGAACACCAGAGGGGAAGTTTTCTACAATTATCGGCTAATGCAAAGGAACAAATTTCCAAACCATCAATAGAAAAGTAAGCTCCAGCACATAGCTAACAAAAACACTCGGATTGAGCAGCCCTTCCCGTATATATCCACTTTGCTTGGCATTGGCATTTCGCTTAAGGGAGCGAGACCACCCACTAAAAATTGCTGGCCCTCTAAACTTGCAGGTTTCTAACAAAATCCTTTCAATTTCCGCCACCCGCGGATAAAATCCTCGCTGGAAGTGCTTCCACTGGCTTTCTAGAATCCAAAAAAAGATGGGCAGCGCACAGCCCACTAAAATAATGAAGCTTTGTCCTTGCTGTAAGGCTAGAGCGATCGCAGCGCCTGTCCCCGTAATACCCAGGGCTTTAATGATCCAAATCTGCTTGTTGTAATCCTCAATGGTGGTTTGCAGGAAGAAATACTCCTGCCTGAGTAAATCCAACTCAAATTCAGCCAATTTGTTAGCCTGCAAGGGTTCAGAGGGCGCCGGGTCAGACATAAGGATGAAAGCTTGCCTTTGGACTTATTTTCTTACCCTCAAGGATAACCTCTGATAACCCTGTGGGTAATTTGTCAACCATTTGGCTTCAAACTTTAAAACATCCTCTTACGCTCAAGATGCAAGGAAGGTCCATTACCTGGCGCCGGGCTGATTTTTTAACCTCTACGCACCATTGGCAAATTGAATACCTGCGATGTCTGGATTGAACGCATTCGCCAGCACAAATTTCCTTGAAATTTCGTGAATTTCATTTATCGACGCTTTCCAAACGTCCCAGGGCGATCGCTCCTATCCGGGGTTGGTCTTGGTTGCTTTTTTATTCAATCGTATCCCTGCCAGAAGATTCTTTCCCCAATGAATCTTCTTCTCTGGTTTCGGATTAGGGCGGTACTGCTTACAAAACTTCCGACAAGCTACAGCACAAATTTTGCGATCGCAAGAGGAGAATTCTCCTTAAAAGAGGGGGACTTTGAACTTGCTCCTCAGTGCTGTAAATTGTGCACAACTCTAAAGCACCAAGGGAAAGGTTGATATCAGAATCAGTAAATTATTCCGAAGATCGTTCTTAATAAATTAATCAACGTCGGTTTCCTGCTAGCCAGCATTTTATCTTGATGAACCCAGAGAAGCTCTTCGTCAGACAACTCCCGTCCTGTATAGAAGTAGACCTCTGAATGGCCTCCACTCATTTTAAAGACTATTTCAAGTAACGATTGAGTATCAAAGTGAGAAGGATAGCCTTCAAATTTTCCTAGCGGATGGATAATCATTCGCGGCGCACGAATAAACCGTTTCCCCTTCAGTGTCTTCCTAATGAAAGCTTTCAGTGTTTCAGAGACTATATCAAAATTGTCAACAATCCCACTTGGATTTTCAAATCCATAACATTGAATAATTCCGTTTTTGACGTCTGTTGGAAATGATTTTGCAGAGCTTCCAACCTCCAATATCTTAATAAGAGAACCGGACTTCATGTTCTTTTTCAAGACAACCGCTGGAATATCTGCGTATTCCAAAACTTCCCCTTGTCTCATGACGGCGCGAACGGATAGCCAATCTGGTTGAATCCGAATATAAATTGCTGAGCGTGCTAACCAGTTAGACATTAAAGGGACTAGGGTTTTGATGAATGACTTGTTAATACAATATGATTTAGCCCCATACAAGACTACAATAAGCAATCATCATCATCACAGAACCGATAATCCTTCAATTGTCCATTAGCTCAACCAACCTACGTTCTACTCAACTTTATTAAAGCGCAAGCGGATTCAAAGGGACCGGGTTTCTCTATGAAACCCGGTCGCAGTCTCTGAGAATCATTCGTCGTCAAACACGCTGCCGAAGAACTCAATCGTATCCTTCAGCGCCGCAATGAACAGATCGATCTCCTGGCGGGTGTTGTAGAAATAAAGACTGGCCCTCGCCGTAGACGTAACCCCCAGCAGCTTATGCAACGGTTGAGTACAATGGTGGCCTGAGCGAATGGCGATACCAGATTGGTCCAGCAACGTCGAGAGATCCTGGGCGTGAACGCCATCGACCGTGAAGGCGGCTAGAGACGCGCGACCGCTGCCGTCCGCCTTTGGTTGAGGACCGTAAATCTTGACCTCTGGAATTTTGTTTAACTGCTGGAAAAGATAGGCGGTTAATTCATGCTCATAGTCGGCGATCGCATCCATGCCTAACCCAGAGAGATAATCAATCGCCGCGCCTAGGGCGATCGCTTCGCCAATAGCGGGCGTGCCCGCCTCAAACTTGTGGGGCAGCTCAGCGTAGGTGGAATGATCCAGAGAAACGTCGGCGATCATTTCGCCGCCGCCGAGGAAAGGCGGCATCGCCTTCAGCACATCCAGCTTACCGTAAAGGAACCCAATCCCTGTCGGCGCACACATCTTGTGGCCAGACGCCACTAACCAGTCGCAGCCCATCGCCTGCACATCTACCGGCATATGGGGCATGCTCTGGCAAGCGTCAATCAATACCTTGGCCCCATAGCGATGGGCGATCTCAATCACGTCCTCCACCGGATTAACGCACCCCAGCGTATTAGACACATGGTTGATCGCCACCAGCTTAGTCCGGTTAGAAATCAGCTGCTTAAACTGCGGCCAATCAAATTCCTGAGTGTCCGTCAGCCCGACAAACTTGAGCGTCGCCCCCGTCCGTTGGGCGACAAACTGCCAGGGCACCAGATTACTGTGGTGCTCCATCACCGACAAAATAATCTCGTCCCCTGCTTTTAGCGTCGTCATCCCCCAGGCGTAAGCCACCAGATTAATCGCTTCGCTGGCGTTGCGGGTAAAGACAATTTCATCCCGTGACTGCGCATTCACAAACGCCGCCGCCTTATCCCGCGCCGACTCATAAGCTTCCGTCGCCCGCGCGCTCAAAGCATGCACACCGCGATGCACGTTAGCGTTATCTCGCTCATAGTAATCTCGCAGCGCAGTCAGAACCGCCGTCGGCTTTTGAGAAGTCGCGGCGTTATCGAAATACACCAGGGGACTGCCGTGGACTTCCTGATGGAGGATAGGGAAGTCATCGCGAACTTTAGCAGCAAGGGTTCTTTCTTGAGCGACGGTCATAGGGTTAGGCGTTAGAAGCGGGTAGGAGGATTAGACGGCGGAAACACTAAAAAGGTTTGGGTTAAAAGTTAATTCGTCCATTCAGTAATCTTCTCGGTCAGCGTTTGCTTCAGAGAAAGAATGGGGATTTTTTCAATGATTTCCATGGCGAAACCATAGATCAATAGGCGTTGAGCTTGGTCTTGGCTAATGCCTCGACTCTGGAGGTAGAAGATTTCGTCAGCTTCCAACTGGCTAACGGTGGCGCCGTGGGCGCATTTGACATTGTCAGCCACAATTTCCAATTGGGGCTTAGTGTCCACCCGGGCTTTGCCGGAGAGCATCAGGTTGCGGTTGAGCTGGCTGGCGTTGGTGAGCTGAGCCGCCTGGGGCACAAACACTTTGCCGTTGAATACTGCATGGGCCCGGTTATCCACAATGGATTTGTGGAGCTGCTCAAAGGAACCGTGGGGTTTAGTCAAGGACACGACACTGTGGGTGTCCGCCAATTGGGTGTGGGCGATGGCGCTCAGGCCGTACAGCCGCGTATCGGTTTGCTCGCCAGACTGGAAGACTTCCAAATTATGCCGGGAGAGGTTCGCGCCGAGGCTAACTGCATTACAAACATAGCGACTGTCCCGCGCTTGGGAGACCGCCGTTTTACCGATGTGAACGGCGGCGCTTCCTTGCCGCTGAATCCGACTGTGGTTGACCTGGGCGTTTTCCTCAAGCCAAATTTCAGTAACGCCATTGGTGAAGTGGGTGTGGTCGCCCAGTCCCCAATACTCTTCTATCAGAGTCACTCCACTGTTCGCCTCGGCGATCGCTAAGCACCGAGGTTGATCAATCACCGGCTGTCCCTCATCAACGGAGACAAAGAGAACATGGATAGGCTGTTCCACTATTTGATTGCGCTTTACCCAAATCAACGCAGCGTCTTGAAACCCGGCTGTGTTGAGGGCGGTAAACACCTCATTCGAGCCTGATTGCTGGGCTAAGCGCTGGGCGATCTTGAGCTGGAGTGTCGGATCGGCGTAACCCTCAATCAAGCCGCCAACCCACACGCCTTCAGGCAAGCCAGAGACGGCGGACAGCTCAGGGGCGTAAACGCCATTGACAAATACCAGGCGACTGTTCTGTGTTTCCGGCAACATGACAGCCGCCAAATCCTCTGCGCTGACGGTTGGCCGTTGACTGCCAGCCGCCGCAAACGATGTTTTCAGCAGGGTAGACAGATCCGTAAAGCGCCATTCTTCATCACGGGTGGTAGGCAGAGATTGCTCATGCACCAGAGCAGTCGCGGTTTCCCCCAGTTTAGGCATGACTGAACTGGCGAAGGATTGGCGGCTAACCTGTTGCAGTAACTGCTTGAGATAGGCGTCCCGATCAGCAGAGGCTTGAGTCGGCGTGGCTAGGTCGCGATCGCTAGAGGTTTGAATGCTCATTACACTGCCGCCTCCACCTTGGCGTCCGCCAACACCCAGTCATAGCCGCGCTCTTCTAGCTCCAGCGCCAATTCCTTCGGGCCGGTTTTAATAATGCGGCCATCCGCCATCACGTGGACATAGTCCGGCGTGATGTAATTCAACAGCCGTTGGTAATGGGTGATCAGCACCACCGCATTATCGGGAGTCGTGAGCTGATTAACGCCCTGGGCGACCGTTTTGAGGGCGTCAATGTCCAATCCTGAATCCGTCTCATCCAGAATGGCGAGTTTTGGCTCCAGCAGCGCCATTTGCAGAATTTCGTTCCGCTTTTTCTCCCCGCCGGAAAATCCCTCATTTACGCTGCGCTCCAAGAAGCTGGCGTCCATCTTAACCACATCCAACTTTTCCTCGATCAGGTCGTCAAAATCGAACACATCGATTTCGTCTAACCCTTTCGCCTTACGTTGGGCGTTATAGGCCACCCGGAGAAAATCTAAGTTGCTGACGCCCGGAATCTCCAGTGGATACTGGAAGGCGAGGAAAATACCGGCCAGCGATCGCTCATGGGCTTCCAGATCCAGTAATGGCTTTCCTCGAAAGAGAACGTCGCCATGGGTGACATGATACTCAGGATGACCGGCCAACACTTTTGACAGGGTGCTTTTGCCGGAGCCATTCAACCCCATAACCGCGTGAATTTCACCCGCTTTAACCTGTAAATTTAGCCCCTTGAGAATTTCCGTCCCGTCGACCTCAGCATACAGGTCGCTGACCGAGAGGATAACGTCGCCATTTTCGTTGATCATTGTCTAGATGTATTGTTCAGATACGCAGAGCAAATTTACAGATATGTGGAAAAGTTCTATGGAGAAAACTTCGGAGTGTCTAACCCACTGAATTTTCAAGCTTCAGACTGAGCAACTTGTCGGCTTCAGCGGCGAACTCCATCGGCAGCTTATTAAATACATCCTTACAAAAGCCACTGATGATCATCGAAACCGCGTCTTCCGGCGATATGCCCCGCTGAGCGAGGTAGAAGAGCTGATCTTCCCCGATCTTAGAGGTCGAGGCCTCATGCTCCACCCGAGCGCTATTGTTTTGAACTTGAATATAGGGGAACGTATTTGCGCCCGCCGTATCGCCAATCAGCATGGAGTCGCACTGGGAATAGTTTCGAGCTCCCTCGGCTTTCGGACCAATCTTAACCAAGCCTCGATAGCTATTGTTGGAGCGCCCAGCAGAAATGCCTTTAGAAATAATGGTGCTGCGGGTATTCTTGCCGACATGCACCATTTTAGTACCGGTGTCCGCCTGTTGTAGGTTATTAGTTAGGGCCACGGAGTAAAACTCACCCACAGAGTTATCCCCCACCAAAACACAACTGGGATATTTCCAAGTAATGGCGGAGCCGGTCTCCACTTGAGTCCAGGAAATCTTAGAGTTCATGCCGACGCAGAGGCCGCGCTTGGTGACAAAGTTATAGATTCCGCCCTTGCCATTCTCGTCCCCGGCAAACCAGTTTTGTACCGTAGAGTACTTAATTTCAGCGTTGTCTAGAGCCACCAACTCCACGATCGCAGCGTGGAGTTGATTGCTGTCATACATCGGCGCTGTACAGCCCTCCAGGTAAGTGACCGAACTCCCTTCCTCAGCCACAATTAACGTCCGTTCGAACTGTCCTGAGTCCCCGTTGTTAATCCGGAAGTAGGTGGACAAATCCATCGGGCATTGGGTGTTCTTGGGAATGTAAACGAAAGACCCATCGCTGAAAACAGCGGAGTTCAGAGCGGCGAAGTAATTGTCCCCAACCGGCACCACGCTGCCCAAGTACTTCTGAACCAGCTCAGGATGCTCCTGAACCGCTTCAGAGATAGAACAGAAGATAATTCCCTGTTCCGCCAACTGCTCCTTGAAAGTTGTAGCGACCGAAACGCTATCAAAGATAGCGTCCACCGCCACATTCGTCAGGCGCTTTTGTTCAGAAAGGGGAATGCCGAGTTTGTCAAAAGTTTCCAACAGAGTTGGATCGACTTCATCCAGGCTATTCAGTTTCTTAGCTTGCTGCTTGGGTGCAGAATAGTAAATGATGCCCTGGTAGTCGATGGGGGGATACTCCACATTCGGCCAGGTCGGCTCCGTCATTGTCAGCCATTTGCGATAAGCTTTGAGCCGGAATTCCAACATAAACTCCGGTTCATTCTTCTTGGCGGAGATCAGCCGGATGACATCTTCGCTAAGCCCACGAGGAATAACCTCTGACTCAATGTCAGTGACAAATCCGTATTTGTAAGGCTGGGTAACTAAGGTTTGAACAGTTGGACTCATCGGGGACGCTCTTTCCTAAACGGCGAGGATGGTGAGATAGATTTGAGGTCTACCAAATCTCAATACTTATTGGTTTCAGTTCGGATCGTTTCAAAACCGATGTCCTGTTGGTCGCCTGCGAATGGATTATCCGGCGTCAGGAAAAGCATACAATGGCATTCTTTACGCTCTTGCATCGGGACACAGGGGCAATTCCAAAATGTGGCTTTAACCTCTGCTTCTTTATCTTCATAATGACGGCAGGGACAGAGGGGGGCTCCCAAATCATCCTTATGCTTTGCCAACCCTTCAATTACAACAGCGGTTACACCGGGGTCAGAACAGAAATAGGTGCCCGTCCGCTTAGCGTAGCTTTGGGCAAAATTCCGCATAATTTCAAGACTTTTATCAGAAGCTTGGGTCGGTTTAGTCAGAGAAGTCATTGGAAATCAGATGTAGTAGCGAGACAACCAGATAATTATTCTATAGAATTAAAGCAACGTCCAAGTTGTTTAACTCAATTTTAGGGTACTTTAGCAACAATTAGGTTGTCAAAGTCCAATTTAGTTCGTAGAGCCCATATTTGTCAGCGTTCATTGCCATCAAGACGATGACATCGGTACAGTATCCATCCACAAAGCAAGATATCCTTCAATACCTGCTCAAGCAAGGACGGGCGACTGCTCAAGCAATCTCAGAGCATTTGGAGGTTAGCCCTCAGGCGATTCGTCGCCATTTGAAGGATTTAGAAACTGAAGAATTAATTGAACATCAGGCAGTCCAAGAAGGCATGGGGCGGCCTAACTATTTCTACAGCCTCAGCCGCAAAGGCCGGGATCACTTTCCCGCTCAATATGATGTCTTTGCCCTCTCCCTTTTGAATACCTTGACGGAGACTGTCGGCCAAGAGCAGGTCGGCTCGATTCTTCGCAAGCAGTGGGAGCGAAAGGCGATTGAGTATCGTGAGTCCCTAGGCGATGGTCCCCTGCCCGAACGGGTGGCCCAGTTAGTCAAGCTGCGCCAAGCTGAAGGTTATATGGCGGAATGGCATCGAGTCGAATCAGACGATAACCATGCGCCGAACTCCCGATTTATAATCACAGAATACAATTGCGCCATCTCCCACATCGCCGAATCTTTTCCCAGTGTTTGCGGCCATGAGTTGGAGATGTTCGCCGTCGCCTTACCCGATTGCTTAGTTGAGCGTACGCACTGGCTGGTCGATGGAGAGCATCAGTGCGGATATTTGATCCGGGCCAAGGAGAATGGGACAAAAGCGGATAGAGGGGCTTAATTTTTTAAGTTTTAAGCCGGGAAAATTGGGTCAGGGCAGAATACAGAATACAAAAGTCAGGAGTCAGTCAATAACTGGACTCAGACTCCTGCATTCTGCTGCAGGGAAAATTTCCCGCGTTAAGTTGGAAGTCGTTAATTTCTATCCTCTACAAATTAAGCATGCTAGACCAAACTGCTCAATTCCTTACCCCGGAAGAATCTGCTGAAGTCGATAAAGCGCTATTGACGACGCCAGAAAAGTTCCTGGCGCGGCTGACGCTTTCAACCTCAAAGCTGTTGAAGTATATTTCTCAGGATTTGGGGGTCCCGATGGAGGCGTTAACGACAGCGCAAATCATTGCCTGGTTTGAGAAAGACGCTAAGCTAAAGCGGGAAAAAGGCGTGGATGCTTCGTTCCTTAAATGGTCTGCTGAAGATTTAAGTAATCTCTAGGTAAAGGCCAGATTCATGACTCAAGCTAAGCCCAACCTTAAAGTTAGATTTGAGGAGTATCTCACCTACTCATGAATCGTGCCATCGGGCATGATGGTTCCGGTCATGATGGCTCCGGTCATCTTGACCATAACTTTGTTTCCAAAGCCGATTCTCGCGCCGCTCAGATCAGCGCCGCTGAGGTTAGAGCCGCTGAGGTCGGCGCCCACCAAGTCAGCTTCTCGCAAATTGGCATGGCTCAGATCCGCTTGCAGGAGGTTAGTTCTAAACAGTTTGGCGCGCTGGAGGTTGGCTCGATTCAGAATCACCTTGTGCATAAAGGCGTCGCTTAAATCGGCCCCGCTCAAATCGGCGTTACTTAAATTCCTACCCGCCAGATCTTTTTCCCGCAAATTAGCGCCCCGAAGATCAGCCCCGCTCAAATCAGAATTTTGCCGTTGAGCCCGATAGGAACTCTGGCTCTGCTGATAACCCTGTTGGTAGCCGTTGCTCTGTTGATAGCCGTTGCTTTGATAAGACGTTTGATAATACCCGTTGGGCTGATTATTGGGTTGAGAATCGGATTGTGGATTGGTCTGCCGATAAGCGTTTGCTTGCTGAGTCTGATGATAGTACCGCTGGTAATCGCTTGAATAGGCTTCGTAAGCGGAGGAGGAGGGCTCAGAGGAGGCTGTGGAATAGTCGTAGGGATTTTGGGCATACCTGGATGAATATCCATAGGCCGATTGCGATCGCCCATTGGCCTGCGTGCTGGATCGCCCATTGGCCTGCGTGCTGGATCGCCCATTGGCCTGCGTGCTGGATCGCCCATTGGCCTGCGTGCTGGATCGCCCATTGGCCTGATATCGAGACTGATAGCCCGATCGGGATGACTGACCATTCTGGCTTGAAGCAGATGAGCGCCAGTTTCTGGCGCTATTAGCCTTACCGTTTTTCTTATCGCCAGATCGAATAAACTCTCTAGCTTGATTTAGCTGCTTCAGCTTCTCCTGCGCCTTCTCTTGAAGGCGAATGTTGTCTTTAGGGATACGATCTGGATGCCAGATAAATACCAGGTCTTTATAGGCTTGGTTGACCTCTTCCATAGAGGCCTCTGGATGTAGCTCCAATACCTTGTAGGATTGCTCAAGCTCAGTCATCTAGATTACTTAATCCTTATTGCAGAGAGTCAGCCAGGCCCGCAAAGCCACAAGTAGTCCTTACTATCTTAGGCAAGATTATGAATAACAGTAAGGAACTGGAGCTTCCATAATGGAAAGCTTAAAGTACAGTTGAGCAAAACTAAAGCCTTCTTAAGACCTTATTTGGGGTTTAAGTTTAGTTTCTAAAACAGCACCCTGTTTTTGACTACAAATCTTAACAATAGACTCCACTGCCTATCGAAGCTTGAAAAAATAATTCAATTATTTATTTGGGTAGTTAAGGATTATAGAGGCAAATGAGGATTATGAATTTTTGATAGGCGAAACCGGGATCAATCCGGATAGGGGATTGAGGGGAGCAGGAGATCTCCTCAATCCCCTCTCGTCCTAATATGAATAATGTTTGGCAGAAGAAGGGGAATGCGGGATGCGGATTTTAATCATGGGCGGCACCCGGTTTATCGGGGTGTCTCTGACTCGGCTACTGGTGGAGCAGGGTCATGAAGTGGTGTTGTTTAATCGGGGGAATCGCCCTGCGCCCGTTGAGGGGGTGAGACAGATACAGGGCGATCGCAAAGACGCCGCCCAACTAAAGGCGAAGCTGTCATCTGAATCCTTTGACGCCATTTTTGATAATAATGGCCGGGAACTCTCAGATACACAGCCTTTGGCGGAAATATTCGAGGGTAAAGTTCAGCATTTTGTCTATGTCAGCTCGGCGGGGGTGTATTTGAAGTCTGACCAGATGCCCCATGTTGAAGGGGATGCAGTGGACCCCAAAAGTCGTCACAAAGGTAAGTTTGAGACTGAAGCGTATTTAGCGGAGCAAGGCATCCCCTATACCTCTATTCGGCCCGTTTACATCTATGGCCCGAAGAACTACAACGATTTGGAAGCCTGGTTTTTTGATCGACTGGTGCGCGATCGCCCCATTCCCATCCCAGGAAACGGCATGGCCCTTACCCAACTTGGGCATGTGGAGGATTTAGCGCGGGCGATGGCGGCGGTGCTGGACAACCAGAAGGCGATTGGACAGGTTTATAACATTTCCGGCGATCGCGCCGTCTCCTTTGACGGATTAGCTCGCGCTTGCGCGATCGCGGCGGGCAAGTCGGCTGACTCGCTCAAACTGGTTCACTATGATCCCAAGCAGTTTGATTTTGGCAAGCGCAAAGCCTTCCCCATGCGGGTGCAGCATTTCTTCACCTCTATCGAAAAGGCAAAAGCCGAATTGAACTGGAGCCCTAAGTTTGATCTAGTCAGCGGCCTCAAGGATTCATTCCAATCAGATTATTTAGCCTCAGGCCGCGATCAAACGGAGATCGATTTTTCAACTGACGATCAGATTCTCCAAGCAGGGTGAGGGGATTAACGGAACCCCGTTGAATTCAACTCAGTCAGCTGAATTAGCCCCCATATAAATAGACTTTATAAAGTTAGGGTATAGATTGCTCCTTTTCTAAAGGTTGGAATTTATCTCTTCTAAAGATGGAGATAAAATCTATTTTAAACACGGTGAAGCTTTTGAATCAGTAAAGGCATAGATACAGGATATGGATCATCAGCGTTCGCTAAAAATCGGGTTGAGTTCAGCCATTTTCCTGCTGGCGGTTCAACCCCGGGTCGCCGCTCAAACGGCTGTCGGCAATGATCTTAAGGTGGATCCCTCAGCGCCGATTCGACAGGATTCGACAAAGGCGCTGATGCCCGTTTCAGCTTCATCGCTTCCAGCCCAAAGCCGATTTGTTTCGCCGGAGCCCATAGAAGTCGACGACATTCGCTTCTCCCTGCAGGCTCAATCGCTTGCCCGGATAACTGTGCGCGAAGATGTGGAGACCACATCTGTGAAATGGAATAGACCGGCGCCGATACCGGATCTGCTATCCCCGGCGACGGCTCCCCACTTCCCCCAAGCTCAGCCTGTCTTTCCAGAACCGCTTGAGCCGGGTATTCGATTTTCGAATCAATCTCAAGACGGCGCTGAACCACCGGTTAGTGTGACCGAAGAAACGCCCCTTTTAGCTTGGGTTAGGCCCCCTGCAGCGGTACAAACTCAGATGCCGCTCATATCCCCTCCCGAATTGCCTCAAGTCCAGCCTATCTTTCCTCAGTTACTAGGCAATATTCGGTTAGAGATTGATCTGAGCGAGCGCACCGTCTATGTCTACCAAGAAGGTGAATTGACCGACAGCTATCCAGTGGCGGTGGGTAGACCAGGCTGGGAAACGCCAGTCGGGGAATACCATGTCATGTCTATGTTACAAAATCCGGGTTGGACTCATCCTCTCACCGGTGAAGTGGTTCCGCCAGGTCCTGATAATCCTCTAGGTGAGCGGTGGATTGCCTTTTGGACGGATGGTAATAACCTTATTGGCTTCCACGGCACACCCAATCGAGAATCGATTGGGCGGGCGGCTTCCCATGGCTGTGTGCGAATGTTTAATGAAGACGTTCGCGAACTTTATGAGATGGTACGGCCTGGAACCACTGTTGTGGTGAAACCCTAAAACCCTTGTTGGAATGATAACGGTGTAAACCGTGAACAATACAAAAGACAAAAGCCAAGATCACCCTTGAAGTTGATCTTGGCTTTTGTATTGTTCGCCCTACTCATTTTTTCTAAGAATTCTTTTTTAAGAATTCTTCCAAATATCGCAATGACGACTTAGTTAAGATGCTTCTTTTGTCGCCGCCTCCAGAAGAATTGACCTTCTGGCATCTTGAAGTCCTTCCCCTTTAGATCTTTTGGGCTTAAATCGCAAGTCAGTGAACGGCTTATTCCGCAGCCAAAAACAATCATGTGGGAAGGGCGGATTATCCTGACTTTCTCATGAGGCCATGAGCTTTGCCGGTTAAACCCGCCCATAAGTTAGAGAGGTAAGAAGTTTTTTAGAACTTCCTACCACAAAGCCTGGGGGTTTGTGGTTTGAGCGGTTCCAGGAGCTGTTGCCCCGGTTCCAGGAGTACTTGTCTCAGGAGCGGTGTTAGCGGGAAATGTATTCTCAGGAAAGGTGTTCTCCGGAGTATTGCTCGCGGGAACGGTGTTCTCAGGAGCATTGGTCGCCGGAACATTGGTCGCAGGGGCATTAGTTGCCGGAACAGTGTTCACAGGAGCAGTGTTCACAGGAGTATTGTTCGCAGGAGCAGGGATTGGCGTTGGCTGCGGGGTGGGTTGAGGAGTATCACGAGAGGGTACTTGAATTGGTCTAGGGGTGACTGGTGGGGTGGATTGCGCCCGAGCCACAGTTGCAGAGGCTAAGCCGGCAACCGAGATGATTGCAGTGGAGAATGCTATAGACTTAAGCCGATTGGCTAATGATTGAACCATTACTTTCACCTATCTTGTTTAGAGATGTCCGGAAATCGTTTTTTGCAAACTCATTCAACCCATAAAAAAAGAGGTTCATGAGGGGGTTATTGCACACTAGAACCCGGTTCTTTGGCCGGCCCACGGTAACAAGATAAGCTGTCGCCTACCAAGCCGCCATTATGCCAGGCGCCAGTCTTGATTGAGCCTCCAGCAAGAATAAAAGTTCCCTGTCCGTCACAGATATTATTCTTAAATTCACCAATATAGCGATCGCCGTTCTCTAATGTCCAAACCCCCAAACCATTAAAATTATCAGACTGGAATTGCCCCATATAAGTTCTTCCATTGGCGGAAAAAACGAACGTTCCACATCCATTACGCTGGCCGTCTTTAAATTCGCCGTCATAGCGATCGCCATTAGCAAAGACCATAATGCCGCGTCCATTGGCGGGGACGCCATTGCCCAATTGACCATAATATTTGGCGCCATTGGCGTACTCGTAATCAGGGGGGTGGTCAGGCAGAGGGGGAGGAGCGGCTTCATTGCAGGGAAGTGAGGAAACGCTCAGGAGGCCAGTCGAAGTGGGAGGCGATGAACTGGCGAATCTTTGTCCCCCAAAATTGGTCAGGCTGCCAACAATAGCTATACCCGTAACAACCGCGCCCAT
>JASJDH010000190.1 GCA_030065175.1 Leptolyngbyaceae cyanobacterium MO_188.B28 | reverse complement strand
GGTCATTGGTCATTGGTCATTGGTCATTGGTCATTGGTCATTGGTCATTGGTCATTGGTCATTGGTCATTGGTCATTGGTCATTGGTCATTGGTCAGAAGATTTTAGATTCTGGATTTTGGATTGGGTTTCTTACCCTTTCCCCTTTCCCCCAAACGCAATAAATTGCGTCACCACATACCTTCCCATCTCCCCCATCTTCTCCATCTCCCCCATCTTCTCCCTCCCCCCCATCTCCCCTCCCCCCGACCTATGGAAACCCTGTCCACAGACGTCTTAATCATTGGCGGCGGCGCTGGCGGAACGGCAGCGGCCTTGCAGGCGGCGCGACGGGGTGTGCGGGTCATTCTGGTGAGTGAGTTTCCTTGGTTGGGGGGAATGCTGACCTCAGCGGGCGTAGCGGCGCCGGACGGCAATGAACTGGCGGCATTCCAAACTGGGATCTGGGGAGCCTTTTTACGAGAGTTGCAGCAACGACAAGCGGGGGGATTAGATAACGCCTGGGTCAGTTTTTTCACTTATGATCCCCGGGTGGGGGGCCGTATTTTTGCGGATTGGGTAAAGGCATTGCCTAATCTCACTTGGATAGTTGGGCGAACGCCTTTAGCCGTCATTCGGCAGAGCGATCGCATCCTCGGGGTGCAATTGGCGGATATCGCCATTCAAGCCCATATCACCTTAGACGCCACCGAATTAGGAGACCTCCTGGCGCTAGGAGAAATCCCCCATCACTGGGGATGGGAGGCTCAATCTGACTGGGGAGAGCCCAGCGCTCCGGTGAATATCAACGATGTCAACGACCCTCACTACTCGTTAATCAAGCAGTATCCCGTACAAGCGCCAACCTGGGTCGTGGTAATGCAGGATTATGGCGCAGGGGCGACGGCCCCCGAAATTCCAGACATCCCAGACCTAGGGACAAACCTAAGTCAATTTGAAGGAGCCTGGGAGGGCTATGGCGGGGACACTTTTTTGAACTACGGTCGGCTCCCCGGAGATCGTTTCATGATCAACTGGCCGCTGCGGGGCAATGACTATGGCGTCCACCTGGATCGCCTGGTGCAATCAGAGACAACCCGGCGACAATATTTGCAGGAAGCGCGACAGCACAGCCAGGCCTTCGCCCGCTATATTCAAACCAACCTGGGCCGTCGCTACGGTTTAGCCGAAGACATTTTTCCTAATCTGGCGAACAATTTTGGCGGCGGCGCTTACGCCCTCTGTCCCTATTATCGGGAGAGTCGGCGATTGCAGGGAATCACAACCATCCGAGAGCAGGATATTCTGCCGATTGCCAATGGCCAAATAGCCGCTTTGCCATTGGATGATATGGGTCAGGTGAGTGCGATCGCACTTGGAGCCTACGCCAATGATCACCATTATCCCGGCGTCAATTTCCCGGTCAAGGCCAAATCTCTTCACTGGGGCGGTCGCCGCACCGGATCGCCCTTCGCCATTCCATATGGGGCGCTAATCCCGAAAGACGTCGACGGATTCATGGTCTGTGAAAAAAATATCTCCGTTTCCCACATTGCTAATGGCGCGACTCGTCTTCAACCTGTCGTTTTAGCAATTGGTCAAGCAGCCGGAATGGCGGCGGCCCTAAGCGTCGAAGCGCGTTGCCAGCCCAGACAATTACCTGTCCGAAGGTTACAGGAAATGCTCCTCACAGATAAAGCAGCGCCCGCAGCCATCATTCCCCTCTTTAATCTCCCGCCCAACCATAACGAATGGTCTGATTGGCAGCGTTTCTATCTCAATCATCCTGACAAATTTCCTAAAGATGGACATTGCCCCCTTAGCGCCTCCCCCCCTCTAGTTGCGGTAGAACATTTGCACGCCTTAACATGGGTGAAGGGGACATTTATCCGCCCAGGCAATGAAGAGTACCTGCTCACAGTGGAAAAAGGGTTAAGTGAAGAATCTCCTCGCTCGGTCTCTCTCGTCACACTCCGCCCCGAAGTTCACCAAAGTTTTAAACACCTCAAATCAGGGAACTTAATCCAAGTTTGGGGACGACTCAACAAAGCCGGACAATGGTTACTAGTAGACGCATTGAGGCGATGACAAGCAGTATTGCAATTCGAATTACAATTACAGCACTTAAGGCTGTCAAACAAGTTCGGCAAATCCACACAGGAAGTTTGTCCTGACTAAAAGGGCGAAGTCCCGTAACAGGGACTAGAAGCTTTCAGGCAGATGTTTCCATGCAAACTTCCTCAACATTCCTCCTCTTGGTCAATTTTTTAGCTGTATCTCTTACGGCGGGGGTAGGCGCCATTAGCGCGCTACACTCTGAAGCTGATTCAATGGCTCCCTCACAGATCACCCAGACGACTGAAGGGTCTAATATCCTATCAGCAAATCGCGGCAGCGGCAGGGTGAATAGCGCACAAATCAGCCCTGATGACATTGCCTGGAGAGGCAGTGGCCGGATTGAAACAGACCTAGCAGATAGAGAAGATAGTCAGTTTGATCAGCGCCTAGCTTGGCGGGGTAGCGGCCGAGTTCAACCCAATTTGGATGCGAGGCTTAGCAATCAAATTGAAATCAAAGTTGCTTGGCGAGGCAGCGGTCGTGTTGACTCTATTCAAACAGGCGTCAATCTGGACGTATAATCCAAGCGGCAGTAAAGAGTTTGTTACCCCATAATCCAGCGCCCTTTAGGTAATGTTTGTCAAACTGCAAAAAACTGGTTGACTTTAGGGGTTTTCCTTCGCATTCTAGAGCTTAACCAGAATAATGGAATCTTAAATAGATGATTTAGACGAAGAGTTGGGGCGCCTAGATGTGTATCTTATATTTGGGACCGAAAAATGTTCTAAGCTATAGCAGCATTAGTTTGTTTATAGCGGCCCCAAGGGATTGATTGTTAATTTTTTATCACCTTCCTATCTAAGGAGTGCGATCCCCCGAAATCAAATTTACCCAGTTGCTGTATACCCAACATCATTGTTCAATGCCAGATTTGTCCTCACCGATGAATAAAGACGTCGATCTGATCAAGCTTTTGAGTCCAAGCGCCATGGATCAGATCATGCTCTACTTAGCCTTCAGCGCTATGCGAACGGGAGGACATCGCCACGGAGCTTTCCTAGATGCAGCCGCCACTGCGGCTAAGTGCGCCATTTATATGACCTATCTAGAGCAGGGGCAAAATCTGCGCATGACGGGTCACCTGCATCACATTGAACCGAAGCGGGTAAAGGCTATTGTCGAAGAAATTCGTCAAGCGCTGACAGAAGGAAAATTACTCAAAATGTTGGGGTCCCAAGAACCCCGCTACCTGATTCAGCTACCCTACGTTTGGCTTGAAAAGTATCCCTGGATGCCTGGGCGATCTCGAATTTCAGGTACAAGTCTGACCTCTGAAGAAAAGCGACATCTAGAAGAAAAGCTGCCGAGCAACCTACCGGACGCCCAGCTAATCAATTCCTTCCAGTTTATGGAGTTGATCGAGTTCCTCCACGCTCGTTCACAGGAAGATTTACCCTCTGCACGGCGAATGCTTTTGAGCGAAGCATTGGCTGAGCACATTCGTCGACGTCTGATCTACTCCGGAACAGTAACCCGCATCGATTCCCCTTGGGGCATGCCCTTTTACGCCTTGACCCGGGCTTCCTACTCACCGGCGGATCAAGAAGAACGCACCTACATCATGATTGAGGACACCGCCCAGTATTTCCGCATTATGCGAGATTGGGCGGATCGCCAACCCGGAACGATTCGAATTTTAGAAGAACTAGATATCCCACCAGAGCGACTCGACCAAGCCCTAGAAGACTTAGATGAAATTATTCGCGCTTGGGCGGATAAGTATCATCAAACTGGCGGAGAACAAACAATTTTACAAATGGCGCTTGGTCCCAATACCAGCAATCGAGCCTTAGGAAAGCGCGATTGGCCGACAGCAGACGGCGATTAGCTCCTAACGACTGGCCAGCAAAATAAGCTGCCCCACGCGGCCATCAGCTTAAGCCAGAACTCTATCCTTAAGAAAAACTACAGCAGTGAGGAACTAAAAATCCTGCTTCCGACTGTTTTTTATACTTACCGATCAGGCTTACTCGGCCTGAGGTGATTTAATCAATTTCCAAACCAATTAAATATCGCAAGAGACCCTGTTCAGGTCCAAAGCTCAAGCAAAGTTGCAAGCTCCACCGAATTATTTGCGGCTCATGGACTTGGATATGGTAAAGTTTCCCATGCCTGCGCAACAATATCACTGAGCAGACGCCTTACATTTTGGTCGAGTAGGGAATCATCCGCCAGTACCTCAGCAGTAAGTTCCTCCAAGGATTGGCCTTTGGAGCGAGCCCTCTGAATCACCCCGGCGATCGCCACAGCAATATGCTCTGAGCTGACCGGGGAAGTTGGATCAGGTGATATCAGATTCTGCAGCCTATCTAAAGCAGGGTCTTCCATTGCGGTTTAATGAAGGATGAATACTACGTATCGTAGAAAATGAGAAGACTGTAACTTTTTTTAAGAAAACTCGGTTTTCGGAAGTCTAGCCTATTTTTATTCTGTTTAGACTCTAACTTGCTTGTTAATTCGCTGAATTTAATATCACTTCACATGAGAGAAATTCTCTACGCGGAAGTTCCAACCTCCAATACCTTAGCCGTCAAGACCTGGTTACAACAAAAATTTGAATCAGACGCTGCAAAAAAGGTAATTACACCAGATGGAATTCGACTAGAATTCCCAGCCGAGTCACAGGCATCTACAATTTCATCCCCGCTTCCGTTAGCCCTCTCCTTGGTTGTCTGGCCTTTGCAACGGACAACCTATCTTAAGGCGTTTCGCTGGGCTGACAAGCCTCTACCCCAAGAACAAAAAATTCTTAACCAGCTTACAGCCGACATCCGTCAGCAGTTCCCTTTGCATTATCCGGTTCCTCCCGCCATTGATCTGTCTCAACAATCGATTTTTGAAGCGCTACAGGCCTACTATCCCAAAACTGTTCAATATTTTCAGCGCATGCCCAATGGCGAATCCGATCTCACCCGCGTCTATTGGTGGGAACAACGCTGGCGAAACTCTGTCAAGAACCCTCAAAAACCGCAGCAGGTTATTTTCAGACACGGGGAACGGAAGCAGGAGAACAGAGATGGGGAGATGGGGAGATGGGGAGATGGGGAGGATAGGGGAGATAAAATCCAAAATCCAAAATCCAAAATCCAAAATCCTACCTCCTCCCCTTCCGATTTCTACGACCTGATTTATATCGGCGGCGCCTTAGGGGTCATTCATGCCGCTGTAATGGCGAATTTGGGCTACAAAGTCTTACTGATTGAACGGCTGCCCTTTGGCCGGATGAACCGGGAATGGAATATCTCTCGAACCGAGTTTCAGGGTTTGATTGACTTAGGATTGTTTACCCAAAAAGAATTTGAGTCTTTGATCGCTCGGGAATATGACGATGGCTTCAATAAATTTTTTGACGCCAATAATCCCGCTAACGCCAAAGCGCCTGTGTTGCATACCCCTACGGTGTTGAATATCGCAATTGATTCAGAGCAATTGCTAAGGGCCTGTGGCGAAAAGCTCCTGGCAGTGGGCGGCGTAATCCAAGATGAGACTGAATTTCAGTGGGCGGAGATTGGCGATGACCGTGTAGATGTTCAAATTCAGCATCGTCAAACGCAGGAACAGCAAATCGTTTCGGGACGACTGCTGGTGGATGCAATGGGCACGGCTTCCCCGATCGCGTGGCAACTGAATGGAGGACGCGCCTTTGACAGTGTCTGCCCAACCGTAGGCGCCAGTGTTTCCAGTGGATTTACGCCTGAGGTTTGGAGTTCTCAATATGGCGATGTCCTATACAGCCATGGGGATATTTCTAGGGGTCGCCAGTTAATTTGGGAGTTATTCCCTGGAAGAGAAGGTGAGTTGACCATCTACCTCTTTCACTATCACCAGGTTCATCCCGATAATCCCGGCTCTTTACTGGAGATGTACGAGGACTTTTTTAGCATTCTGCCGGAGTACCGCCGTTGTAAGTTAGATCAGCTGACCTGGCGTAAACCTACTTTCGGGTATATTCCAGGCTATTTTAGCGTACGCAATAGCGATCGCACGGTCGCTTTTGATCGCCTGGTCTCAATTGGAGACGCCGCCTCCCTCCAATCTCCCTTGATCTTTACTGGCTTCGGTTCGTTGGTGCGGAATCTGCCCAGACTGACAGAACTGCTCCACACAGCCCTTAAGCACGATTTGCTGAAGGCTAAACACTTGAATCAAATCCGCGCCTTTCAGAGCAACATAGCGGTCACCTGGCTCTTCTCAAAAGGCATGATGGTGCCCACCGGCAAATGGATTCCGCCTGCCCGGATCAACGCCATGCTGAATACCTTCTTTGGGGTATTAGAGCAGGAATCTCCAGCGGTTGCAGAAAGCTTCATTAAGGACCGATGCAGCTGGCTGGCGTTTAATACCATGGCCTTAAAAGCCGCCTGGAAAAATCCATCCCTATTGCTATGGATTTGGCAACTTGCAGGGTTCAAAGATATCTTTCGCTGGGTTGGCAGTTACCTGAACTACACGGTGATTTCCCTACTGAGTTGGCTGCTAGGGTGGCTGCCGATGTGGCTGAAATGGAGCCGACGTTGGTTGGAACCCCTCAACCCAGCCCTATGGTTTTGGCTAATCACCCAAAGCTATCTGTTCACCTATGGGTTGGGGCGCCCCCCCAGTCCAGAAATCGTCTTAAATCCAGTCGAAGTTATTACCAACGCCCCTAAGAAGCAGACCCTAAAACCCTCATCCATGGAGTCCCGAATCCCAACGACAACTGACTCTGAGTGAGTTCAACGAGCAAGTTCAACGCCGCTGACTACGAGGAAAATTAGGCAGTTCTACTGCAGCCAAGGACTTAATTTTCTTTTGGGGTCGAAGCGGATAGACAATAGGGGAAGGGGAGTTGCCAACTGCTTCGGGATTCAAAGCAGGGGGCGGCTCCACCGACTGATTAGCCAAAATTGGCATAGATAGAGACAGTTTTGAAGAACTCGAAGAAAGGGAAGGTAGTGAGTCTGTAGATTGAGGGGCGGCCGGTTCAGACCGATCGTCCGCCGATTCGTCATTAGCAGGGGATTCTGGAGGAGTCGCAGATGGGGACGATGAAGGCTTGATCGCCTTTATTGCCGCTCCCCAAGGTGAAGGTTCAGTAAACTGGGGCTCTCCCGATTGAGCGGCGGCGGGCGGAGCAGATGACTTCAATTTTAAGGGAGACTTTAGCGGCAACTTGAAACCCCCTTTAGAGGGTTTGTCCATTGATTTATCAGGTTTATCCTCCAAGGTCGGCGCCGAAGGCTCAGGGGAATCTGAGGATGTCGCTGGAGCGGAGCCATCATGGGGGCGTTGTCTAGCCCCCTCTATCAGCTTTTCCATATCTCGCCACGAAAGCATCGCAGTCTCCGAATCCGGATTATCCAAGGCCTGTCCAGGAGGGAATGCGCCCTTTGAAGATTGCCCGTCAACAACAGGGACTTGAGCTAGAGGAGTGGAGGAAGTTGAAGCGCCAGAGCCAGAAGTAGACACTGCACTCAAACCATTAATCAAAACATCCAAGTTTGGAGCTTGTTTACACGCCGCCGCATCGGCAGACCAAGGCTGAATACGCTGAGCTTTGGGCATTGATATCGGTTGAGGGGAGCCTCCCTTATCGGAAGTCTGGGCGTTGTGATCATCACCAGACAAGACTGGGGGAACGCGACCGCCATTGGCAGGCATCTCAAGGGATTTCTCTAAAGCCGCCTTAAATTGAAGGGTGTAGTGCTGCTGACGCTGTAGTCGAGCCCGGAGATCCCGACAAGCCGCTTCAGTCTCCATCAGGGTTTGAGATTGCTTTGTGTAGCGCTGACGAATGAGGGCGCATTCCCGATCGAGTTGAGCGACCCTCTGCTGACTGGTTTCCAATTGGGCTTGCAAGGTCTCCGTTAAGATTTTTTGCCGCTGCAGGACCTGCTGAGTAGAGTCCAGCTCACTCACTAATTGAGCCACCTGAACATTTGGATTGGCCGCCGGTTGAAGAACCCGCCCAGGCGGGACTCTGGATTCCTGCGTTCGCTCAATTTCCGACTGGAGGGCAGCCTGAGAATTCTCCAGCGTCTCTTCTAACTGAGCAATTCGCTTGAGTAAGCTGTCATTACACTGATTTAAGTCGCCAACCAATTTCAGCAGTTCAACTTCCCGCTCCGAAGGATTTGCAGGTGAAGTAGGCGGAGCGGCTGGTTGCTGATTGGCGGCGGCGGGCGGAATAGTATCCACATTTATAGCACTGGGAAAATTTACCGTTTGCCAATCTCGATCAGATTGATCAGACTTTGGCTTAGATTTTGACTCAGATTTTGATTTCGGCTCAGGCTTAGATGTCCAGGGCGAGGGAACTTCCCATTCAGACGAGCGGCCTCCTCTTGTCTCTGAGGAATCCGGTTCTCGGGGCAGTGGAACATTCGCATCACTCATAAATCGTTGCCCTAAAATTCAAAATCTCCGATAGATATCAAGTCACTTAAGGGGGCTTGGGGTGATTGAATCCTGATACGATCCGCCCCCTCATATGTAGTAGCACAGAATGTTAAAGAATACGTCCATTTTAAGGTTAATAAATATACGGATCGAGTTAGGGGGTTGGGGTTGAGGACGAACAAATCTAACGAATAAGAGTAAAGGGTAAATAGCAAAGGGTAAAGGGTAACAGAAAATTTGATGATCATTCCTTATCTTTCAAATCTTCGTAACCGATCTATCAACGTTCAACCTAAGGCGGAAAATGACGCCTTAGGTTGAACATAAGCGTCAGGCGTCAAGAGCCAAAATCTTCTCCCCGCCTATCTTCTGGCTTCTGCCTCCTGTATGCTGTATTCCTCCCCCACCGGATTTTTCCGACTTAAATTACACGCCCTATCTCCCAACTGCTATATAAGGTCTTATCGCCCTAGCTTGGCAAAGGTTTCTTTCAGCAACTCTTGATGCATTAGGGCCCGATCAACCAGGGAATGAACTTGATCATTGGAGAGAGGCTCCCCATTGGCGAAATACTCAATCCAATGTTGGCTGATCGCTTTCGAAGCGGCAGGAAGCGGAGGAATGGGACTATCCCCTGAAGACTCTACTATCCCTACCGGATTGAGATCCCACCCAGGTAGCGTTAAATCCCTGATTAACTGACCTACCTTGGGATCGTAGCTCAGGCCAAAGCAGCGACACCCTTCCGCAGCGCCCATCACCAGAGCGTGAAATCGCATGCCAATGACCATTTCGACGCCTCGGAACACGCCCTTAAGTTGCTTTGGATCGGCCAAACAATACAGCTTATTAGGTCCTGGTAATTGAGATTGAATTGATTCTGCGATCGCTAAATCAGCCTGGGGTTGAAACGGAAGTAATAAAATGCAGGTCTGAGTCGCCTTTTGAAAATTGATCAAGGCTTGAGTCAGCGTTTCGAGCCGCTCAGCTGTCAGCCAGCGATGCGACCTCAGCGCCACCGCCACCCTGGGCGCAGGCAAATCCCACAAACCTGACACCGGCTCAGATTGGAGCGCCCACACCGGATCCGGCGCCAACCAGTGTGGGATACACCAGTCTGCTAGCAGTTGAGCTGAGGCGCGATCGCGGACACTGACCGCCGCGCATCCTTTCAAAGCCTGCTTCGCCAGCCACCGACTCCGACGGCGTTGAAGCGGGCCGATCCCCTGCGCCCAAGCAATGGTTTTCAACCCCATCCCCTGCGCTAATCCCATCAACCCGCCGTAATAAAAAGGATTAAGGGCGCTAGTGGCGTCTTGCATGAGACTGCCCCCGCCCCAAATAAATACATCCGACTGCTTCAGAGCGGCCCATACCGCAACCGCCGACTTACGCGGACAGGCCTCTACCCCATAGCGGCGACGGGTCTCTTCGGGATTGCCCGAGAGCACTAAAGGAGTTACCTGAGATGGCAACATCTGCAGCAAAGACGCCAGCAGCGCTTCGTCACCGCCATTTCCCATGCCATAGTAGCCACACAATACCGCCCGCATTCGCTATAACCATTTTTATTTCGCTGTAATCATTTTTATTTAGAAAGGCGCCCTCTACAATAAGCGATTAGGGTTCAGCAATTTCAGCCATTCCCGCCATCCAACCACCCACTTACTCCCAATCGCCGATGCACGCCCTCTCAATTCCCACCTGGATTATCCACATATCAAGCGTAATTGAATGGATCGCCGCCATCTGGTTTGTCTGGCTTTATGCCGAAGTGAGCGATCGTCCAGCCTGGAAAGCCCTTTCCTACGGCATGCTGCCAGTGCTGATTGGCGCCATGTGCGCCTGCACCTGGCACTTCTTTGACAATACAGACGCTCTGAGATGGCTCGTCACCGTGCAGGCGAGTATGACGGTAGCTGGAAACTGCACCCTCTGTCTCGCCGCCATCTGGATTTGGCGGCAGGCAAAGTTGGAGAACGGATCAAACTTAAAAGACAAAGGGTAAGCGGGTTGACATATTCCCTATCTTGAATAGGTGCTGGACAATCTGCGAAGACCCATCGTGACCGAATTCACAAAAATTTATAAACCAAATTATGAAAGGAATATGAAAAATGAGATGATTATGAAATACATCTCATCCATTTTGCATGTCACATTGTTTCTTCTCAAAGAGGGGCGTCTTTGCGTTCAGTCTGGCCATGGGCTTTTGGCTACCAGGCTGTGCAGCTAATGAGGCGGTCTCAAATATCTCGGGCGCAGCGATTGCCGAGACAACTGAATCTGCAACCTCGACAACAGCCAAAGCTAGCGGTAAAAAGAAAGTCCTGACGACATTTAGCGTGTTGGCGGATATTGCCCAGAACGTTGCAGGCGAAGCGCTTGATGTGGAATCGATTACCCGCATTGGGGCGGAGATCCATGGCTATGAGCCGACGCCGAGCGACATTGTCAAAGCGCAAGATGCTGATCTGATTCTTTATAACGGCATGAATCTGGAGCGCTGGTTTGAGCAGTTTCTGGGCAATGTGCAGGATGCGCCGTCGGCGCTGCTGACGGAGGGGATTGAGCCGATTCCCATTGCGGCGGGACCGTACGCCAATAAGCCTAACCCCCACGCTTGGATGTCCCCCCGTAACGCTCTGGTATATGTCGAAAATATCCGCAAAGCGTTTGTGTCGCTTGATCCGGATAATACCGACATCTATAACGCCAATGCGAAAGCTTACGGCGAGCAGCTCAAGGCAATTGATGATGAACTGGCGGCTGACCTGGCCCAGGTGCCAGACAACCAGCGCTTTTTGGTGAGTTGTGAAGGGGCTTTTTCCTACCTGGCCCGCGACTACGGCATGAAAGAAATTTATATGTGGCCGATCAACGCTGAGCAACAGTTTACGCCGAAGCAGGTGCAGCGTGTGATTGAGCAGGTGAAAACCAATGATGTGCCCACTATCTTTTGCGAAAGTACGGTGAGTGACGAAGGCCAAAAGCAGGTGGCTCGAACAACGGGAGCCCGGTTTGGCGGCAATCTCTATGTAGACTCGCTATCGACCGAAGAGGGTCCAGTGCCCACATTTTTAGATTTGTTGGAATACGACGCCCGCATCATTTCCAATGGTTTACTGGCGGGTAGCAATGCCCAGTAGGTCAGTTCAGCGTTTCTCTCGCTTCTCCTATGTTGTCATTCTTGATCGGAACTATGCAAGCAACGCCGCCACGCCTAGACATCTTCGTTGATAACATCAGCGTCACCTACAGTAACGCTCGCCTCGCCCTGTACAACGCCACTTGTACGGTGGAGCCGGGAGCGATTACCGCCCTGGTGGGGCCAAACGGCTGCGGCAAGTCCACTCTTTTTAAGTCCATTATGGGATTTTTGCAGCCCAGTCAGGGACAGGTACGGGTGGGCGGCTTCCCAGTTCAAAAGGCCCAAAAACGTCAGCTCATGGCATATGTGCCCCAATCTGATGAGGTGGACTGGAACTTCCCGGTGAGTGTGTTTGATGTGGTGATGATGGGCCGTTATGGCTATATGAATGTGCTGCGGATTCCTGCTCCCAAGGATCGGCGGCGGGTGATGGAAAGCCTGGAGCGGGTGGATATGGCTGACTTTCGCCATCGCCAGATTGGGGAACTATCGGGGGGTCAGAAAAAACGGGCCTTTTTGGCGCGGGCGTTAGCTCAAGAGGGCAAAGTGATTTTGTTGGATGAGCCGTTTACGGGCGTGGATGTAAAGACAGAAAAACGGATCATTGATCTGCTGATGCAATTGCGAGACGAGGGCCACACCATTTTAGTGTCCACCCATGATCTGGCGTCGATTTCTACATTTTGCGATCGCACCATTCTCCTCAACCGGACCGTTCTAGCTTCTGGCGCCACCGCAGACACCTTTACCGCAGACAACCTAGAAATGACCTTCGGGGGGCTGCCGGTCGGCCGCGTGCGCCAGATTTCCCAACGTCCTAAACAACCCTCTCATCAGACAGAGGTAGATGCATGAACGATTTCCCCATCGCCGCCCTACCCTTGTGGGACTGGATTGTTGAACCCTTACAGTACGGTTTTATGATCCAGGCGATTTGGGTAAGCGCCTTTGTCGGGTTGGTATGCGCCGTCCTTTCTTGCTACATCACCCTCAAAGGCTGGTCTCTCATGGGCGACGCCATCTCCCATGCAGTAGTGCCAGGAGTAGTGGTGGCTTACGCCCTGAATATTCCCTTCGCCATTGGCGCATTTCTTTTTGGGTTTGGCGCCACCGTGGCCATCGGTTACGTTAAGTCCAAGACCCGGTTAAAGGAAGACGCCGTCATTGGAGTTGTGTTTACCGGCTTTTTTGCCTTGGGTCTGGTGCTGGTCACCAAAATCCCCAGCAACATCGATCTGTTCCATATTTTGTTTGGCAATGTCCTTGGGATTTCTCGACAAGATATCATTCAAACCTTGATTGCAGGCGGCATTACCCTAGCGCTGATTTTATTGCGCCGTAAAGATCTGCTGCTGTTTTGTTTCGACCCTAATCAAGCCAAAGCTATTGGCCTTAATACTCAAGGCATGTACTACACACTGCTGTCGGTGCTGGCCCTAACGATTGTGGCGGCCCTTCAAACCGCAGGGATTATCTTGGTGATTTCCATGCTGGTAACGCCAGGGTCCATTGCCTACCTGCTCACCGATCGCTTTGATCGGATGTTAATCATTTCCACCATTGCCAGTGTCTGTTCCTGTGTATTTGGCACTTACCTCAGCTACCACTTGGATGTCTCCACAGGCGGTAGCATCGTTGTGCTACTGACCTTGCTATTTATCTTGTCCATGGTATTCGCCCCGAAATACGGCGTCCTGGCCCAAGAATTCAGAAAACGCTCTCATGGAGCATTCGAGGAAAAACACAATCAACAAGTTTTTATTAATAAATCTTGACTGAATTCAAGCGATGTCTTATACAGATTGACGGTTGCATGATGCGGCCGCTTCAGCCGTTTGATTTGGATGCACTTGCGGCAATTTGGGCTGATCCTGAAGTGACTCGCTTGCTTCCAAGTCGAGGAGTCCCAATCCCTAGAGAAAATACAGAAAAAAAGTTCTTTATTACTCACTATGTCCAAAGACACCCTCTTCGCCCTCTCCCTCTTCCCGTATCTAGGATTTCTCTGGTTCCTGACTCGCTCAGGTCAGACGCCAAGACTCGCCTTGATTGGGTTCTATAGTCTGCTAGTGTTTGTGGCGGTAACGATTCCGGCTGGCATCTATGCGAAGCAGGTTTACGGCATGGAATTGGCCAATATGGATGTTCTCCACGGCAGTGCAGAGGCGTTTCTGACCCTATCCAATATTTTGGTTGTGCTGGGATTTCGTCAGGCTGTTTTGCAGATGCACCGGCAGAAGGAGCAGGAGAGGCAGGGGGAGATGGGGAAGCAGGGGGAGATGGGGAGGCTGGAGGAGAGCAAATCCAAAATCTAAAATCCAAAATCCAAAATCCCTGGAGGATTGCGGTGTTCAGGATTGGTGAAGGATGATGCGGTTGCCGACGGGGTCATAGGCATAGATTTCGCGTCCATGGGAGGCGGTGGAGATCGCGCCCGGTGAAGGGTAGCCAAGGTAGGTGAGGTGAGCGATCGCGCCCTCTAAATCCCCGACTTCCAGACACAAACTCAATCCACCGCTAGATGGACCTGCAAACTCGGCGGCGTTCTCGGTCTTGGGTTTGAAAATTCCCAGCCGCATTCCTGGCAATTGGAATTCAGCATACACTTCGGCCCGATAGGACAGGGGATTCTGGCCTAGGAGCCGACGATAAAAATCAACCAAACTCTCAAAATCCTCACTAGCCAAGGTCAAGAAAGCATCACAACAGCGCAACTCACCTATCTCATTTCCCATATCCATCTCTTATTCCACCCCTCTCATCTTCAATTCTGAATTCTGAATATTGCCCCCTTAGTGGTGCAGAAAACTCCCAGAAAGCTTATTTGGCAAGGATTCTAGCCATGCTAACTGGCTTGCATTGGGTAATGTTT
>JASJDH010000189.1 GCA_030065175.1 Leptolyngbyaceae cyanobacterium MO_188.B28 | reverse complement strand
CAGCGCCAGCGCTGGACTTGCTTTTTTGAGCCCTTGCCTGAGCGCCGTCACCAAGCCAAAAATGAGAAACTGCGGCGGCATTGCCTATAGGGTCTTCAGTTCTAAATTTCGGCTCTATAAATAGATATAAAGATATTGAACTCTGTTGCCAAATCTTTGCCTGGTTATGATAAGTGCTCAAATGCTTAGATCTTCACGGGTACTGTCTTGAGGAAATTTGAACTTGCTTAGGAAATCGCCTTAAGAGTAGGTAGTAAGTTTTGAGCAGATAACTCCCTGTTACTATTTTCTGGCTGCATAGCAGCATAAGTTGATCTCAGGAGTTTGCGAATTAATCGCTTATAGGCGTTGCAACAATTTCAGGGCCCACTCTGCTTTCCTAATCTTCTTTCTCGACTTTTCGCAAAATTTTGAAACATTTCAGAATTTTCATACATTTACGATTTGCATAAGTAAATGGATTCCCTTCCCCTTTCATCCTCTTACTTCTCATAAATGCTGAAGATAATTCGTTGCTTTATAAGCACGACAAAAAGCTTCCAACTCTTTCTCCTATAGTGCTTTAGCCTACTTGAAGAAAAAGTTGGAAAAGAATAGATAAGAATAAACCGATTGTTTATTCTCATGCTTAATTTATCTCGGGTTCCTAATACCAATTCTTTGTGAATCTGCACAGAATGGAATCATGGCCAGCAAGGGTTTGACAAACCTTATTCTGTGCAACCTCATACAGAATTGGTATAAGTAGTGTCCTATTATCATTGCTTTGTCAGCTGGAGAAGGAGTGGCGTATCGGATATAAGTTGCTCCTCGGTTCAGTTTGATTGCCGCTTAAAAAAGTATTTGTGTTGTGCTACATCTGCAAGCACAAAATCTTTGGGGATCACAAAAAATCATTGTTAGTTAAATCTAGTTCATAAATACATTGTCTCTGGAGATCGCTTCGAGAACTGAAAAGTGGGGTATGGATGGACGTAAAATCTTTGATTATTCAAAAGTCGGGTTGCCTTCAATCCGAGTGTGGCGATCCCCTGGCCTTATTTGAGACTTTGGGATCTACGTAGACGCTGCCTCAAATGGTTATTAGTAGGCGTCTTCGCCGTCAAAACCTTCAAGAGATAGGTGAAAAGGCTCTTTGTTGACCGATGGGCGCTTTTGCAATTTCCTAAATGTACTAAGGTTTATTTTTCTTTAAATTCACCGGTTGACGCACACTAGAAATTAGCTCATATCTACGGGATTAAATCTTCCATTGCCGCTCCAACAACTCGGTGATCCGGATCCTGCCTCAGTTGAGCTAGGGCTGATTTTGCTTCGGGTTGATCAAAATATTTTAAAGCATGGGCGACTCGTATCCGGATATTGTCAGCCTCCGAATCTTTAAGAGGCAAGAGTTTGGATAGGGCGGCTCCAGACCGCTGAGAACTCGCCAATAATCCTAGGGCTTCGATGGATGTTTCTTGCACAACGACATCTTCTCCTTCTAAGCCTAAGGCGCAAACTTGCAGAAGTTCTTCCGGGCTCTCCATTTCCATCAGAGCAGCTAGGATGCTGTAGCGCACTAGCCAGTCATCGTCACTTTCAAATGTCTGCACCAAGTTCGAGACAGAAATTTTTCCAAAAAAGGACAAAGAATTTGCAGCTTCTGCCCGCACATTAGGTATATTGTCAAATTTGATCATTTGCATTAAGGCGGCAAATGACTCGGATATTCTGTGTCGGCCTAATTCCCTGGCGACAAAGGTTCGTACCAGAATTTCTGGATCCTGGAGATGCTTAATGAGTATTGGAACAGTAACATCTGCCGGATGATCTTTGAGTGCGACGATCGCCAAGAGCCGATGCTGGGAATTTGGATTTTGCAGTTCTGCTTCAATTTGATTGATATCCATGAGAGAAAATTTTGAATATTTTCTCCACTTTATATCTGAAGGTGAACCAGTGATAGATGGCTTATGGGGTGAATAGTTAAATCAAATCTCAATGGAATAGATTTGATGTTACTCAGGAGAATGGAGACTAAACAATGGGAGAATTGAATGAGTTTCAATCAACTGAGCCCATCTTAGCAAGGCAATGTAACCATGAATGAGTCCCAATTGAATATAAAAATTCAAGAACTGATTCAAAAAGCCCGGATTGTTAGTTTCGCAACTTGGCGAGATACTCACCCAGCAGAAGCAATTCAGTGGTTTCAGGAGGCGGATAATCAGAGACGATATCTCACGGATGATGACTTGCAGAGGATTCAAAGAGTTGCTCTTTCAACCACAAGATTCATGAGTGCAGCCCAAAATTTACGTGATTGCGCCAGAGACATTGTAAATGAAGCCAAAAGCGAAGTTTTAAATACTTTCCCTAACATTACCCAACCAGGCGGCAGACTTTACCCATCCGAACGCTCAGAGTCCTGTTGGCGTGATCTTTGGCATTTTTTGCGTTGCATTACTTATGGTGTTGCTGGTCAGCATACCGACTATACCAGTACTGAAGGATTGCACTATCTACAACTGCTTTATCGAGAATTACAAGTACCGCTAGACGCCATGATAGTGGGTCTGGAAGGTGTCAAAAGTGCTGGTTTAAGTCGTATAGAGCTTAAACAGCGTAAAACGTTAGAGCCCTATTTTGAGCACTTGCTCAAGCGATTAAAGCAATTTGACTAAATGATTCACTAAGCCTTTGTCCTCTGGAAGCTTGAGCGGTCTTGATTAGGAGCGAAGGAAGAGAATCTCGCACAAGAACTGCGCCAATATTATTCCAAAACTGTGAAGTATTGGTATAGATAAAAGTCAATAAAATAAACAACATAATACCTTTATGAAAACTTTTCTAATGAGGCCTATTGACAATACTTAAACTTATCTTTGATGCTTCACAACACTTAAAGCATCTTACACTTCATGGCCTTAAGACCTTTGGTCTAAATTGATTTTGCTACTTCATGCATAAAAATCAGATAGCTGAAACGTTGTTACATTTATTTTACTTAACTGTTTGATTTAACTTAACTATTATTGCGTTTGCTGTATGCGGTTAGTAACTGGAAATCCGCTGCAAAAGGCGTAACGGTTGGTGGGAGGAAATTTAAGCAATTCTCAGCACAGTCTTCGATCAGGAAATCAGGATTGCCTCTCACCTTTTTAGAAGATTTCGAACTAAACTGTAGCAATCTTGTCAATTCATTTTTACATTGCGTAAGATAACTGTATTGGCTAAGGTGGGTAGCCTAGTCTAAATCCAAACCAAGTGAGGTGCCGCCTATGAGGTTTGTTGTTGTCTTACATAGAGGAGTAAGCGACTATGAGTGATTTTATGGAACTCTCTTTGGAGCAGAAGTTTAATCTCCGCTCCTTTGAAACCCAGGTGCAAAAGATGAGTCGTGAGCAGGCCCAGGAGTTCTTAATTAAACTCTATGAGCAAATGATGGTGCGCGAGACCCTGTACAAAAAATGCATCAAGCAAGAGTGGGGTATCGGTGACTTTCCTGCACTGTAACTATTATCGATAATTTTCGAATGAGTCCAGCGCAGTCAGATTTCCGCCATTTAGAATGAGCAATCCTCAAAAGCGTTGATTTTGCTCGTTAGCAATTTGCTCCTGCGGAACTGCTGCGCTTGTACTTCTTTTACGGTCCTTCTCTGTAAAATGAGGCTTCAATTACGATATTGGTCCTTTTGAGCACTCTGAAGAAGGCTTGCTGCTCACCTCCTTTTTGTAGTTCATAAGCCATTAGATGAAGGCTCTGATTGAGTTCAAGTTCTGCTTTGGACCAAACTCGAACGGATTCCAACATTTCTTTACGATCGGACAAGTAGTTCAGCCACAGAAGTATTTTCCTAACCTCAGTTTGAGTCAAGAGAAAGACTCAAAACTTTGCTCTACAAAGCTTTAAGGAAAATAAGCACAACAAAAAAATATCAATAAGCGTTAATAATAAGAAAATTCTTAATTGCAGAACTTACTTAAGAAAATCTGGAGCCATGGCTTAAGTGCAAGTCATCTAGAATCAGTACTTCCAGCGATTTTTCATCCCGAACTAATGCGCCCACCTTCTCCAGCTTTGCGCACCCAGTATGAATGGATTTTCATTCATATAAGTGGGCATATGTCAATCTATGTTAATATATTGATAAATAGAAGTTGATACTCAACTTTATGCCTTCCTTCAAGTGGGCTGGAGGGTGTGTAAACGAAAGAATATGAAGATGCTTCACTTGCTTGCATCCGGAGTAATTTAGCAAAATAGCAAAGTCATCTTAGTATTTGTTGCTGCCTCGCAATGACAAGGTTGAGTAAGTTTGCCTGAAGACAATTTCTCCGGCGCGCCTACTGATTATAATTTTGTCTCTGAGAGAGCTATATTATGTTACCCGAACTTCCCGATTTTTCATTGAGTTACGAGCAGCAGTTCGATCTGCAGAAATACAAGCAGCTAATTAAGGATATCTCTCGTCCTGATTTGGAAGAACTGATGATTCAGGTAATGCGGCTTCAAATGGCGCATGAAAATCTAGCTAAAGGCATGATTAAAAATTGTGTAAGCACAAATCATTAATCTTGGAATACCTTGAAAGTTTGATTTTCAAAGAGAGCGTTAAGTGGTAAACATCCCAAAAGGCCAACATTAGCCCTAGTTGAGGAATGCGTCTAGAGCTAACGTAAAATGCCTAATAAAAAGCTGCTTGCTTCTGTATAAGTAGATCTAGGCTCCCTCAAGACGGAAAAGGCTCATTTAGGGGCCTCTAAAACTTATTCAGCTGTAACCAACTCCGTACTGCCCCGGGTGAAGCGACGGGTTAGAGTGTTGAATAGCATTTGCCCAATCGCCTTAACCAGGTTGCCTTCTAGCTCATTAAACATAGCCATGTTCATGCCAAAGGCGGCATTGGCTTCATCAACAATCCGATCAGCAGTGGCTTCGTCAACTGGCAGACCGTCCATGGTTTGACGGTACATATCCTTAAACGCCTTTTCGTCAGCAATAGCGTCAAACTCATAAAACGCCGTCCCTTCTCCATTAGCCAGGTTCATCCCTCTTTGGGTAATGCCCTTAAGGATTTGACCGCCAGACAAATCTCCCAGGTAACGGGTATAGGAGTGAGCTACCAATAACTCAGGCTCTGTATTGGCGATCTCATGAATTCGCTTCACATAAGCCTGAGCCGCAGGAGAAGGCGCCACCTGCTCCTGCCAATCGGCGCCGTAATAGTAGTGGAGATCCTTCTCCAAGCTTTCTTTGCGGTCCAACTCAGAAAAATAGATTTTGGAAATAACGGGATGGTCATGGAGACGCACCATCTCTTCTTCCATCGCCGAATAGACGAAATAGAGATTAGAAACCAATTTTCGGTAAGAGGTTTTCTCAACGACACCCTTTAAGAAACATTTCACAAATCCCACATTTTCTGCCATTGTGTGGGCTTTCTTTGTGCCCTCACGCAGTTTAGACGCCAGATGGCTGCTCATGCTAAATATCCCAAAGCTATAAAATGGACTACTGTCTACTGATCCTACAAAAGGATATAAACCTACCTGAATCGTTAGGTTAATCTGATTTGATACACGTTTTCATTAAAATTTCTTACGATAATTCACTTTGATCATACCTCGGAGATCTCTATGGAGCTTGTGGGGTAAGGTGTTCGATGACTTTGGCAAGAGTCGATGGAGGTTTGGATCTTTGTTATTCGTGACTAAACATTCGTCATTTGTCCCTTTTCATTTGTCACTAGTTGTTAGTTATTTGTTCCATTAACTTCGATGATTCGTAGCTAATGTCAAACGAGTCGGTTCTAAATAGCTCTATGTCTAAAGCTATTTCATTGTTGAATAGTCCCCTTCGCTATAGTTTGCACAATCTGCGAGAAGAGCAAAGCTCTACACTCCCTGACCCCTTCTTCCAAACTTGGGAAAAGGGGCGCCTGGTTTACTCCCCTCTCCCAAACTTGGGAGAGGGGTTGGGGGAGAGGGCCTTACAGCAATCCAATCGCGTGGAGGGGCCCCCGTCCTAGCCAGAGTTCTATCAAAACTGCAATCAGTCCTAACATGGCTAAACGACCATTCCAAACTTCGGCGGATGGGGTCAACCCCCAGGCCCAGCGTTCTTGGGGGTAAAGTTTGACGTTCTCTTGCGGCCGAACGGTATCGGAGAAGAGGACGGGGTCTTGATGGAGCGCTTGCACCACCAAATCCGCCAGCGCTTTGATAAAGGTGGGGTCGGTATCTGGGGCGGGGACTCGGGCGAAGGTTTCAATACCCGCTTCTTCAGCAATTTCTCGGTATTCCATATCGATTTCCTCCAAGGTTTCGATATGTTCTGAAACGAAGCTGATAGGAACCACCACTAATTCTTTAACGCCGCTCTCGGCCAGGTCTTCAATCGCCTCATCGGTATAGGGTTGTAACCATTCCACGGGGCCAACGCGGCTTTGATAAGCCAGTGTGTAGGAATTAGGCCGATTCAACTGCTTCATGATTAAAGCGGCGCAATCTTCAATTTCCCGTTGGTAGGGATCGCCCGCCTCTTCCACGTAGCTGACAGGCACCCCATGGGCGCTAAAGAACACATGCGCCTGACCGGGATCAGACACCTGATCGATTTTTTGTCCGAGCAAATTGGCCATGGACTGCAAATAACCTGGGCGATCGTACCAAGAGGGGACAACGGTGTACTTGATTTTTTGCAGTTCTGGATCAGCTTGCCAGAGGCGCTCAAGCAGTCGGAAACTGGAACCGCTAGTGCTAATTGAAAATTGGGGATAGAGGGGCAGAATGACGAGTTCTTCAATATTGTCTTGCTTGATTTGAGCAATGGCCTCTTCGGTGAAGGGGTGCCAGTAGCGCATACCAATGTAGACATTGATTTGATGTCCATCCTGTTTCAGCTGTTCCCGAAGCGCCTGGGCCTGGGCTTCCGTGATGCGGCGTAGGGGAGAACCGCCGCCAATTTTCTTATAGTTTTCCTGAGATTTTTTAGCGCGTAGGGTAGAGATCAACCAAGCTAGTGGAGCTTGTAGGAGGGGCGACGGTAGCCGAATAATTTCTGGATCGGCGAACAAATTATACAAAAATGGCCGGACATCTTTTAATTTGTCTGGTCCGCCCAGATTGAGCAATAAAACCCCGACTCGCCCCATGTCAATCCTCGCTTCCTTATGTATTCTCAATTTTGTCACTAATTTTAACAATACAACCCTTTGGTAGGCAGATTAATGTTGTGAAGCGGTTCTGTCCCATAAGCTTCCAATGCCTCGCTGAAGTAAGCTCAAAAATTGCTATCCCTTCTATTGTGGTTTGGTCTTGGGAAAAAGTGGAACAATGCCCTTTGTCAGCGCCTCTCCTGATGTTCTGCAACCTCAAAACGAGGTGATGAATAGCTCAAAATCCCTCTTGTTAAGGTTTTTGCAGTTTAGGGTTGGCATGCCATCTTTGCGCATTTTGGGAATGCTCTAGCCACTAGAAGAATATACCTCAGCCAAGCTTAACCCTTTGGCCAAGTCCTAAACCTTAGTCACGCTTGATCGCAATATCTACCAAGGAGAGAAATTAGGAGTTTTAGCATCCGATTTGATTGACATAGTCAACCGTGCAATCCTTTCATTAGGGGAGCGACCTATTAAGATTGGCGACGCCAGATTAGATCTGTAATTGGAATGTGCTTCTAATAATCAATTTTCAGGAGTAAGTTAGCAATGAATCCTGGTGTAATCGCAGCTATCGCCTACGGAGTGCTTGCCATCATGGGAGGTATTTGGGGCTATGTCCAAGCGCAAAGTAAGATTTCACTAATAGCTGGAGGCGGTTGTGGCATGCTGTTATTAATCAGTGCGCTCTTACAATCGCAAGGACAAACCTGGGGACTTTCGGCTTCCGTAGTGGTTACGCTCATCTTATTAGTGGCGTTTACAATGCGCTTGATTAAGACGCGGAAGTTTATGCCTGCTGGCTTGATGTTGATTCTTGGAATTCCCGCATTGATGATGATGATTAGCCAACTGATTTAATTTAGAGGTTGACTCTGAACTCCCCCAGTGATTTCAACCAAGACTACATTGGTTTGGTAATCTAGCTGCTTGAGACGGTATTCCATGCTGTGAACTGTCTCGATAAGATCTTATGCGTAGGAGGCTTTAATCTTTTGGCGCAAGCTGCGGATATGCACTTTGAAGTATATTTTTCTGCTGCGATTCTAATGACCAAGTATACTCAATCCTGAGGCTGCGACTTAAGACGCGGCATCGATTTCTAAATAACAATTCTAGTGGGCTATATTCTGTCGAGGTGAGATAGATGGGGGCTGACCCATCTATCTTTCCAAAACGCTTTATATGGAGAGATTTCAAACAATTTTTAATTGTCTGTTAGTTTTTCTAATATCTCCTGGATATGTTCAGCATCAGATTTTGCTACAAAATAATTTGGATTACCTGGAAGAAGGCGAATAGAAGTATTGAATGTATCTAGAACCATCGGCGCTAGCTTTATCCGATCTTGAGAAATCTTGCTAAGTTCTATCGCTTTTGCTAGCTCTTGTTCAAGTTCACTGATGCGCTGTTGATTAGCAGCTAGGTTCTCAGTCAACTCAATAGTGTGTGATTGCGCATCTCTTTGAGATTGCTGGTATAGTTCATCTTTCTCTTTGACCATTTGATTGATCAGAGTGATCGATTTCAAAGCTTTTGCTAGCTCTTGCTCAAGTTCATTGATGCGCTGCTCCTTAGCAGTTAGGTTTTGGGTCAGCCCGATGGAGTGAGATTGCTGATTTAGTTCATCCTCTTTCACTTTTTGGGTGATCTGGGTGATCGATTCCAACGCTTTTGCTAACTCTTGCTCAAGTTCATTGATACGTTTTTCTTTGGTACTTAAGTTTTGAGTCAGTTTGATGGTGTGAGACTGAACATCTTTTTGAGATTGCTGATATAAGTCATCTTTGACCGCCGACCTTTGGTCTAGTTTGGCGGACTCGAAAGCCTTTGCGAGTTTTTGTTTAGTTATCCAAGACGATATAACAAGGCCGATCAAGAGACCTATTAAGAAGGCTGCTGCGACGTAATGGGATGAAAAGAGAGCGATGATTCCAATGACTGCGATAACCAAAGCCCCATAGCGAGGATAATTCATGAGTTTGCGATCTATCACGAGGCAGTTGATCTGATGATACTGCAGCAGAGTGAAGGTGCTCTGTCATGCAACATACTCTTTAGATTCTTGTCAAGTTTTAGTGATTCGCTGGTAAGTCGATTTAAACTTGCCTAGGATAGAAATTAGTATTCGAAGAATAAGCAGGTTTGAATGTCAGTATGCCTGCTCATTACACACCCGAAAGTCAGAAATGCAAAGGCTACTGTGGAACCCCCTTGCAATTTTTCTTCATGTCTAACCTAAATCTTTGATAAATCACAACCAGGCTGAAATCTACACAAGCAGGTGTGCATACACTCCAAAGGCAGCGGAAGGCTAACAAGGGGATTGAACTAACTACTATTTCCCCTTGATATTGCTTGTCCGCTGCAACATCTGAAACAGTCTTGTGAGTCATGAACGCAACCGTGAAATATCTTCGCTATTTCTTCATTGGCATTGTTATTGTGGTGATTATTGCTTTTTTCTCAGGGCGGCAATTGATAGCAGCGTCATGGATGGACTTTGTATGGTCTTGTTTAGGAGTAGTTGCGATCTCGACAGCCGTACTTTGTTGGTTTAGGGAGCAAAAAACCATACAAGCTTACATTACGGAACTTAATCATCATCAAGTGTCGCAAGAGTCTCGCAATCGAAGACTTGAGAAGTTGTTGGCTCAATCAAAGGAAATATTGGCGGAGCAGGGGAAGTACAATCAGACTCTTGAGCAATCATTATCAAAATCTAAGAAGAAATTGGCGGAACAGGAAGAGTACAGTCAAAATCTTGAGCAATGCCGACGCAATCTAGATGACGCACAAGTTGGACTCAATTTTGCCCTAACCGCTCTGGTTTCCTACAAAATGGCGAGTCGACCCATCCCGGGGAATCATCAAGGAGACTACTTCGTCGAGAAGGTTAGCATGGAAAGGATAAATGAGATATCGACAAGGTTTCTTAGCTGTTGGCTTCGAGTTCTTCAGGATAAGGATAATGAAAACAGCAAAGAAATTAGAGAAGTGTTAGATCGAAGAAATACTTCGACACTTGACCTTTCTACTTTTGAAACAGCTATTTACGACTTGATCAGTTTTGAGAAGGCTGAAACCTCTTGATTCATCGTGTCGCTCTGACAGAAATTATATTTGTTGAGCCTAACTGTGCGATCGCAAGCATGAGAGGATGTCACCCATGCCCAACAGAAACTCAATACACGACATCATCTTTCAAGGAAATGATACTTCACTGAGGCTTAACCCAAAAGAAACTAATTTTCAGCCGGGAAGTGTTGTTGGACATTACAGAGTTTGTTGCGAAATCGATTGGACGTTGGCGATCGCAGCGTAGCGCCCATCATTTAACGTTTGGTCACTTTGAAGCGGTTGAGTCTGAGATCGAAATTGTTTCCCTGTCGACAGATGACCCAGCGGTAATTGATCTCTGTAAGAGCCATAATATTGATCCTGGGTTGGTGGTGTCTCCATTCCGGGTCAGTTGGGATGGGCAATCAGATTGGAATGAGGATGAGGTCCTTAAAGGGTCTAATGTCTTGGCGCCCGTTCCTGATCCTGATCAGGCCAGGCGAGGTAAGCTCTTGCGCGATCAAGGCTATGCTGAAACGATGGCGGCGGCGGGCGATTATACCATAACAGAAGATGGCACCTTTGTGCTGGTGACGGGCTACGATCGCGCCGCTGCTGAAGAAAAAATCTGGTTTGTCAATCCTAATGTTCGTTGTCGGGTGTCCTTAATAAAAACCAGTGCAGTGTCAGGAGTCGTTACCGCCTCCTTTTCCTCAGAAATCCGACAGGGAGTCAAAAGTGAGCAATGATTTAGTTACCCTGGCGCGTTGGATGTCTGGGGATTTTAGTAACTATAAGCAGGCGTATGACAATCCTAAAGATTACGCCCATATCCACGTTTTCTTTCGCCCCCTACCGGTCGAGTTTTTTTCCGGCATTGGACTGTATTCAGAACAGGTTTATGATTACGATTTGTGGAGTCCTTATCGACAAGGCGTGCATCGCTTAGTTGATCAGGGGGATCATGTTTATATCGAAAACTATGGCTTAAAAAATCCCATGCTCTACGCCGGTTCGGCGCGTGACCTCAATATCCTCAAAACCATTACCCCAGATTGTATTGAGCGCCGATATAACTGCTCGATGATCTTTACCCGAGAAGAGGCTCGATTTAAAGGCGGTGTAGAACCTGGAAACCGTTGCTTGATTGAGAAAAATGGTTGTCAGACCTATCTAGATAGTCAGGTTGAAATTACGGAAACCACCTGGGTGAGTCTGGATAGAGGCATGGATGTTAATACGCATAAACAAGTTTGGGGCGGGTCCTTTGGTCCCTTGCGCTTTGAAAAACGGGAGAGTTTTGCTCATGAAGTCCCAGATATCATATGATGTTCCTCTTTCCTGTCCTGAATCCGTTGAAAGTAAAATGCTGCCCCCAGAAGCGCAGAAAAAAATGCAATGCTGGATTCGGAGTCGTCATTTAATCTGTTCAGGAAATTTCTTTGTCTTCGAAACCGTAGATTATGGTGCGGTGGAGCGATTTACAGACTGTGTCAAGACGTTTGGCGGCACAGTCATTTCAGTTGACCCGATTGACAAGATTTGGATGGGGGATCACCGTCAGGTGGTTTTATATCAAGCTAAAGCCAGTTTGCATACCCCTAACCATAACTTGAAGCAATATTGGGTTAAGTACGGTAGTTTCCGCACCCGATTTGATCGACGCAGTTGACCCTATTGGTAACTCGGAGGGTAAGACGGGGCCTTGGGAGGATAGTGTCTCTCGCTTAACTGGACGCCCCTAGTCCGCTATGGAACCGGGTTTGTACAATTTATTTTCAAGGTTTCTATGGCTATGAATCCTGGTGTAATTGCGGCTATCGCCTACGGCTCCCTTTCCATGGTGGGCGGTATTATGGGTTACATCCAAGCGCAAAGTAAGATTTCTTTGATTTCAGGGATGGGATGCGGCCTACTGTTACTGATCAGCGCTTTCTTTCAATTCCAGGGTCAGACTTGGGGCCTTATTGTCTCTGTGGCGGTTACGATTGTGTTGCTGCTAGCGTTTACGATGCGATTGATTAAGACGCGTAAGTTTATGCCTGCCGGGTTAATGTTGATTCTGGGAATTCCCGCCTTAATGGTCATGATCAGGCAAATGATTTAATCCAGGGGGGGATCCTGAATTCCCACTGATGGGATTCCTCTAGACGACATTAGTTTGGTAATCCGGCTGATTGAGACGGTATCCCATGCTATGAACGGTTTCGATCAGATCTTCGAAGGCGCCTGCGGCTTTAAGCTTCTGGCGCAGACTGCGGATATGGACTTTGACCGCGTGTTCTTCTGGGGGTGATTCTAATGACCAAACATGTTCAATCATGACGCTGCGACTAAGCACGCGGCGTCCATTCCGCAATAGCAATTCTAAGAGGCCGAACTCTTTCGGCGTGAGATGGATGGGGGTTTGCCCATAGCTCACTTCGTAGGTGCTGGGGTTGAGGCGGAGGTCTCCCCATTCCAGAATTGGCGATGAGATGACGCTGCCTCGGCGCAGCAGAGCTCGAATGCGGGCAAATAGCTTTTGTAGATCGACGGGTTTGACGACATAGTCGTCGGCTCCCACATCTAACCCGTTGATTTCATCGCTGAGGGTGTCACAGGCGGTGAGCATCAAAATCGGCAGCTTGTAGTTGTGCGATCGCAATCGATGGCAAAGGCTGACGCCGTCTAATTCCGGCAGCATCACATCCAGCAATAGCAAATCATAATTCAGCGCTTTTACCTGGCTCCACCCTGCTTCCCCATCATGCACCACATCCACCACATATCTTTGGTCGGTTAGGGCTTCCGCTAACGTTTCCGCCAACCGCACATCATCTTCAACCAAGAGAATCCTCATAGCCTAGAGGTAAAAACACAACGATTCAGCGTGGGTCAAAGATTGAGTTAGCTCTCTGTTTCCACTCACTTTCTATAACTTTGTGCGAATGGCCCACCCCTCTCTAATTTTACGAGAAGTTGCCCCCTAAATTTTGTCCATACTGGAAACGGAAACCTTTATCAACCATAGGTTACGACCAATTGTTAAAAATAAATGTGACAGAACCTCAAGAAATATTGATTTGGCCGATTCTTTCCGATTTCTTTACCGTTCTCTCACCAGTTTCCTTACCCTTAGTGTGCGATTCTTGAGTCGCGACGGGGGTGAACTTAGATTCTTCTGACTTCTTCCCCATCATCATCTTTCAAGCAAACGATACTTCACCAAGTCTTAACCCAAAAGAAACTAAGTCTCAATCTGGAAACATTGTTAAGCATTTATACTTATTCGAGGAGGTTGCTTTACCTAACAGGTGGTTCTTGGAGAAATACTTTCTAGAAGTTTGAGTTTGGCCTTCTTTTGAGAATGAGTAGCGTTTGTTTGAAGGTGATTATGCTTATGGGTGGTTGTTTTAATTCCTTTTGACTAATTAATAAATGGTCTTTTGAGGAAATTCTCAACCTTGGTGGTGGGATTTCATTTTAGGGGCCGATGTAGATCACTCATAAGAGCTATTCTCAATGACTGGACTTCTGCGTAAGCCTGAGTCCCACAATGGTTTTAACAAGATATTTCATGAGCGCTTCCGTTGATATTGCCACCCTCACCCCCCAAAAGAAGTTGCAATCCGCTAAAAAAAGGCTGCAATCTTGGATTCGCAGTCGTCATGTCATTAGTTCGGGGAACTTTTTTGTATTTGAAACCGTTGATTATTCAGCCCTTGAACGATTTAAGGACTGTATTGCGGTGCTAGGCGGGGCTGTTATTTCTGTGGACCTAATTGGCAAGATTTGGATGGGCGATCATCGCCAGGTGATTCTTTACCGAGCCAAAGCCAGTTTGCATACGCCCCACCATG
>JASJDH010000188.1 GCA_030065175.1 Leptolyngbyaceae cyanobacterium MO_188.B28 | reverse complement strand
GATTATGAATCTCTTCGAAGGGGCTATCCCAAGAGCTGCTCCGAAGGAGTGGTCTCAGTTTTCCTTTGCCTAGAGTGATTGAAGAGCGTTATAAGTTAGCGGCGGCGTTGGGTGTTGTGGCTGAATTAGAAAACTCGCTGAAGGCTTTTGAAGCTGTGGTCTGGTTAGCCTTGCCTTTGACTGAGCTGGGAACCCGAGATGAGATTCGGATTCATTTTCAGTCGCTCTGCCAGCAAGGGTTCAGCTTTCGGGGACAACCGCTGCAAATTCAGGGGTCGCTCCAGGTATTTCCTGAAGGATTTGGCCTGTATCTCAACCGCAAGCAGCAGTTGAAGTCGATGGGACAGGCCATTAGTCAGCGCCGCACTCTGATTGTGATGATGGGGCACCGGAATTTGTCGGTGTTGCGGTTTGAAGCCGGGTCGCTCAAGGCGGCGGGGTCGAGTTCCAATGGCCCTGGCTTCTGGCCACTCTTTGAAAAGTCTGCCCGAGCATTGGGGGTGACCAAGCCCGACTATGGGGTGCTGATGAATGCCATTGTGACGGGTCAGGGGAAGCAGATTTCAGCGGCGCGAGGGCGGCTGTTTGATTTTGACGAACAGCTCTCCGCTTGCCGCGACAGCTACTGGCAGGCCGTGAAGGTTTACTGGCAGGACCATGTCATGCCTCAGTTAGAGTCCAGTCAGGTGGATGTGATTATCAGCGGCGGCGCGTCCCAGGTGGTGCGATCGCAACTAAAAGGCTACTTTGCAGAATTGGGGCTGGCGGAGCGGGTCTACTTTGCCGATGGCGCTTATGAACGATTAGATGTCGTCTTCAAGACGTTGCCGGAAGCCGCCCAGAATGGGGCGATGGCCTTAAGAATGGCCGATGGCTACGGCCTCTTCCGGGGGCTCATCGGTACGCTTAATCAGGTTGCCGCTTAGGTAAGGAGTAACAATCAGCATGGCCGCTAAATCTCAGCCGGATAAACGTCCAAATCGCAAGCGAATTCTGTTCTCATTCAATGTGGATGTGGATTCGCCCTTTGGGGTGGTTTTCCAATATCTGATGCACAATCCCCAACTACCCAGTCGCATGGGGAAGGAGAAGAGGGTGGAGGCGATGGCGGCGTTCTGGCGTCCGTTTGCCTATCAGAAAAAGGGGGATGTCAGTGAGGATGAGCTGAAGGCCATGGCGCGGGAATCGTTGACGGCGCTGCAGCGTCAGATGGCGTTGATTTGCGAGACGTTTGATCTGGAGCCGCCGGAGTCTGAGGGACTGAGTCTAGCGTTGGAGGAAGCGCTGGAAAAGACGATGGATAAGATGCTGCAGAAGTTTGTGGTCTCAGGCGTCTTAGCCCGTCAGCCCAGTCAGGGCGCATTGCCGACTGTTGGGGTGACATCTACCGACCCGCTGTTGTCAGCGCCAGGAGAAGAGGGCATAGACTTTGACGCGAAAGAATTATTTGGCGAAGTGTTTAGTGAAGACGAGTTTGCCAGGTAGGGGAATCCGATGGCGTTAACCCCCAAGGAGCCGGAGAGTGAAGTCGGGCGTAAGGCGCGGCGAGTGTACCTGCAGTTTGCCCAGCGGGTGATCGGGGAATCGACTTTGGATTACCCGACTCTCTATCAACGCTTTGCGGAAAATAATTGGGCGGCCATCAAGCTCGATGACGCAGTGGCGGAGGCGGTGTTGAGGGCTGGTTTTTCGCCGAAATCAGCGGTTGGGGTTCTGCATCAGGGGCCTTATTTGCAGTTTCAAGTGCATCATCGGAAGACGCCGTTGGATCCGATGAGTCAGTATGTGCGCTCGACGGTGCTGACGGCGATGCAGAAGGTGGGGCGCAGGACGCCAGGGCAAGGACCGTCAGTGCAGCGGCGGCCAGAATTAGAAATTGATTAGGAAGGCTGGATGGCGCGATCGCAAGAATCACTGCTTAAGGTTGGATAAACGGAGCAGGTGCGATTTCGTAAACTGACCAGCACTCTGGGAAGGATAAAGGATCGGTTCAAACCAGTTTTCTGGCCATACCCAACCCTTCATCCTTTATTCCTCCACCTTCACCCTTCACCCTTTAACAGATACCGTGTCAGAATTGCCATTACCTCGCCCGGTCTTCTTGTCGGCATCGGTCGGCTCCAGGCATTCGGTTCAGCGTAGCCCAGCTTATGAAGCAAGTGAATCACCTGCCGCACCCCTGCTGTCGAGCCAAACAGCATGTGTCGAATAGGTTCCTTGGTTTGAGAGGTGCCTTCCGACATTGTTTCATAATTCAGAAAGCGCATCAGCTCGGACAGCTCTAAACATACCAAAGCGGCAAAGCCCCTCACCGAAAGCCAATCGCATCAGTAGGATTGTGGGTATTTCCCTTACAGATTTAATGAATCCAGAAATTCCAAACTGCATCCATCCCTGAGGGCGAATGACGCCCTGCCAAATTGTGTCGAGCCAAGAAGGAAGCGTTTGCTTCGTCCAGTCAGCAGTAATCACCTCTCCATCCACCAAGCCGGTTTCAATCAGGAGTTCGGAAAAGCCTTCAATGCTGGCGAAAGCTGGATGAGACCACTGGTCCAACAGTTGCCGCATGACAGGACGTTCCCACAAATTAAGTGATTTTCGTCGAACGTCTCGCTGGTTCCAATCAGCAACAACTAGAACACCACCCGGCTTTAGTACGCGCAACAGCTCTCGAGCGAAAACAGATTTGTCTGGCATGTGTGGCCCGGCCTCAACCGACCATACCACATCAAAGCTTTCGTCAGGAAAGGAGAGCGCCATGGCGTCATTCACCATAAACTTCGCATCCAAGTCGATTGAGGTTAATTCTTGGGCGCGCTGCACCTGCTGCGGGCTAATCGTGACGCCGACTACAGAAAACCCATACTTCTCCGCCAGAATGCGGCTGCTGCCGCCAATGCCGCAACCAACATCAAGTACAGTGCTGCCCTTGGACAGCCTATCTAGCCCGCCCCAGCACACCATCTCGTAGACAAAATCCTCCTTCGCTTTGAGAAATTTTTTGCGTCGCGGCGGCAAACCGTAGTGCCCCAGGTGGATATGTTCACCCCAGTAAAACTCAAGTATGCCGTCCTCTGTCCACTGGTCATAGGCGTTGGCGACTGAGTCAGAAGATTTATAGGTGCGGGCGGCTGCGAAGTAGATAACAAGGCCGACGAATAAAAGAAGAATAATAAATCCAAGAACAAAAAGCTGGGTCATGCCAACCTCAGATTTGAGTGGGGTAAAGTCTTGCCCGCTTGAGGAAGCGTTGATAATCCAGAGACGCTAAACAGACTGAGTGAGAACGTTACAAGCTCTTCTCTCGCATTGTAGGGATTTGTAAAACGAGAAATGTATATCTCATAATCTTTTCGGCACATTCAAAACTCTCTTAAATGAACTATTGATTTAACTTAGCGCAACATTTCTACACAATATACCACTGATTATCAGTCAAGCTCATGGCGCTGTTTCTGTCGTATGGGAAAGTCGAAAACTTTACCTAGAGCCTGGCTCCACCAACCGCAAAACAGTTATTGGAGCCTGACTTAGCTTGATCAACATTCCAGTGGCAGAGCATCAATGCTTGAGGTTCTGGGAAAATGCGACGGGACGCCAAAAGGGAGCAAGCACCTGCCGATCAGTAGAACTAAAGGCGCCATTGCGAGGCTTACGCAGCTTCGGGAGTGTTGGGAAACGATCTTTGTGGTGAACCTGAGAGGGCGGCAGAGAGCAAAATCACCTTCTCCATTAATCCAGGGGCAAGCCGATTGAAAAGTGAGGCAGCCTTACTTTGCCAACCCACGAGAATCTCTTTTGAATTATTGTTTAGCCCCCTAACTAAGGCTTTCGCTACCTGCTCGGGTTGAGCGGATAGGACTAATCCGAACGAGTGCATGTCTTGCACCATATCGGTCTCAGTCAGAGAAGGCAACAAAGAAACCACTCGAACGCCGTAAGCCGCCAACTCCGCGCGTAACGCTTGTGAAAATCCCAAAATGGCGGACTTCGTAGCGGAATAGGTCGCCATGCTGGGGGCGGGCAGCTTGCCCATCAAGCTGGAAACATTGACGATGATTCCTTCCTGTCGCGCCGCCATGCGTTGGGCAATTTGACGGGTAATGGCGTACATGCCCAAAAGATTGACATTGACCTCTTCCTCAATGTCTTGGAGTCGGGAATTGAGAAAATTCACCTGATGAGCCACCCCTGCATTGTTAACCAATATGTGAATGGGGCCGTGATCTTGCCATGCTCTAGCAACTGAACTGCTAATCGTTGCAGTCTGAGTCAAATTCACCGCCAGCGGAATTGCCTCAATGGACTCGTTTAACGCCTTGATTTCTTTCGCAACCTTGTCGAGGCGTTGCGGATTGCGGGACAACAGAATTAGACGGGCGGCTCCTTGGCGAGCAAATTCAAGGGCGATCGCCCGTCCGATCCCCCGAGATGCGCCGGTGATCAACGCTGTTTTCCCTTGAATATTCGTCTGCTTTTGAATATTCGTCTGCTTTCCGTCCAAGGCGGCAGTGATGGAACGATATATAGGACAGGCAAACATGGCGGCAAAATCCCTTTGTTCGTTTATGTAAACTAATGTAGCCAAAATGTTACAAATAGTCAAATAAACTTGACTTATCTATTTGAATAGCGTAAGTATTCATCTTCGCTGCTCAACGAGGCTAACTTTATTGTTCTGTTCCAGGCAGTAAAAACTTCCAAGGATCTGAATCAATCCGGAAGAGAAGAGCCTCAACCATTTAATCGGTGTCCTTCTGGGGCTTTCTAGGCATTCCCTCCAAGCGACTGGGGAGGATTTTCCGCGTATTGATGAGGCTGGATGCATGCAGAAAAAATAATTGCAAGATAAGTTTACATTTCTAAACTTTCTCGTTACGATTATTTACATGAGGTTCCAAGCAAGAAACAACAAGCCTCAGATAAGGAAGGTACTCATGTTTGCACCCATCGTGATCCTGACTCGCAACTTGATTGGAAAGCCCGAGTTCATTCAGCTAAGGGGTAAGTTGATTGCACTTCATTCCAAAGCTATTACCCGCTTTTGCAATTCAGTTGGGATTGAGCGCACCCAGCGACAAAATCTGATCCGCTTGGCTCGTGACAACGGCAAGCGTCTGGGTTTGTTGGCCTGAGATGTAGTGAAGCAGCCTAACCTCGAACTGATTGGGAGGCTGCTTACGACACAATCAGCGCCATTAGTTCTCAGCAACGGGAAGGCGTTCATTCTGATATACGATAGTCGTTGACGCTCTTACCTTGGCCTCATCACAAGTTTTTCCAAGCTTCCTGTTTAGACAACAGTGACAACAAGAGAGTTAGAGCCGTGGATACAGGATTCGATTCAATTCAATTAAGTAGTTCTCAGTGCATCGCTGAACGAGCGGCTCATCCTAACGAGAAGTCGCATCAACCCCAAGTCTGCATCGAAGGTGTTACCAATCAAACGGTGCTGAGCTACATGAACTATTTGGGCGCGAATAGTTTTGACGCCCTGATTGAGCTATTTGCACCTGACGGAGTGCTGCAACCGCCATTTCAGAACCCTGTGGTTGGTAAAGACAATCTACTTAAGTTCTTTCAAGAGGAGGGCCAGGATCTCAAGCTCATGCCAAAGCGAGGTATTTCTGAACCTGCCGAAGAAGAGGGATACGCTCAAATTAGAGTGACTGGTCAGGTGAGAACATCTTGGTTTAGCGCCGGGGTTTGGATCAATGTTGCTTGGACATTCTTGCTCAATTCTGAGAACAAGATTTCCTTTGTGGCGGTTGATCTACTCGCGTCACCGCAAGAATTATTAAACTTTGTTCGCTAGCAAATTCTGAGGGGGATAAGTCTATTTGACTCCCCTCAGAACTTCTATTTGACGGTTGGGACTGGTATCCTGCGATTGTCTACCACTGCGTCAATCTTCTGCTCGGTCGTCTCATCTGAATTACCGATGAACATCAGCGACAGTATCGAGGCAGGCAAAGAGGAAGGCTAAATCATTACTTTCTGTTGGAAACAGAGGTTAACCTGGACGAGATTCTGCGATCGCAAGGTTTTACCGACGGGTGAATGAATTATCACCATATCTAATTCTTAACATCTTCAAGTTGAGTGAATAGAAGTCTAACCTATCCTATTCATCCACTTGCTGTATCGGGATCTGAATTTCACTGCGTTTGAGTGGGTCAGGAATGTAGGGACCATCGTAGAAAAGGCGACGAGGCGGACTCACAACCTGGTACTCTTGGCGCTTCCCAAGCCAGACTTTGAGACGTTGAAGACCTTGTTCATAGCTCTGAAAACTATAGCCTCCTCTGTATCCAAGACTGACAACCGTCATAGGCGCCATATCCTCGACTTGAATACCCTGAGCCACTTGCTCAGGATAAATATCTGTGGTCCTGTATAGGAAAGAAACATAGGCTTCGCCATCATCCGGTGAAGCACCTTGCTTGGCCTCCAGGGTCGAGAGTGGATAGCGTATTTCCACAGGTGCCGTCATGGAAACGTCGTTGGCGCTAATGTGTCGAAAAAGAGGGCTAAATGCCCGATTTGCTGCTTGAGACAATTCTCCGGTCCGACGAACAGTAGCGGCGCGATACGCCGGATATCGTTTAACCTCTATTTCGCCGTTTGCCGTTGGGGATGGAAACCCCTCAGGCAAAGGGGCGAAGGCGACTTTATAGGCGCTAAATGCAAGGGCTGCAATCGCAACAACACCCAGGGGTAAGAGCAAATTTTGTAGCTTCATTATTTTCCCCACAAGTATATGAAAATCATTTACATAAGTTAACATAATGTCGGCGAGCCTTGGATATTGACTTGAATCGAATGGGTCTTGTTGAATGAATCACAAAGCCATAAACGAATTTTCCGTGTATTTGGCAGAGTTAAGCGAATTCGCCCGACTATTGTTGTCCCAACACTTTGTAGTGCTGAGAGATCGAGCCCTCATCATTTATTGTGCAGATCGGGTGGATTTGGAGAAGACCTTGGATTGTCTTGGTTATGTGTCTGACGGCTTAAACATGATTGCAGACAGGGTTGTTCTCGAAGCTCCAGACTTTGCGCCAATCATTGTGACGGAGCGCTGCTGTCGCGGCCTGGATAATGCGAAGCTGACAAGAACGCGAATTCTGCTGGAAGAGATATTTGCAAATTAAGGGATTCTGTCAACCCTTGCTATCAGGCTCTTCAAAATCAACTGCTCAGCCCTTTCATTGCAGAGCGGTTGATTTTTTGCAGGCTTCCTTCTTATTCAAGTCCTTCGCTTTTCTGTACAACCATCAAACTTTAATTCTTCCTTGAAAATAAACTTGATTTTTCGTTACACTATTTACATGAGTTAATGCTTCTCTCAGATTTAAGTCTCAAAGAATCTTCTGCATCTAGAGCTAGAGAGTCAATTCGGCGCAAAGACCTTCCTGGTTAGGTAAAACTCCGGAAAGAAGGAGTAGGTATTGGCTGAATTGCACCGTCAAGTGAGGTCAGTTCTCAGAATTGGCCCTTATTGAATTAATGGATACTCAATCACTGTCTTAGAAGACTTGGACACATTCTTGAAAGGAATCTCATGCAACGAATTACTCCTCTCACAACAATACTCAAGCCCAATTTAAAGACCAATACACAGTTTCAGATCGCCTGGACAGTACTAAGGGTCGTCGTAGGTGTCGTAATGGTTCACAACGGCTTAGATAAGTTAGGCAACATCGAAAGCTTCGCCCAAGCATATGTGGAATACATCGGGTTGCCTTTTCCTATTTTCCTCAGTTATGTCGCCGCTTTTACCGAATTAATCGGCGCTCCTCTGGTCGCTGTTGGTCTGTTAACTCGACCCGCCGCCTTAGGATTGTTAGCGACGATGGGAGTGGCAATGTACCACCACATTCTCGTAGCTGGCTTTAGCGTTCCTTATTTGGAGCTTTCAGCCATCTATGCAGCCTGCTTTCTCTTCTTCACCATCAACGGCGCGGGTTCATTCTCTATAGATGCTTTAGCCGCCCAATGGCTCCAGAAGCAAGCTCTCTCCAGGCAAGAATCACAACGCCAATCTCTGGAGAAGTCTTACCAAACGTCTGCATCAGACAACGCAACGGAAGCGGGTTCAGGAGTGAGTTAATTCTAGTCGTAGACCTCACTATTTCCATGAGTCTTGGGGGCATCTTGACCAGAATCAAACAGCCCAAAAGTTAGGCTTAATTGTAAGGAGACTTATCCATGCTCAGAAGATTTATTGCGCCATTTTTTGTCTCATCACTTGTTCTAACAGTCCTGGCTTTCATTGGACTCAATTATGATGCGCTGGCTCAAAGCAGTGAGGTTAATCAGGATTACTTTATCAAGCCTGTTCTCACTTCAGATATGGTCGTTGTAGAACCTAACTATGGCCGCTTCTATAACCCCAATCGGGAAATCAAAGGAGATTCCTCTGGTCAGGATCTGTATCTTTCTCTAGATAACCTAGCTAAGGACTATGATATCAAGCAAACCAAAATGGTTCGCTTTGAACGCAAGGGACAGATGATTCCTAACCTTTATGTCTTTGTTGATTCATTAAATCTAGAGACACAGATAGCCGATAAACTTCCCCATGAGCGAGAGACCCTCGCGAGCAATTTCAAGTTCTAAATCTACTCAATGCGTGTCAATACTGCCTCCCTAATATCTGAATTTAACTTATGAAAGAGCAATCTTGAAGGAATTTTATTCCTTCAAGATTGCCCATTTAATGAGACTTTTCATCCCAAATCTAGCTAGAATTTTTGATTGTTATTCAGTTGAAAGTTTGGATTAAGAACCTCTCCTATGATTGGGTTTTCTAAATTCCAAAAAACTCCGATAAACTGGAGTTTTGACCAATTTAAAAAATACGCTGTCTGTAGTGTTTTGTGTCTTTGTAGTGCTATGACATATAGCGGAAAATTGCATTTAGTCAAAACTCCAAAATAAAGTGGATCTATAGTCGTTTTTTAGAACTATTTATTTTTCCTGGTGTTTGGGTGGCGGCAGGCATTGCTTCACTCCCTTTAACCTTTCAATTTTTTACTGGCTTACCCAAAAATTTTCAGCCAGCTTTCCTCTGTTTCTGGGCTGCTCTAATTTCATATGATTTTCCTCTCTTCATTGGAATTGAGAGGATGAAAATTTTCCTGTCGATTCTAAATTTACTTTTAGGCTTACTCGTTTGGGGATGGAAAACAGACTTAATTCCCTTTAAAATTGAGGCAATAGTTGCGACAAGCGTAACATTATTCTATCTCTGGATAGTGCGACCATCATTACCTCGCTACATCTATAATGTTCTGATTGATGGATGTCTTTTCGCACCATTTCTATCTCATTACTTACTGACAATATTTTTTAATTTTTTCTAGATAAATTCGCTATTCGGGTAACGAACATTAAAATTAAGATTGTGAACACCATAAATCTTCACTCTTCAATTCATTTGCAGAAAAAAGATGCTTAAGGCTATGTTTAAGCATATGTTACCCCTCCTTATCCAAGAGAGGATAATAGGAGGGGTTAAACATAATATGGACTATCTTTTTAAGCTCTAATGGTTTGAGGGATTAATGAATGATAAGGTGTCAATAGAACCTATCAGCTATGCAGTAACAGCAGTATTCCCTTCAACTGGAAAACCGGCCACCTTCCAAGCTATTAGTCCACCTTGGAGTTCCGCTATGTTCTGAAAGCCTACTTCCTTGAGAGAAGCAACTGCAGAAGCTGTTTCTTGGTCACTAGAACCGTAAACATAAATATCCCGAACTAATTCGAGACTTGCGGAAGCTTTTTGAGCTAGTTGATTCAAGGGAATAGAAATTGCTCCCATGATACGGCTTGCATTGAAAGCATCTCTATTTCTGACGTCAATGATGGTTAAAGCGGGCTCGCCCCAGTCGAGACGTTCTTTCAAGTCATAGACACTTGACTTAGCTTCAAGAGGCGCTGGAATAGGAATCAACATGGCAGGCATTTATGAATTCACTACATCTATATTGTAATAAAAATTTAATATTTTGCAAATATTTATTACTAAGATATTGACGGATTAAGCTGTATAGTTATGTAGCTCTAAACGCAGAAATAATCATGATAGCCACAGCGTTGATTAGGGGTTTCCCAAGGGATTGATAGAGTAACTACTCTCTTATGAGCTAAGCAAGGGGATAATGTCGTCGAAACCACTTGTCTAAGCGACTCAAAAAATGGGCTGTTTTTTGGAATTTGGTGAAGTGTTGCTTAGAGTACTGTTACTAATGGAGACACTCGAAGTGGATCAACAAAATTGAGTGAAGCCGCAAGCATTAATTCAAAATTGGTTGACGGCAAGCGTAAATTTCCGGTAACCGCCACCAGGGAACGTCGACCTGTTCGTGATGTTCTTGATGGTAGCCAAAGTGATAGCAGGTGATGAATGACCAGAAAATCGGGAGTGAACTGCTTTGAGTGCGATGGGGATGGCGATATCCTCCCTCAGGTTCCCGATGCGGTAGAAAGGTGCCAAAGTAAAACAATTGTAGTGAACTCAACAGTGAAGGCAGCAGGACAAAGCAAAGGAGATTGAGTAGAGAGACATGCAGCGCATAGCTGATAAAGCTAAGAGCGGCAAGCAAGCATCCTGCTCGCGGCCAACTCCAGTATCCTTTCAGGAAGTGACCATACCAAGCCCAAAAACTCCTGTTTCTGCCATCATGAAAATCTGGGTCAAGCGGACTGGCGGGATGGCGATGGTGCAGCCAATGCTTGGTTAGCAGTTTTTTGTAGGAAAAGACAGCATATAGCAAGACGGCGGCGGAGCCGATTAGACGATTAAGTTGAGGGTTGCGGGGGCAAACTAGCCCATGCATTGCTTCGTGAGCAGTAATGAACAAACCTGTGTAAAGAAAAGTTTGCCACCCGATCGCCACTAAAACTTGCCCCGAATGAAGCGGGGAAATTTTCCAGGAGAGTAAGAATAACAATGAGCTTGTCCAAAGCCAAATAATCGTCAAGGCGATGACGAGCCCCTGAAACCCCACTTGGCTCCTGCTAAGAGTTTGAGCATTGATTGAGCGTGACATAAGAGGTGGTGAAATGGTGGTGAGATAATAACCCTCGGTCAACTCAACACAATTGGCGGTTTGACGAGCTTTATTTGACGGTGACACCTGGCGAGAGCGACAAGTGGGCTGACTTAATCTCAGCTTTGAAACTACTCTGATGAGAGTGCCAAATATACACCCCCAGACCGACTGCTACATTCGAAAGGCAGGCTGCGACAAAGACGCCCTGAAGTCCAAATAACCAACTCCCTAGATAAGCGAGCGGCACATAAAGGAGAAACATCCGCGAGAGCGTCATCGCCACCGATGGCAATGGCTTCCCCAGGGCATTAAAGGTGGAGCTGAAAATATAAATAATCCCCAACGCGCCATAACTCAGCGGCACAGTCGTTAAGTAAGCGACGGCGCTGGCAACGACTGCCGGTTCACTGTCAAACCAAGCGGCGATTCCAGACGCATTAGCACCGACAATGATGGCGATCAGCCCACCCCAAGCCAAACAAAACCAGAAACTTAAACGCAGCGCCTGATTGACTCGACTGCGCTGATTAGCCCCCCAGTTTTGGCCAACAAATGGACCAATACTGGCTGAAAGCGCTAACGGCGCAATTAAGGCGAACGATTCCACCCGTGAAGCAATGCCAAATCCGGCGACTGCCTCGGGACCGTAGCGAGCCATCAAACTGGTGAGCAATCCGACTGAGATCGGCACAATTAGGTTAGTGGCCGCTGCTGGCAGGCCGACGGACAGAACGCTGATCCAACTTTGCCAAACCTCTTTTAGTTTCGGCAGCGCGAATAAAAGTAGGCGCTCCCGAAAATGGAGAAATGCTAGGGAAGCGACGAGGGTGGCGGCTCGCGAAATCACAGTGGCTAGGGCCGCGCCTTTGATTCCCAGGGGGGGAAAGTCGCCCCAACCGAAAATGAGTAAAGGATCCAGCAAGATATTGACTGCAGCGGCGACGGTCATAATCAGGCTAGGAACAATGGTGTTTCCTGACGCTCGAATGGCGCTGTTGCCAACCAGGGGTACGACCAGGAAAATTATCCCCAGATACCAGACGCTCATATAGTCTCGAATCAAGGGGAGAGCCTCAGGGCCAGCTCCCAAGGCCGTGAACAAGGGGTTGATGGTAGCTAAGCCCAGTCCGGCAAGGATGGCGACCACTAGCAGGGATAGTATGAGGCTATCGGTGGTTAGTCGCCGCACTCGGTAGCGATCGCCCGATCCGATCGCCCGGGCGATGATTGATGAAGCCCCGATCCCCAAGCCCATGGCGACACTGCCTAGAACCATAACGACGGGAAAGGTGAAGCTCATGGCCGCCAGCTCGTTAGTTCCCAGTTGAGCGACGAAGTAAGTATCGGCGAGGCTAAAGGCGATGACAGCAAAGACTCCCCAAACGAGAGGAAGTGTGAGCTTGAGCAGCTGAAGCCCAACCGGACCTTCTGTTAGTTTCGACTTCATCAGGTTTGCCTAGTTGGTTTGTCTGGAGGTGTTAGAAAACGTCATCTGCTTTACCAATTCCTCACCCGTTTCAAAGCCATCTCCACGGGTGAGTTCACCGATAAGTTCAGAATCTTGATTGATGCATCCTGGTTTCTGGGCGAACTGGCAAACTCGAGCATAGAGTCGAGCCCGGGTTCCAGGACTTCCCGTAGAAAAGTTAACCTGCCCATCTTCAGTGATGGAAATGTTGCAAATTGGGCAAACTTGCAGGCTTTTGGAATTATTTCTATCCATGGTCATCATCCCCTCTTTCAAGCATTAAAATTGACGGCTTCTGGGTGAAAGTCTTAATAGAGTCTGGGCAGAAGGAGCGTCTCATCAAACGATGTTGCTGAAAACAGAAATGATTGGATCTGATGCTGAGCTTAGTTTTAGCCTTTTCGGGCGCCCATTCATTTCCCAGATCAGCAACATCCATTAAATTTAAGTCAAGAGGCCATTAGAGACCTCTTGAACTAGAAACTCGCTGCGATTTTGAAGGACGATCTCACGTATTTGCCTAAGTCGTCTAAGCTGCTAGTGAGTCAATGCCCATCTTGCCAACAATCAGGCGCAGAACAGCAATTTGTTGGTTGAATCCCAGCGCTGCGATCTTTTTGAAGACCTTGGCGGCTGGCGCTGAGAGTTGATAGCCTGTTGGGACTGGAACAACCTCTCCAGAGCGCATCCACTCAGCCAGTTGATACCAGAAGGCCAACTTGTTGTTGCTGGTCAGCTTCCCGTAATCTCGGGAAACAGGGGTATTGACACCTGCTGCTAAGTCTCGCATCACTTGCAGTTGCTCTTCGTAGGACAGGCTAGCAACCTCATAGATAAGGCCGCCCGCTAGCCTGATCCGCTCAGTGGCGCCGGGAGCTGCTGGCGTCACTAAGCCCCCCATATTTTCATAGAGGATCCACAACAGCCCTAGCTGATCATCTACAGTTAGACTCCGGATCGCTTCAACAGCCTCGGGAACGGCGGCGAAAGCATTGGAGTAAGACGGTTTTTCAGTGTTGAGAAGCATTGGGTTAATTTCCTTTGTCCTGGAACGTTACTTAACTAAATGTAACGCAATGTAAATTTTTATTGCAACAACTTGACTGCTTAATTCAAACTCCATCGCCACTCCACAAGATAGAGCAGGGAGATAACCGTATGAGTATATGTACTTCTCCCTAGCTGAAAGGCAGTGGGGGCATTTTTCTGAGCTGATTGCGGTTATCTTCCCTTCAGCAGTTTCTGAAAATTTTTTATTCTTCTTAACAGTTGAGTTAATAAGAGATTACAGCCATGTTTAACCCTACACACCTTCTTGTCTCCCGCTCCAAACAAACTCCTGTCCAATTAGTTCGAAGCTCCAGGGGGTTTGCTCTAGTCACTGAGACTGAGTGGCGACAACGCAGTCAGCCAGTTTTTGAGCTACACCCTAACACTACAACGAGACTTCTAGGGACTGGCCAAGCCTCCTTAGCCTACGCCTGCGATGGGATAAGTAAGCAGAATGATTGCGTTGTTGTCGG
>JASJDH010000187.1 GCA_030065175.1 Leptolyngbyaceae cyanobacterium MO_188.B28 | reverse complement strand
CCGAAAGTCAATACACACGATTTGAGTGATATGAATCGTATAAAAAAGGGAAGAACAAGGCACATCCAATTGAAATTTCATTTACAAAAATTTATCGATTTCGCACTCTCATTATTCGGCCCTTTTTTACTGCTATTTTTAATAGGAATATTACGAATAATACCTTTTAAGATAGCTCCTGAAAGTATTCTTAATTATGTAGCGATAGCAGCTTTTATCTGGATGGTTACAACTTTTTTTACCAAGCTAGATCCAGATTTCAAGGAGAAAGTTGACCTAGCTAAGCAGGTAAAGGACTTGACAAAGTAGTAACAGACTATCGGTGCAAAACCACCTCCAAGACCAACTGACAGCCATTTATCCCAGTGGAGCCATATAGCCCGTCGAAGGAATCAGATCCAGCAACTCCGCCAAAAAAGTGGGGGAAATGGTGAGTTGATAGGTAATCAACCAATCCCGGTTTTCCGCCTCGGCCACCACCACCCTTCCCTCTGCCGCGATTTCCTCAAAATGCTCATGCACACAGTAAGGTTCATTCTGCAAGACTGAGAGAATCCTCAGCACATTAGTTTCCGCCTCGCCAATCGGCAGCTGGTGATACTGGAGCGATGAACTGAAGCGAAAGATGATGGTGTAGGGGCAACGTAGGGTAGCGGTAACCGGGGTTGGTCCCCCCTGACCGGCAAAGAAATTTTCGGAGCTGAGATCGGCTAACGGCTCCTCTCTGGCGATAGACGGGGGATTTTCCAAATCCTCAACATCGTCGGGAAAGTTTAACCCCCACTTATCGATCCGGATTTGACTTTCTAGAAAAGCGCGTAAGGTAGGTCGAGCAAGTTCAGGATTCATAATGCGATTAAAAACACTAAATCTAGTGTTCGAAAAGCCATAAAAGACTTGAAATATAGGGTTTTCCAGACTTTGGTCTAATCTTTTGTTTAGGCGCTGTTAGACGTGATCCGGGTATCTATCATCAGGCTTACGCCGCAACAGCAAATCCCAGGTCAGCGTGTTGCTCTTGGTGATGGCCAGGAAATCACAAGGGATGCCGCCAACGATTTGATAGGGCGTCCACACCGGGCCATTCCATCCCCCGAGCAGCTGAGCATCGACCCAGAACTCCACCCCGGTATCCCGGAAATTCAGGAAGTCATAGCCACATCCCTGACGGCTCACCCCCTTCACCATAAAATCGTCAATCTCAATCTGAATCGACTCATTGAACGGCGTTCCCACCTGCTTCTCATCCACCGTCGTGATCACCGGCTTAGGCTGGATGTCGATATATTCTTCCTGCATCTTGCCGCCGACCACCTGACGCTTGCGGATCACCAGCGATCGCACCGTGGGAACCCCATAGTAATCCTGCCAGCCAAACGTGATTAAACTGCGATCGCGCACAAACCGCATTTGGTCGATAAAGATCATACGGAAAACCCGGTAGTGGTCACCAGCTTTTGCTGTAGCCGGATGCGCTGTTGCCCATAGCGCGTATCCTGGAAGTCTACATTATTCAAATCAGTATTGCGACCTGGTTTGCCGCCGCCCTTTCCCTGCGCAATCGCTACAGAATTCCCAGCCGTTTCCGAGTCCTGGCGCCACTCTATTTCAAAAACGTGGGCGACGTAAAACATAATCCCCAGGTTTGTGTTTTCTAACCATACGTCCGCAGGCGTGCGGGCGATCGCCTCTTCCAAAACGGCGTTGGCAAAGCCCGGATCTGTCTCCGCTTTTTTTGCAAACTTGGGATAGCGTGCAAGAAAATCCTTAAGCGTAACTGGGTTAGTGACAGACATTGAAGGATGGGACCATTAAACAAAAATAGTGGCCTTTCTAGCAGCCGCTGCAATTCTAATCACATCGGCTTCGGGTAGGGGGTGGACAACCTCATGCGGGGTGATATAGCCCTTTTGGGCGATAACTTGCTTTAACCGCAAAGCTCTTACTAATTTCATGCAACCTCCCTATTTGACAAAGACTCTTCAATTTCACCAATTTGCTGTTGGCATAACTCAACAATCCCGTCGCGATCGTCCTTGTTCATGCACAGCCTGAGCCAGTCCACATCCTGCGACTGAGCAATGATGTCGAAGGCGTCTTCCAGGTTGTAATCCGCCGTAGTGCGGGTGGATTTTTCAAGGTCCGGACGCGGTAGGATGACCGTAATCACCCCTTTCTTGATAAACGACTCCCAAAACGGGTTTTGCTGCATCTGTGAATACTCTTCCCAGGTTACAATCTGATGCCCGGGGGAAAGGGCTGTCGCCGCCATTGACATGCTTACTCGCCCCTCGGTTTCAGGACGAACAGGCGACGGAAAGCGAAGAACCCCGGTATGGGGAAAGCCGCCAACACTTTTATCTAACTCTGGACGACACAGGATTGAAACAGTCGCTGGGTTCTGGGCAGAGGGGCTTGATTGTTTTCGGCTTTTTGCTGGTTGAGGATTAGTATCTTCTGGCATGATTCATTTATTAAGCGGCATTGGGCAGAGCGACTTGATGCATGGAGAGGGGACGACGGGAGATGCAGCCTGCATATTTGAAGCAGGCGGGGCGCTCATAACCCAGCCCTTTCCGCTGCAGTTGCATCCAGGTCAGCTCCATCATGATTTTCGCTTTGACTTTTCTGGGATTGCGGCAATAGACAATCATTAAATCAGTTCCATCTGGACCTGCGCCTTTCAGCTCGTTCACCGGCTGAATGTTCTTGATATAGGCGTTGGTGCGGATAAAGTGTTCGCCGATGGTGCGCTCTTGGGTGTCATCAAGCCGAGCCGTCATGATGTAGTCAAATTGTCGCAACGGCAATAGGAGCGTGTCCGGCTTCTCAACTTGCATTGTGATTTCAACAATGGTCGTGCAAGCATCGTTCAGGACGGCGAGAATCTGGTTGGCGGAGCTTCTTTCGTCAAATGCGAAGGGTGAGAAGCTGCGCATGGCGTCTGGATGATTCACAAACCCCGGCAGTTTGAGTTTGCGATCGCCAAACGCGATCAGGTCGTTCAAGGTTTGGTTGGCAGTTTCTTGAACGGCTTCGATATCTTCCCGCTCCAGGTCGATTTCGGTGTGGGCGATCGCCTGAATATCGTCGTCTGAGAAGTAATAGCCGCCCGCCCACTTATGCACGGGATAGGTGAATTCTTCAGTCAAGACATTCACCATAGGGATGTCGGTGGGATAGCTGCGCACCAGCTTAAACCACCCCGTTCGGGTTAACCGGCGATAGACAACCGTCCTGGCCCAAGGCGCATTCTGGATATCCAGGGGAACAATTGTGCCATTAGCGAAGGGTAGATCCGCCAATTCTTCCCGGTCTAGATCGCTCTCAATTAATTCCAGCTCTCTCAGGAAAGCTCCCAGTGTGGCGTTATCCAGTCTGATTTCAGTTGTAGGTGCGATGGTAGGCATAGGTCTCTGAGAAAAGTAAGTTAAGGAGTCTAAGGCGTAGGGGAGTGGGATTACGGCATATTGATGCTGACAAGTGCAATTTGTTCGCCGTCCGCGCTTAATCTAGGCTCGTTCAGATGTTCGCCAACCCCGGTGACGGGGCGGAACCGAGCGTAGGGCATGGCGATCGCGGTGGCGCTGGCCACATTGGTCACCCAGCCTTCGGTCCCTGCATCAATGGAGACATGCACGGTGTCAGCTTCGGAGAGAGTGGCTTCAGGAACCAGCGATCGCACCCAAACACCGTCATTGGTGAGAGTCTTCGTCACCACATCCATGGCTTCGTCAGCCCAATACTGAGTGTCGAATTGCCGGGTCTGGTTCGTGTTTCCGGCAGACACCATCATTTTTTCAATGGCGTGGGTTTGCAGCGTAATCCCCAAAAACGTATCGGTCGCCAGCGTCGGCAGGCGGGCCGTCCCCCTGGCATCGCCCGACCGTTGGGCGACAAAAATCCCAAAAGGAATAGGAGTGCTAAGCGCTGCAACCTGCACATTTGTCGGGGTTAGATTGGCGGCGCTGACGGTTAACGCCTCCCCGGAATTGCACGCTTCAAGCCGCAAGACATTTGTCACTGAGTCCAAGCGCGGAATTGCGACCTGAAAAATATCGGAAAACTGAATGGCCTTGAGTAAAGCGTTAGCCGTATCAGCCACGGTGGGAGGGGCGGCGGCTCCTGGCGGCGTTATCGGTTCAGGGACCATGCCGTTTAGACTGTATTCCACGAAGTTTGTGACTGGGTTTTCGCTAATCTCAACAGTCGCTGTCACATCATTTACTGTGATGCTATAGGTCTCTCCAACAGCAGGCGCAGTCGGGGCAGGAATCTCCCAGATGTCAGTCAAGCTGTTCGCGGAATTCACCAGCGATAGCACTTGCGGCGGCGTGCCATACCCCTCTAGCTTGCCGGGGTAAGCCATTGCGAAGCGGCGATGATAGGTTTTTTGCATTGTTTTTTACCCTGTAGATTTGCGTGGAGAAATTAAAGTTTGCCGGTTTTAGAAATAGCCATGGGTTGCTTATAGTTATCCATGCGCTGTTTTCCGCGTGGGCTTATGCCGTCCCTTTTTCCGCTTGTCGATTTCGCATTGTTAAACCGACTTGAAGCAGTTACAGCATTTTCTAGCATGTCGGCGCGTTCTACGGTTACTGCGTCAGAGCGGTTGATCCCCATCTGAAAGGACTTATAGAGACCAGGCACTTCGACGTCAGCAATTTCAAAATCACTCGGCGTAAGCGCATCCACTACAGTGCGGCGTATTATCCCAGGAGCCATGGCGGGGCTTAGCTCAACCCCCTCCTGCCCGTGGGCCGCTAAAATGCCCTGCCCTTCAATTAGCGCATCCACCCGGGCCTCTGCTTCCTGCTGAATTCGCTGCTCTAGTTCATTGGCGTCAATCCTTAGAACAGAATCATCCTCCTCTTCGCTATCGGTTCTATGGTCATCATCCAGATTGTCATCCCCATCCAGTGAATCGAGTTGAAACTGAACGTCCTCTAGCTCGACTTCCAGAGCGTCTGCGCGGCCCTGATGCCGATCGCGCTCTGCGGTTAAGTCACTTATCTGGCCAGACAGGTCAGCGACTCGCCCTTCCGCATCTTGTCTAGCTTGAGTAGCTGTCGCTAAATCTTTGACCAGGCCGTCAAGTTTTTCTAGTTCTTGGTTGACGACGGCTACCACTGATTCGGGCACGTCATCGTAAGTTGCTCTGCCAATCGTTAAAGTAGCCATACGTCTTCCTGATCCTTGATACGGTGCAATAGGGGAATTCAAACTGTCAGTATTCACAAACGAAGAATTTTGGTTGCCGTCTAAGGGCGTATTTACTTCTTTGACCTGTTCTTGAAAGGCGATATCAACCTGGGCTTCCAAATCGCTACTATCCCAGCGCATTGCCATGTCCTGCCCAAGGCGCGGATTTGCAACATGGGCGACATGGTTATATCGAATATTTTTTTGCCGTCGTTGGTACGGCTGGCCGTTATAGACGCCAGTCTCACCAACCACATCACAGCGATAGCCGCTGGAAAGGAAGCGCTTTTGCCCAGCGTCGAACAGGTCAATGGCGTCTTGGCGATGGGTATTAAAGACAACTTCGACCAGCCCATCTTTTACGGTGTGGGTTTGGCCATTGTGCTTCCATTCCACTAACTCGCCGGGGATGACATTGATTTTGTTGCCGACTGATCCCACCTGAAAGCTTTGGGAATTCAGCGGATTGACTAACTGGGGCGGGTGCTCGATTGTGGTGGGTTTGCCGCCAAGGGTTGCAAGGCTATCGGCGTGCAACACATCGTCAGGATGTCGCAACTCCCAAGTTGTTCGCCCTGTACGGGGGTCTCTGTAAGGGAATACGCCGGTGCCGGTCGCTACTCCTTTCGCGATCGCAAAGCCTTCTTCACTCCGCTGAATCGGGCTATCGTCTAAATAGCCGACATCGAAGCGCCATACTTCTTCTAAGCACGGACTGGATGGATTGACGTCAACCGCTTGAGGCATAAGAACTTAGAGCGTCAAAATTACTGACTCTCTAATGCCCAACTCCCAAAAAACGATTGAAAAAAACTAACTATTTGTAGTTTCAGGTCGATCAAAGTGCTTTTTAAGAAGACTTATAGTCTCACGGCTGCTTTCCCCGACAAAGTATTTACCATGCCCTTCAATAGGCTCTTTCAGATCAGCTTGATTGGGCGGATTAAAACCAGGCTGCTGTCTGGCTTTGTCATTTGGCGCGATAAAGTTTAGGGCGTGATTGGGAACTAAGCCATAGTAAGGAGACCCCATATTAGCCGTTTTGACATCTTTAACCCCCATCCGCTTGAGTATTTCAGCAGTTTCATTCGCCACTACGCCGCCTGCAGAATATCCAATCAGATTAATGGGTTTGTCGGGGTGCTTTTGATGATACGCATAGGCGCGTGCAGCCATACGAAGAGCAACCCGATTACCGCCCTCAGAAAAGGCTGTTTTTAGCATTAAAGTGAGTGCATCATCCCCAAATTCGGAGTATTTCCGCCCTCGTTTTAATCGTTCTGTTTTAGTAACAATGTCAAATTCGGGGTTTTCTACCCCTACGACATGATGACTAGCAAATTTGCGACTAAATTGCGCTGCAAATAAATCGCCGCCAGTCCCATTTGTCCCGGCAAATCCATTAGTCAGCAAAGTGATTTGTTCTGCTTCTTGCTTAGATTGAGTCCCTTTACCGCCATAAGAAGGGCGGAATCCACCCATTACTGTATCGGGAACGTCGTAGGCTGCAGCTTCTTCTTTTGCTTGCTCCGCCGAGTTATTTAAGTTATGTCGATATTGAATTATCTTGGCGGCGTAGGCTGCAGCAGGAAGGCCGACGATGGCGGCGCCAGCTGCAATTGTTTTAGCTGTTACGTCAGAGGGGCTTTTCTGAGATATGGCGTTATTGACTTTTGGCTTATTTTGCTGTTTGGTTACAGCTGAGGTAGGCAGGTCGCCTTTACCTGTTAAGTTGTTTTTCGGATTACTGAATGCGCTATTTGCCGCGCTTGGCGCTTGCCGCCCTTTCATCGCCGCGATCGCCCTGTATACCCCCTGAAACCGAGTGATTGCGAGAGGAGACAGTTTGGTGTTGCATTCAAATCCTCTGGCAATGCAGCCCCCCTTACAGCGCTTGCTTTTTTTACACTTGGGCTTGCCGGTCCTTCTGGGGCTAGCGTCTTTGCGGGATTGCAGCGAGTCTCGCAGTAAAGCGCCAGAATCTACGTAGTAGCCAATTAGCAGGGAGTCGCTACGACTGCCGTTTGCTTCGGCTTCATTGTATTTAATCTCGCCTGTCGGTTTGATCTGATAGTCATAGACTTGATCGTCATCGTGGAAGCGGCCAAAGACTACGCCCTGGTCGTTGATATCAAAGGTGAGCACCCTTGTGATGCCGGTATCGTAGGCATCCTCAATGATGCGCTTGAGGGCGGCAGCGATCGCTTTCGGCGGCGGTAGTTGAGCAGCTTGGGGGGAAGGGGTCTGAATCTTCATGCCTCAAAGTTTCCCAAACCCGCAATTTTGGTTTCTAGATTAGGTGATCTTGGAGGATAGCGATAATTTCATCCTCATCGGCCTGGTTGATCCCCAAAAATTGACGCTGGGGTACGCCGACGCCCAGCTGATGCTTATAGGCGTAAGAAACGTTTGTGCCAATGATGACGCGATCGCTCTCTACCCGATAAGTAATGCTGGCTCTCAACCGCCCTGTAGACTGAAGCCGCTTCAAAATCCGGCTATTGGCCTGCTTCCAGGCGATGGTCCGAGCGGAGAGGGGTCGCCACTTCACCCCAGAGGGGTCTTCCTCCCGCTCAAATCGCAGGTCGGTGCGCCGCAGCATTTCTTCGCCAATCTCCGCCAGGACTGGGCGCAGGTTGCTGGTGCGTTGCTGGAGTTGGGCCAGGAGGTTTTGGACGCGCTGATCTTGGTAGGAGAGGGAAAAGATGGGGTCAGTCATGGGTGAGGGGGTGCGAGAGTGCAATCACAAAAAGCCAGGTTGAAATATCTGCTTGCCCAAGTATTAGGAAGGGCAGGAACCATGATGATTCAATAATTAACAACGAAGTTGAATCAGGATACTCTGTCCATGAGAACCACTATACCCGCGGTTTTAGACCTAGACAAAGCGCTCAAGTCATTTCGCGAGGCAGTAGTGAGCGCCATGGAAATAGGCGAGGTGAGTCACTGGGATGGCAACGAGTTACGTCAACGCGAACAGCAGATCCGTCAAGCCAGTTTAGTGTTAGCGGGGCAGTGCATTGCGCTGTTAATCCACACCTTAGCGCATCATTGTCAAGCGCATCAGGAGGCGGCGAAACGCACTCAGGGCATGCGTGATTCCGGCGCTCAGGGAATGGGATGTCAGCCCATCGGAGTGATGACGATTGGGAATGTGCTGTTGAAGTTACGTCTGCCCTACCTCAAAGGTCCATCCCAGAAAAAGCAGAAGCGCCGTCGGAATGGTCAACGAGGTCAGGCCGTCAAAGGCAGTTTCTATCCCTTCTTGGCGTGGTTAGGGATGTCAGAGCAGGTGAGTCCATTGGTATGGACAACCGTTGCCCAGCAGGGAATGCTATCGAGTTCATTTGCGGTGGCCCGCGATGGGTTGATGGAGTGGGGCATTCGATTGAGTGAAGGACGCATTCAAAAATTAGTTTATCGGTTTGGTCAGGCGGGTGAGGCGATCCGCCAGGGGTATATCGAGCAGATGCGTCAGGGAAAATTGCCCACAGGGGAGTGTTTTCGGAACCGACGGGTGGTGGTGTCGGTCGATGGGGGGCGCGCCCGAGAACGTCGCAATAAACGGGGCAAGATTCGTAAAACCGGCAGGCGAGGGTATAACGGTAACTGGAAAGAGCCGAAACTGCTGACGATCTACTGTGTCGATGAACAGGGGCAGCGGATCAAGAGTTTAGAGGCGCCGATCACCAATGACGGGACGATGGCGTCGGTGGAGGGATTTATCGAGATGCTTCAGATGCATTTGATCCGCTTGGGAATTGTCCATGCTCAGCAGGTGCTCCTGGTATCCGATGGGGCAGAGTGGATCTGGACTCGCATTCCAATCCTGTTGGAGACATTAGGGGTATCGAGCGATAGGGTGATTGAGTTGATTGACTTCTACCATGCCACAACCCATTTACACAGGTTTGCGGAGGGATGCCTGTCAAGGTGTTATTCTCTTCTGAGATAAAAGTTTTGCGGTTGAAACATGAGGGTGTTTTGGGTCAGCCACCAACGGAGGTTTCTTTTTTTTCTGACCTCTGGGTTGTTTGAGAAAGGCTTTGAGATTCACACGAGTCGATAAGTCTTTTAGCAGCGCAGCCAGATCAGCCAGAGGCATGTCGATAAAACACCGCCAATGTTGAGGGGCAATGGCGATCATCATGCCCCGATAGATTCCCTGGATTTCATCCACCACATAGAAGTCAGATAAAGCCGCTTCAATTTTGCCCACCCCGTGGACACTGGCTAAGGCGGCTTTGAGAGTGGCGAGAATGTTGTAACTCGCCAAAGCTAGGGTAAAACTGAAAAGAGCTGCTTTGGGATAGGCCAAAGTGGCAATTTCACCCTCGAAGTTCTCTGTGACGCTCAAAAACAATCCCTCTACTCGCCACCGTTGACGATAGAGTTGCATTACCAGGGCTGCACTGGCGACGGTAGGGGGTAAATTAGTCAACACGACAATTTCTCTGTCCCCATGACGGGTGGGTTTGGATAAGCGCAAAACAATCCGTCGCAGCTTCAGCGCACAATCCCCGTAGTGAATTTGGATCTGCTGTTCAAATAATTCTCCCCCCTCAACCCTACCGACGAATTGCAACTCGCTTAAGGGCTCCCAGGGCAGATTCTGATGCTCACGAATGACAAAGGCGGACTGCCGTTGAGCAATGTCCGTGAGAAACTCAAGCGTACACATATTGCGGTCAGCAATCCACAATTGTTGAGGTTTGACCGTCGCCAAAACCTGCTTAAATAAACGTCGCTCTTGGGCATGTCCATCTTCACAGGCAAAGATATCTACCGCTAGACGTAATTCCGGGTCCAGCACCACGAGCGATTTACCCGGCAAGGGGGCTGAGGCGATTGACTGTAAGACTGCCAAGCGATGCTCTGTGGCCGCTAGCACATTACCATCCAGAATGCGTGGCTGATAGCCGACTAGCAGAGGGGGATGCTCACCCCCCATCGATTGGATTAATTGCTGTAACTCGCTGGCTGTTTCTCGGAGTAAGGCTGCGCCCACCTCGGTTTCTACCCCATTGAGTTTTTGATAGAGCGCGCTACGGCTCACATTGAGTTCTTTAGCTTTGGCTTTGTAAGCGGCATTCACCGATGGATGGATGCCACAAACTACCAAGCTCAGAAGATTCACCAGACTGGAAAACAGAAGTTCTCGGGAATATTGCAGTTTTGCATGAGCCTCAAAGATCTCGTCGAGCCGCTGGGGACGAAACACCCGTTCCATCATCCCTCGCATCATCACACTGATGGGACTTTCCTCAACAAAGGCATCAAATATACTGGCTAACATAGCCTAACCTCTACCCTGACAGCGACTACCGACTACTGCTAAATTAGCCCAAGGCCGAAAGCACTGTGGCAGTCAGAGCAGAACTTATTTTTTTCTAGCTAAGATTTAACACCTTGACAGGTATCGTTTGCGGAGGCTGTCTTTAAGTCCAAAAAAGACGCCAAAGCCTGGGCTAAACGCGCCTGTTCTCAACTCAAACGCGGACAGATTAATGCCTTGATTGACCGAATGAAGACGATGACTGAACAAGTCACATCCAAGAAAAAGAGGAAACTCGCACAAACGGCGTTAGCCTATTTCACCAAACAGAGTCATCGCTTTGACTATCATCGGGTCCAAGCTTTGAAATTACCCATTGGCAGTGGAGCCATTGAGAGTCTCATCCGGCAGGTCATTAACCTGCGCATCAAGGGAACGGGAAAGTTTTGGCTGAAGCATCATGCTGAAGTGATACTCTTAGGTCGCTGTCAATGGGCTGCCGGAGCTTGGCGGCAGTTTTGCGCCGAGATCCTCCAAGCTAAGTTGACCCCTAAATCCATCCATAATGTTATCCAACTACACCCTGATCAAACAGTAGCTGCTTGACTTAGCTTTTTGTGATTGCACTCGGGTGCGATCTCTATCTCAAAGTTGTGCCCAAATTTCCCGTAATCTGTTGCTAGGCATCATGAGGATCAGCAGTGGCCTGGAAATGGAAGCGTCGGATCGGAATCCGGAAAAGCAGAGAAGAGCAAAGCAGAGAGCAGATTGAACGAGTCGCTTATCTTGTCTATAAAAATCGGGTGGTAACTGGCAAGCAAGGGGATGCAAGGAGCGACTGGGAGAAGGCGGAGAAGATTGTTCAGATTGCTAGAAGCCGAACCCCTGTAATCTTTTGGAGATCCTTGCTGCGTTGGGCTAATACCCCTCGGTTAGGTGCTAAGCCCAAAGAGCCTAAGGAACGGATTCTCAGACGCTTTGCTGACTGGTGGGAAAGCACCCCAGTCGAAAAGACACTTGAGGATATTGAGCACATTCTGAAGAATTCAGCCTTACTGAGCATTGTTAATCTTGCTGCAGGTGTGACAATTATTGTGAGCTTGGTGGTTTGGTGGACTGGGCGGGAAGAGCGGCGAGAGAATGAGTTGTTTGCGACTTGGACGGTTATTCATGATGGTGTGGGCGATAAGTCAGGGGTTGTACGAGTGGCGGTTGAGAGATTACTGAGAAATGGGTTTTCTTTAAAGGGGTTGAATCTTAGTGGTACTGACCTGTATGAAGCCAATCTGCAAGGGGCTTTCCTGTGGGAAGCCAATCTGCAAGGGGCTTACCTGTGGTGGGCAAATCTGGAAGGGGCTACCCTTTCGGGTGCCGATCTGCAAGGGGCTACCCTTTTGGCCGCCAATCTGCAAGGGGCTGACCTGTGGCGCGCCGATCTGCAAGGGGCTAACCTGAACATCGCCAATCTGCAAGATGCTAACCTGTTTTACGCCAATCTGGAAGGAGCTAACCTGGGGCGCGCCAATCTGCAAGGGGCTAACCTGTGGAGCGCCAATTTGTCAGGGGCTCAGAATCTAACCAAAGAACAACTTACTCAAGCCAAGCTTTGCGAAACCAACTTTCCTGAAGACATCACCCTAAACCCCAACCGCAACTGTGAAGAGCTAAAACGCGAACTCCAAGAGCGACTCAACTCCCAGCCATCACAGTAGATTTCTTTGCTGTAAATCCGCCTCCACCTGAGCCTTCAGCTGCGGTGACAGCCTATCAAGTCCGTGCTCCAACACCTGCTTGCTATCCCGGAATAATGCCCAAATTGGGTAGCATCACAAAGCGGGACAAAAGGCATGCACAGAATTGTATCAATAAGCACTTCGACTCGGGAATCGTAAAAAAAGCTCTGCGGCTTAGCCCAGAGCCCTGTATCGTAACCCTGATAAACCAAAACTAGGGTCCGATGGGAATTACTATACGAGAACGGGGTCAAAAAGTTTCAGATTGTATCCAAAATCATGTCAAACAAAGCGTGAGGGCAATCGCCACCGCCACTGGACTCAGCAAGAGTAGTGTGCATCGTCATCAGCAAGGGATTGAGCGCCGAAATCAGCATCCAGAGTCTGACTGGTGGGAAACAGCAAGAGGATATCAGTGGCTGTTTCGATTGGTCTATGGCGTCGTTTATTGCTTCGGGATAAAGCAAGGTGTGGGTGCAGAGACCCTATCAGAGTTCATCCAGATAGTCCATCTAGAGAACCATGTGGCAAGTTCACCCAGCGCCTTACGGGATCTGAAAAAGCGGATGACTCAATTAATTATTGACTATGGCGACGTCCAAGCAAAGCATTGTCAACCATCCCAAGGGCAGGGCATCGGTTTGGGCGCAGATGAAACCTTCTTTGGCTTGCCTGTGCTGGTGCTCATCGAGTTAGCCAGTGGGTTTATCTTCATCGAAACCGAATGTGAGAACCGCACCTACGATACCTGGCTGAAGCAACTTGAGCAATGGTGGAATAGTCAACAATGGCATTGCCATTATCTGGTCAGTGATGGGGCTCGCGCCCTGATTAAGCTAGCCCTCTCGGGGCTGGGCTGTGTGAGTGTTGCTGACTTGTTCCATGCCCTGCGTGCGTTAGGACGTCCGATGGGCAGTGCATTGGGACGTCAGCTCGCCCAACTCAAGAAACAATATGACAAACTCCAAAAGCAGCTAAAGCCCTGTTCTGATGAGGCTAAACAACAATCGCTGAAAGCCCTGATTGAGGAGAATACAGCTCAGCAACAGCGCTTATGCGAAGACCAACGCACGTACCATGACACCCTTGAGGAAATCAGTCAAATCATCCATCCCTTTACCCGTGATACCCAGCAATGGCGGCTCGGTGAAGGGTTGGCGAATGATTTGGCGCCGTCCTTGCGGACTCTCACAAAGCTGGCTCACTCCTATGGCAAAGAGTCAGCGCAAAAGGCGATTGAGACCTTCCAATCCCAGATAGCCTCTTTTGCCCAGGGCATTGAGGCTTGGCGACAATGGGTAACGGTAACGCTACAGGCTGAAACCCAAGACAGTAAGCTACAAAACTGGCTGCTCTCAGCACTGCTCCCCTGGGTCTATTGGCTGCGGCAAGCAGATAAAACCCGGCAGCCTGCTCTCAAAAAGCACTATCAAGAAGCCGCTAGTTGCGCCTATGACTTACTCTTTGAGCAGCCTTTAACCTTGACGATGGCTCCTACCGAATTAGAGCGATGGGTCCTATGGTCACAAGAATTCTGCGCCAAATATCAACGCACTTCCTCGGCGGTTGAAGGTCGTAATGGTTATCTTGCGAAGCTTCACTGCGCGGGTCGAGGTTTCTCTGAACAGTCCTTAAAAGCGCTCACGATTATCCACAACTTTGACCTCAAACGTCCTGATGGCTCTACCGCCGCCCAACGCCTTTTCGGACGGCCTTTTCCTGACCTGTTTGAATGGCTTCTTGAAAATGCAGACGATTTACCAATGCCGCGTAAGTCGTCTAAAGCACAAAAGGCCAACCCCTTATACACAAAGGCTGTCCCGGCTTAAGTTGATACCCCCCAAATTTCCCGTAATCTGTTGCTAGGCATCATGAGGACTAGCAGTGGCTTGGAAATGGAAGCGTCAAACCGTTCCCCAGAAAAGCAGAGAAGAGGAGCTGAGAGAGCGCACTGAACGGGTTGCCTATTATAATGGTCCCCAAAAACTGGACAGGGAGCTAAGCTCTGAACACTCGAAAAATAATAGGA
>JASJDH010000007.1 GCA_030065175.1 Leptolyngbyaceae cyanobacterium MO_188.B28 | reverse complement strand
GGCTATTCAAAGTCTGATTTGAAGCTGGGCGGTAATGAACTGAATCGGACAACGCCGAAATTCAGGTGGTTTTACTTCCGCCAGATTGTGAAATTAGAATAATGAAAGAATAATGAATTGAACCCACCTAAAGCTAATCGACCTATTTGCGACCAGAAAGTCTTTTAGAATCAGGGATGGAAGGATTAGGGGAAGTTCTTCACTTAGGGGATTCCCCGAACTTTAGAGAGGATGTTGAGGCAATTCCATGGCGAGACCTAGCTATGGTCCTCGGTCAAAACAACGGGCGAGTCGACTCTTAGAGGGACTGCTGGCCTATGCTGTCGATGCTTTGTCGGACTGTGACCACCTCCGTCACCATATTCAAATTCATTGGCGGACAGAGCAGCAGTTGGTGGTTAGGACTAAGGTGAGATATTTAGAGGAGTTAACCGCTAAAGATGCTTATGGGGGCAAGTTGACAGGACCTCAAATCAAGGAGGGGTTGAAACGATTTGAGGATTTTCTAGAAATTCTGGAGGATAACCGACCCTCAACTCAAGGGTCAGATGTGTGGCATTTTACGTTGCACCTTTGGCATGGACGACAGGAGCGGACCGCCAATTTGCATCGGTTTGAGCAGGAATGGGAGCGACGGCGGCCGGCAAAGTCTAAACAAGTGACCCGAGAGCATACGCAAGGGGCGCTGTCCGAGCAGGGTATTTCAGGAAATTTATCCCGACCCAATGGCAGAGGGCGTCAAGATTGGGGGGAGGCGTTGGATGTTTCCATTTTCTACGGGCGAGAGAGTGAAATGGACACCCTGACTCAGTGGGTTGTGGAGGATCGCTGCAAGCTGATTACCCTCCTGGGGATGGGGGGAATGGGTAAAACCACCTTGTCAGTGAAACTAGCGGAACAGATACAGGAAGAATTTGAATTTCTGGCTTGGCGATCGCTGCGGAACGCTCCACCGGCTGAAGAAATCCTGACCGAACTGATTCATTTCCTATCGAATTATCAAGAGATGGAACTGCCCGCCACGTTAGAGGGCAAGATTGCTCACCTGCTGGATTACTTGCGTCAGCACCGGTGTCTTCTGTTATTAGATAATGTCGAATCGATTTTGCAGGGAGGGGCTCAGTCGGGACATTTTCAAGCGGGGTATGAAGGGTATGGCCATCTGCTGCGATGTGTGGAGGAAGGGCGGCATCAAAGTTGCGTGATCTGCACCAGCCGGGAGAAACCCAGAGGCATCGCCTTTCGTGAGGGGGTGACGCTGCCTATCCGTTCAATGCAACTGAAGGGGCTGAGTCAGATCGAGGGACAAGGCATTTTTGAGGCCAGAGGGTGTTTTGGGGGGGGGTACCAAGACTGGCGAGAAATCTTTGAACATTTTGCCGGTAATCCGCTGGCCTTGAAGATAGTGGCCTCAACAGTGCAAGAACTGTTTGAAGGGAATGTGGCGGAACTGATGCCCTATTTGCGCCAGAAGGTGCTGGGGTTTGAGGACATTAGAGATTTGTTGCAACAGCAGTTTGGTCGCTTATCGGCAATAGAGCAGCAGGTGATGTATTGGCTGGCGGTGAACCGAGACCCCATTTCGTTGACAGATTTGGCTGCTGATGTCGTGTCAGGGGCTGTTTCTCGGCGACTGCCAGAAGTGCTGAAATCTCTGGGACGGCGAAGTTTGGTAGAGCGTAACAAAGGGCAATGGTTGTTACAACCCGTTGTGATGGAGTTCGTAACGGATCGTTTCGTGAAGCAGATTTGTGATGAGTTTAGGGATTGGGAATCGGGAATTAGGGGCTGTGAGTTATTCAACAGCCACGCCCTAATCAAGGCCCAGAGTAAAGACTATGTGCGTCAAGCCCAAATTCGTCTCATCCTCCGTCCCGTTATTGACGCTGTGATCGCCGCTTTGGGTAGTTCCCAACGGGTTGAACAGCAACTGAAGCAGATGCTAGCCAGTCTGAGGCGGGAGTCGCCCCTAAAACCGGGTTATATGGCAGGCAATATCCTCAATTTGCTGCGTGAACTGATGGCGGATTTAAGGCAGCTTGATTGTTCGTATTTGGCTATATGGCAGGCGAACCTGTTGGACATAAATTTACACCAGGTGAATTTCGCCCATTGCGATCTGTCTAAGTCTGTTTTCACAGATACGTTGAGCGCCAACCTGTCGGTTGCCTTTAGTCCCGATGGCGATCGGTTTGCGACGGGGAATGCGGATGGCGACGTGCGGGTCTGGCAAGCGGACAATTGCAAAAAGGTTTTGATCTGCAGAGGCCATGCCAGTTGGGTGGCGGCGATCGCCTTTAGTCCGGATGGTCAAACCCTGGCCAGCGGTAGTTTTGATCAAACTGTAAAACTGTGGGATCTCTCAACGGGTAAATGCCTCATGGTTCTGGAAGGGCACACCGATTGGATTTGGTCGGTGGCGTTTAGCCCCGATGGTCAAATGTTGGCCAGCAGTGGCAATGATCAAACCATTAAATTGTGGGATGTACTCACTGGCCGCTGTATTCGGACTTTAGAGGGACACGCCAAATGGGTCTGTTCAGTCGCTTTCAGTCGCAATGGACAGGTTCTGGCTAGCGGCAGTGATGATCACACCGTAAAGCTTTGGGATATTCACACGGGCCAATTGCTACAAAATTTGCAAGGACACACCGGCATGGTTAAATCGGTGGCGTTTGATCCGACGGGGCAAGCGTTAATCAGTGGAGGGCGTGATGGCGTCATTCGACTGTGGGATGTTACTACCGGGCAATGCTTGAAAACATTCGGCGGCAATCTCCCCAGCTTGATCATGTCAGTCGCCTATACCTCCCGAGCAGGCTCCTCCCAAAAGTCCATGACTAATGGATTTGAAAGTACGACGGATCACCTTCTGGCGAGCGGAAGTCAGTCAGGCATTGTTAGGGTGTGGGAGGTTTCTACTGGAGACTGTGTTAAGACCTTAAAAGGCCATTCGAGCACTGTTTGGTCGGTTGATTTTCATCCCAATGGGCAAACATTGCTCAGTGGCAGTCATGACAGCACGGTTAAGGTGTGGAACGCCCAGACTGGTCAATCGCTGAGAACTCTGCGAGGCTATAGCGCCGGTGTCAGAGCGATCGCATTTAGCCCCGATGGTCAACTTTTAGCCAGTGGCAGTGATGATAAAAAAGTCAGGCTGTGGGAAATGCAAGCTGATTGTCACCTGTATACTTTAGGCGAGCATATCAGCGGGGTTTGGTCTGTCGCCTTTAGCCCGGATGGACAAACCTTAGCCAGCACTGGCGTTGACGCCATTCGCTTGTGGGATATGCCGACTCGGCAAGTGCGTAAAACCTTACGGGGGCATGCCAGCATAGTCTGGGTTGCTTTCAGCCCGGATGGACAAACCTTAGCCAGTGGCAGTGCTGACGAAACCATCCAATTTTGGGATGTACAGTCGGGGCGATCGCTCAAAACCATCTCTAACAATACTGGAAAAATTTGGTCTGTCGCCTTTAGTCCAGACGGCCAAATCCTGGCCAGTGGCAGTGAAGACGCCACTGTTAAGCTGTGGAATGCGCAATCGGGTGACTGCATTACGACTTTCCAAGGGCATGCCAGTCTAGTTTTTTCGGTGGCCTTTAGCCCGGACGGCAAAATTCTGGCCAGCGGCAGTAGCGATCAAACCATTCGAATATGGGATTTGCAATCGGGGCTGTGCCGTAGGATATTAACTTGTTCAGGTCGTCTTTGGTCTGTCAGATTCAGTCCAGATGGCCGCATGCTGGCGTGCGGCAGTGATAACCAAACCATACAGTTATGGGACATTCAGTCAGGTAAGTCGCTTAACGTCCTGCGAGGACATGTCGGCGAAGTGTGGTCTGTCGCCTTTAACCATCACAACGGCGCCTTAGTCAGCGGCGGTCAGGATGGAACCGTTAAACTTTGGGATGTCCAAACTGGAAAATGCATCAACACCCTCAGAGACAAAAGACCCTATGAAAAAATGAACATCACTGCCGTGACGGGCTTAACTGATGTTCAGAAGGAGACTTTAAAAACCTTAGGAGCAGTAGAAGACGTCATTGATTAACGCTAATTTCTTTCCTACTAAGGCGTGTTTTGACGGCGTCGCCTCAAAGCGCTCTCATGGTAGGCGACTTTCCGCAGACGGTTAATACCGCCTAGCGGCTGATGCGCCAGAATCGCATGCCATGGGCTGAAAATCTTATTCTCACAGGCCTCTCGAAATTTCTTCAAGCTGTCGCTATAGGGATCTTGTTGCGGAATTTTAACAGTCGCTACTTTGATAAATTTTGAATTTGGCTGCGACAGGTCAACTTCAACATTAGAGGCGGGTTCTGGCCATTCAATACTGACATCTTCAATGGGCATCTTGTCTGGGTCTGTTTGGCATTGCACCATAAAGTCAAAGTAAACATCCCCTTCCTTGATGCGTTCTGCTAGCGCATCAAATAAAAAGTCGTCTTGCCCTGGGTTTACGGGGGAGGGAGAGGGGTGGCGATCTTGATTTGTCGGTTTAGCCGAGAATTTCATGGCTCTGTTCCCCAGACGATATGGCGACATGCTCCAGTACTGAATCTCAAGCGGGTTGGACACTTGGGCGTTGAGGGCGGATTGAGCGATCTGGCGCAGTCGAGGACGGGGCAAAAAGAACAAAAATTTTCCCACCTGGCCGCCAAACCACTTTCTCAACTCAAAAAAATGTCGGTAGGCTCGAATATCGGGGAAGGGAAAAACCGGATTATTAACCATGATGAAATCTTGTTCTGAATCGCTTCCATTCGCTAAATCTTCAGGTGGAAGCACCTGCTTACCCCCTACCCCCAACAGTTTGATGGCCATCCCTCGGCCGTCTCCCTGGCGATCAGACTGGATTTTGAAGGATCCGTTAGAAAAGCGAATGATTGCATCAAACGTTTGAGGTTCTTGAAATACCCCAACTCTCACCCATTCCGGCAGTCCAGATTCAACTCTGAATTCGCCTTTGAGACACCCGGTATCTTTGGTATGCTGCCCTCGTCGAAATCGCCCCAGAAGTTTGGCTTGTTGGAGGTGAAAGTAGGTCATCAACTCCAACATCTGTTCGATTTCCTTGGCTTCATCGGGAAGCGGATATTCTTTGTAGAGTTCCTTTTGACCCGTCTTATTTTTCATTTGAATGTGACGTAGGTGTTATCAGCGCCTGATTCGACTACCTATCAATGATTGCGGTAAAACGTTACGGTGTACTTCTTATCCGTTTGCGGGATATTGCGATGGACCAGGTCCGAGAGGGTATTCGTGTTCTGAATCACCTCCCACCCAATGGGGGAAAAAGTCTGTTCATTGAAAATGTTTTCCGCCATTAAGGGATTCGTTAACGCTTGGGAAAAGGCGTCAATGCCGACCAATCGACCAATCAGGGGAGATAGGGCTGAATTTTCTCGGACATCTTCAGCATAGAGACCCACATAAAATTCAATTTTGTCAACATCCCCATAGAGTCGTTTTAATTCTCGCTGCGCATCCGGATTAGCGGTAATCTGATCAAAATCCGTCACTCGAGGAAACTGACACATCTCGCGGTAATCGTTATAACTGGCCAGTTGCGCTTTACGCCCTAACTCAATACTGGCTAATTCGGTATGTATCAAGAATTCCGCCGTATTAAACAAACCAATGCGGGCGCCGGGTTGAGAACAGGTCTCCTCAAACAAAGCCGCCAGCCCCCGATCGATTAGCATTTGATTGTTCCAAAGGGTCTCCGCCATGGAGATCTGTTCGCCGTTATAGTTCAGCGTTTCGGGGAGGGCGCTGTGCCAGCGGTACACTAAGCTGAACTCAAGTGTCATCCAATTCTGGCGATACCACTTCTCATTTGTAAACGCGGCCGGATCGACGATGAAATCAAAATGATAAGGTGTAATGTGGTTAATATACTCCTCCACAATAATTTTCATGATTAGGAGGATCAGAATATTTCTGGCGGTTTGGAAGAGGCGTTCGTCATCCCAGTCAGAATAATGCTTTGCCAGTAAATCGCACAATCGATTGTGTTCCCTTAGGCAAAGGACGTTTAGCATGACATAGCCGATTTGCACATTTGCCCGTTCCACCCCCATGGCAAACAGTTTTGCTTTCTTAGCGGGGTCTAGCCTGGTCTCATCATTGAGAGGGGTATACAATCCATCAAATTCGGCTTTAATTTCTCCTTTTTCTGGATTGGCGTAGAAAAAGGGAGGATATTCCTCACCGTTGATTATCTGACTTTTCAGTTTGCCGCCTTGATGGGCTCTCAACATATCTGTGGATTTTCGGTTGAGTCCATAGACAGGCGACAAATCGATGTGGTGGTTGGAGGTATTTTTTAATTTATTGGTGTGATCAGTGCGTAGAAAGCCATCGGTAAACCACTGCACCCAATAGGGAAACAACTGAGTTGATTTTTCTGAATAAATCGTCTGCCCATCTTTTTTGCGGAATAAAACCGCAAGATCTTCAAGTTTGGGCAGGTTGTCGTCCTGGTTAAACGCTGGGTCAGGAGGTAAATGTCGTCCTGTATAGGTTCGATCGGTTAATGAGTCCCAGCAAGTATAATTGCCTGAGAAGCCGGGCTCCATTGTCATCAGACTGAACGGATAGGGACGTGTGGGAACAGCGTAAATAGCATTGTTAATCAGCGTTTTGTTGATCTTTCGCTTCAGAGAATCGTTGCTTTGCAGCAATTTCCAAACTCCCGAGAAGTTGGTTAAGGCAAAGGTCTGGAGTTTGTTCTTAAACCCATCTCTAGAAGTGTCTCTTTTGTTTGACATGTCCTTGTACGAGTAATCTGTAACAGAATGTAATAAAGTTTAGGAATGGATTAGGACGTGGCTAAATATTTCTAGCGATTCAATGTGTTCTGAAGCAAAAAACATCTCGTAATTCTCCAACAACTAAAGGCTGTCGGCGTCAAACCACCTTAGAATTTCTATATCCGATTTTCATTTGTTGATAATGGCCCGAATGATAATGGCCCGAAGTCAATCAATCCTTTGATAGGCAGCGCCTACAGAGACAAAAATGGGCGGCAATTCTTGCTGCGAAGAGCCGAATTTTACCCTGAGCGCACTTCAACGGCAAACTAGGGTCATTTCAACAAATAAATAGATCGTGATGCATGTTTCCATAAGCCCCGCAAATGCTAAGGCTACCAGCTTAAAGTGCGTAATTTATTTTGAATAGTACCCCTAAGGGTACTTTGAAGCCATAAATATGAAACATGGGTTTATGACTGTCGGTCCTGAGGCTGGATCAGCTAAGAAAATGGGGAATGAAACAAGAGTCTTTCCGCTTCTTCTTTGGAAACTGGCGCAGAGAATAAATATCCTTGCCCCAGGTTACAACCGAACTGGCGGAGTTTGCTGAGTTGCTGATGCGTTTCAATCCCTTCAGCAATGGTGTTCATTTGGAGTTCACGAGCTAACGAGATAATCGTGCGGATAATTTGGTCATGCTGATTGCCCAGATCAGCCGTAAAAGAACGGTCTATCTTGAGGGCGCTGACGGGAATTGTGTGGAGATATCCCAGAGAAGAATACCCGGTGCCAAAATCATCTAAATTAAGTTGGATGCCCATTTTGTGTAGGGATTCCAACTGAGGCGCCACAAAGTGCGCCATTTCCAATAGCATTGTTTCAGTGATCTCCAGCTTCAAGCAAGAGGCGTCGGTTTGAGTTGAGCCCAGCACAGCTTTAATTTGGGAAAGAAAATCAGGTTGCAGAAGTTGTCGATTAGAGACATTTACGCTCATGAACAAGGTGTCGAATCGCTTCAATTTCTTTTGCCACTGGCGAAGTTGTTGACAAGCTTCCTGAAGCACCCACTTCCCAATGGGCACAATTAATCCATTGGCTTCTGCGATGGGAATAAATTCTTCTGGAGAGAGCCACCCTCTTTCTGGATGCCGCCACCGCACTAACGCTTCAAATCCCATAATAGAGCCATTTAACAAGGAGACTATTGGCTGGTAATGCAGTTGGAATCGGGCAAATGAGTTTGAAAGTAAACTTTCCAGTTCTTGCCGTAATTCCAGCTCTAACTGTGAGCGGGAATATACTTGGGATGGCGTTGTCTGATCGAACACGGCGTGACTACCGCGTTCACTTCCCTTGGCGCGATACATAGCCGTGTTAGCATCCCGCAACATATCTTCCGGTTGATGATAATGCCGAGAGAACAGTGTAATTCCCACACTTACTGAGATAAACAGTACATGCCCACTCAGATTAAAAGGACTGGACAAAAAAGATTGGATGCGATGAGCTGCTAGCTGGGCTTGAGCGATATTATTGACGCCTTTCAACAGCAAGGCGAACTCATCGCCGCCCAATCGAGTCAGGGTGTCTTCAGGGGCAAGACAGCGTTTTAACCTTCGGGAGAGGGCGATCAGAAGTTGATCCCCAATCTCATGGCCGAGACTATCATTGACGAACTTGAAATGATCGATATCTAGACAGAGAATGGCGAATTCTGCGGCGGGATGAGATGAATCCTCTGTTCCCTGTTGGGCTTGCTGAAATATTGTTTTCAGCCGTTCTATAAACAACAGGCGATTGGATAAGCCGGTTAGCGGGTCGCAGAGAGCTTGTTGTTTGAGGTGCTCTGCGGCCGAATGACCTTCCGCTGCAAGTCCGGCTAAATGGGTCGCCGTCTTCATCATTTCTAAATGATAGGCAGAGGGCTGGCAGGCAATTCGATGGGCTAGTGCAAATGTGCCTAGAACTTCGCCAGACTGGGAGAAAAAGGGACTTGACCAACAGGAATGGATATTGTGCTTCAGAGCCAATTCTCGAAAGGGAATCCAGCGAGGATCGGTGGCGATGTCCTTAATAAAAACAGATTCTCCTTGATAAGCCGCTGTCCCACAGGAGCCTGCCTGTTTCCCCAGCACCAATCCGTCTAACGCTTGGGCATAGGCCTTAGGGATACTGGGGGCCGCCCCAAGCCGCAATTGTTGGTTTGCCGGATCCATCAGCAAAATAGAACAGAGTGCGCCTGGAGCCTGTTGCTCAATTAACAGACAGAGCTGTTTGTAAATGGTCTGCAAATTAGTTCCGGAGGCAATATTCTCCAAAATTTGAGTTTGGATGGACAGGAGGGCTTCGGCTCTTTTGCGCTCAATGGCGGCTGCTAGCAAATGGGTCACAGTCTGCAAGAAGTGAATTGTTGCGGGTGTGAAGCAGCATTTTTCAATGGAATGCACGGTGAGTAATCCTAGGGGGGTTTCCTGCCCCGGGATGATTATGCAAACACTGCTGACGCTATCAGCCGGAAAGATCGTCGATAGGGGTTTTAGGTTTGGATCCTCAATCTGGTTGTCTGCGATCTCAATGGGGTGTTTAGTTGCGAGCAAGTATCGCACCCAACTCTGGGTATGAGCGCTAATTTCTAGACAATCAACCGTGAGATTAGACCACCCCGTGCTAACCACCTTCTGGAGAGTACCGCCATCCGAAAGGACTTGCCAGATACTGCTATACCTTAGATTTAGAGTGTGGGCGACGAGGGAAATTGTATTGTGAAATAAATTTGGCAGCTCAACGCCAGAGATGGCGTGATCAACCAAACTGGTAATGGTTCTCTGGTACTGGCTGTGAGTCAGATTGACTGCGGTGGAATCCGATTGAGCCTGAAACGGCGCTGTGTCAGAAGGGTAACGAGTCCTTTCTGTTCCAATATTCTCTTTGTCACCGGCCACTTCCCCAGGCTCCCAATAATGTCATTATTTTAAAAAACTATCTGATTTATGAGTCTGAAAGACTTTTTATGAGTATGCGATCCTTAATCAAAAAAGGACTCAAGCTTAATGAGAGTTCATGATTGATTTAGGATCGCCTAATATGCTATCTGAATTTCATGGCTTTCTCTCTGGACGATTTATTTTCCTCTAGGCGGCAAGTTGAATCAGGAAAATGCCGCGAATGTTAGGCCAGATAGCTGATAGCTATTCCCCCAGAAACTATCCCAATTAGACTTAGCTATTTCATAGCCGGCCGCCAGATCCGCTATGCACTTGGGATCGTGTTTAACGATTTCATTGATCGTTTGTCGTACCTGATGACGATGTTTGATGTCTTCTTCTCCAACATGAATATGCCAGAACTCCCAATCAATATTATGTTGATTGGCCTTTAGATATGGATTCTGCATGATGTACTTATACATAGCAGTGAGGTAGACTTGGCACAAGCATTCTCCACCCATGCCGCACAAGCCAATAACGTAGGCCATAGTCTGCTCCCTAGTCAGTTGTTGTAACTGCTTCAACAACTTTAGGTTTTCGGGATGAACGGAATCTTCTAAGACCTCTGGCTCCAGTTCTATGCTGAGGAGAAAGTTATCCCATAATTTGAGGTGAGCTTTCTCGGCCAGACCACTACCCAACTCATCGGCCAAAATATGAGCAATCAAGCTTTTGAAATCACCGTAAGGGGTTTTGGAGACTAGAACAGCCAGGTTATTTGGATAATCTCTGACAAAATAGCGATATTGTAGGCAAATACTTCGAAGCATCTCAGGGGGAGCGCTTTTCAAATATTGGAGTTTAGTGTCAGCGAGATACTCTGTTGCAATGCGGGTATCATCCGCTAGTTTCCAAAAGTCTTCTGGGAGTAGTGTTTTCAACATCTTATACCTGTTGTTGAGTTTCGACGCTCGCATGATATCGAGGCGAACAACAAGACAACATCTAATAAATGTCATGTCTAAGACGTGATAGATGTCATAATTTGGGGCTCCCCACAGTTTCGGCCGACCTAATCCTTACAATGTGGGGCTAGCGGTCTACAGCAAACAAAAGCTAGCAAATCCCGCCATAGAGTTTTTTGGGACTGACAATAACGTCAGCGTGTTGGGCCAATTAACAATCAATGGCCAAGATATTTCTTTGGTGGCGCCCCATCCCTTGCCGCCCGCTAAATCTAGCTTCTTCCATGAACGGAATCGACAATTGGATTTGATCAGCCAGTATATCCTGCCCCTTGAATCTCCAGTTATTCTGGCGGGTGATCTTAATACCACGATGTGGTCGCCCTATTACAAGAAATTAGTTTGCAGCACGGGCTTGAAAAATGCGCGTCCGAGGGTTTGGTTTGCTGCCCACTTGGCCCACTCGCGGGACTTACCATAGGATTCCAGATATGGTTACGCTCCTCTTATCCATTCCGATTGACCACAGTTTGATCAGTCCAGAACTGAGGGTCGCTGATGTTCGCACGGGGACGGACACCGGATCAGACCATCGACCGCTGGTTATTGATTTATGGATTGGAGCCGATGGCTTATTAAAGCGGGAAATTTTCCCTAGGACAGAATACAGGAATCAGGAGACAGAATACGGCTCCTGACTGGCTTCTGACTCCTGCATTCTGTATTCCTATCCCACCTGATTTTCCTGGCTTAAATGACAAGCCGAGACGATTAATATGTGTAGTCTCAAGGTAGAGGAACCAGGGTTAAGTCCGCGATCTCCGCCTTCACTTCCTCTAGTTTTTCAGTGACAGTCTGGCCGATCAACATCCTTTCCGCCAGAGCTAACCCTGCTTCAAAGGTTTGACATACCCCACAGCGCCAGAGATAGAATCCGCCGTTCCAGATCGTAGATTGCATGAGTTCGCCGGGTTGTCCTGATAAAACTTGCTGCATAGCGTTAACCAGATGGGGCGTATCTTCAAGCGGCGCATCCTCTCCGGCGAATCCATAGTCTCGAGGATGTAGCAAGAGGCGTTCGAAATCGGGTTCATCAGGATTTCCTAGGGCCAGGATAGCGGTGCGAGCCCGGGGCAGATCGCAACTGCCTTCAAGTCCTTTCACCGCCGTATAACAATGGGTTCCCCGGATTGCGTAGGTGGCCCTGGCCATTTCTTCAGTCGGGGGATGGACATAGCCGGTGACGAGGTGAGCGTCACCGGCATAGGGGGACCACATCAGTTCAATGGTGGCGAAGGGGGGGCGTTTGCCAATTTGGTCCCGGTAGGGCGTCATTGCTTCAGCTTCAGGGAAATGTTGGGGGGTGTAGATAAACCCCAACCCTGTGCGTTCAAACAGCTGTTGCGCTTGGGGCAACGGCATATGCTGCAGGGGCAGATCAAGGCCCTGCCAAATGTCGATAAAGGGGACGCCGTACTTCGTTGGCATGCGATCGCCCCCATGCAGGATCACCGGCGCATTCGCCGCCGCCAAGATCAGCGCGGTCAGCGGGCTGATGGGCGTTGTGCGCGAACGGCCATCATAGGGAGAACACAAAACCGTTACCGGATACGGGGACTGGATAGGCCCTAATTTAGGACCCAGTTGATCATAGGCGTCTAACATCCCAGCGAGTTCCTGGGGGCGCGGGCGCTTAATTCGGTGCGCGATCATAAACGCCCCTATCTGAGCGGGCGTGGCCTCCTGCAACAGCATCATCCGGGTTGCCGCCGCGGCCTCTGCCCGAGTCAAATCTTTAGCAGTGTGGACGCCGCTGCCAACCTTCTTAAGCAAATCCCTAAACGCATGGCTCATGTTTTCGGATAGCGATTACTGTAAGGGGACTAAAGTCGGCTGTTCCGCCATTAACTCAGAACGGCTGGCGGCCAGGGTTTGCACCAACTCGCAGAAATTCCGAATTGGCGGTATTTGCAGTCGATCTTGAGTGGTGACTAACACCACCTGACGTATCAGGTTAGGCGCCTCTATTTCCCGAACAGCCAGAGAGGTGTCTCGTCGACTTTCGATTAAAGCGGACCGGGGTAGGAGGGCGGTAAATTGTCCCTGTCGTACAATTCCTCGGAAAGCGTCTAGGGTATTCAATTCTAACGCTGCTTTTAAGGTTGCGCCGTACCTCTGAAATTGGGCTTGCACCAATCGTTGCATGCCATAACCGTCTTTAAACATCACCTGAGGGTACTGAGCCAGTTCCGCCCAGGGAACCTGCTCAAACTGTGTCAATGGATGATGGGCTGACATCAACACCTCTACCGGTTCTTGGTATAAGGGGTTGACCACCATCTCGGGGCTAGTGGTCAACAACGGGTTATTCATCACGATGGCGATATCAACCAATCCATCGCGCAGTACTTTCAAAGAGCGATCGCTGCCCAAAGCCGTGACTCGGAGCTGCACCTCTGGGTGCTCATGGCAAAATTGTTTAAGCACCGGAGGCAGGAAATTGGAGCAGACCGAGTGAATTGCAGCAACACAAAGTTCAGGCTGATTTCCAGCCATCAAATCCGTTAACTCTTGGGACACCTGTTTCCATTCTTGGCAGATGCGGCGAGCCCTTGGCAACAGGCATTCTCCTCCGACCGTCAGCTTGGTCTGAGCATTGCGATGAAAAAGAGACGTCTTCAACTCAGTTTCTAACGCCTGAATCTGTCGACTTACGGTTGACTGAGTCACTCCACACCGACGAGCGGCTTCCTGGAAACTTCCCGTCTCAGCGACTGCTAAAAAAGCCTGCAACTGCTCTAAGCGCATGAAATTTGGGCTTAAGTACAAACGAAGTAATCATGTCAATTTAACGGACTTCCGAGCAGTATTTAGTAAGACTTGATACAACTTTGGAAGACATCTTTATCGCCATACGACTTAAAGCAAGAATTTTTCTCGTGGAGAATCTAGGAGTTAGGCAACATAATCCAGCACTGGACCAGTTTCTCAGTTCTGGAGTATGCATTTCTCCTTGAGCGAGTATTTCCTGCTCAAACTATATGTAACAAAACTAATCGTTTTCAAACTGTTTCTAAAAAGCTTTTGTTTATCATAAAGGCTAGCTGGCATAAAGGCTAGTTGGCATAAAGGCTGGCTGGCAAGCCTATATAGGCAGTTAGATGGCCTCTTTGGACTACCACTCCTGCAAAGCCGCCTCAATGCCTTGACGTAGATCGGTTGAGAGGGCTGTCTGATGGAGTTGGTTTTGTAGCTTGGCGTAGGCGGATTGAGGGTCGAGTTGCTTGAGGGCGGCGACGCTATGTAGACGAACACCGACATCTGGATTCGCCAACAGTTGGATTAAGGGTTCAACCGCACATGGCTGGCCCATTTGTCCTAATCCTAGGGCGATTGCCTGCTTGAGTTGGTTGGACTGGAGCGCGGAGTCCTCAGTTTCTAATAGTTCAATCAAGATCTGAGTCGCCGCCGCCTTCAAAGGTGGATTTTCCATCCGACTGAGGGCGGCGACCACTTCATGGTGGACGTCGCTGGATTCTAGGGTAAGACCCTGAGCCAGGTAAGATAGGGCGGTTTCGGTCTGGATCCAGCTCAGGGTGCGAATAATTTCGATCTGTAGTGGAATGGGGGTATGGGCTAGCTTAAGCGCCGATGACAGGGCTTGGGCGGCGGCTTCGTTGCCTAATCGGCCTAGGGCGATCGCAGCGCACCGACACACCTCTAAGTCCACATCCCAAAGGCGAGCTTGCAAACAATCCACCAAATCGATTTGATTCAGCAAATCGCCTCGGAATCCTAATGCGGTCACGGCTTCTTGCCGCACCCGCGATGTTTTATCTTGGAGGGCGTTAATCAAAATAGGCGGGATGCGAGCATCCCGAAAGCTGCTGAGGGCTTCAAGAGCGGTGGCGCGAACCGATGCGTCGGCGTCATTAACCACCCCCAACAATGGCGTGATAGTGGTTGCTTGACGAATTTGAGCCAACGCTTTGACAGCCAGTAGTCGATGGGGACTGTCCTCTAGCAAATCACTTAAGGCGATGACAGCCGATGGCCCTAAATTGGCTAGAGCCTCAGCCGCCATCAGACATAAGTCATCGTCTTCCGCAGTTGTCAGTAGCTGGACTAGAGCGGTGACGGCTTCGGGTTGGTCAAACTGGCCTAGGATGCGCGCTACGAACCAACGCAGCTCCCAGTCAAGTTCATCGTCCTGGACCCGAGCAATCAGGGGAGAGATCGCTCCAACACCAAAGTCAGAAAAGCGTTTGGCGACTTCCCAACGGGCTTGAAAATCTCCAGTTTCCAGCGCTGTCAGGGCTTCAGCAAGGGTTAGCGCCATTACAGGGGGATGCGATTGGATGGCTGGTTGCCGCAAGGATGATTTCCTCCTTCATTCAGTTTTAATCATCTGCGCAAGCAGGGGATGATGACAAGCGATTTGAATCGTTAGATGTAAAAAATGCATTTGCTGACTGCAATTATGGAATAAACCCCGTCAACCAGGATAAATCTCTTCGATCAAATGCGATAAACGCATAAATGGAATTCAATTAATCCATGAGTCGTAACGCTTTGTTGTGACAGATACGAAATCTGTTAATTGTGAGGCTTATCATAAATCGGGCATTTGTCCAACCAAATTGAGGTTTTCGGGTTGGACGTTCTGCAAAATAGAAATTACGATGGGATCAGGAACTATTATGTAAACGTGTCAAGTCAATTTAATATAAGTAAATAATCGTCTGTTATCTGTCTACCCGGTCTGAAAACCAGCAGGAAAACGCCCGAGTCCCTTTTGTCAAAGAGTTTGGACAGCTCACATCTGCAGTTGCTAGTGTTTAGCTGCTATCTTTTGGGTAATAGGGAATGGGTTCCATCTTACTGGTTGAGGAGGCAAAAGCTTTTCTGGCTTTTTCTTTGGCTCACTCGACACCTTCCTTGAGAGGGAAATCGTTATGCAAATACTGGCTAAATTGCTACAGTTCCTGGAATTTCTAGAGTCTTTACAGGATTTTCTGGAGTTTTTAACTACCCCTGCAGGGCTGGCAGCTTTGCTTTGGGTAATTCTGTATTTGCCCCTACAAATCTTGGGGTGTGATCCCGCTTCGGCGGCTGTCCTTTCCAGTGTATCGGCGCTCAGTCTCTACTGTCTGTTGGTGCGTCCAGAATTCTGAGTTAATCTCCGCACCGCCTTGAATTTTCTCACCTTTTGTATGTACAAGCGGGGATTATATGCGCCATTGGTCATTCAAGTTGGGAATCAGCTGCTTGAGTGTGTTCGTTTTTTGTGCTTCTCCCCTAGCTTGCAGCAGGGTGAATGAGGGGGACGCCGCTGTTGACATCAGCGTTCAGCCTCAAGCTCCCCAAGATGACGTCCTGCAGTCGCTTTTTCAGGCAGACGTCGTCTATCTGGGAGAAACCCATGATATTCTGGCCGATCATCAAGCGCAGCTAGCCATTATTCAGGCGTTGCATCGTCAAAATCCGGAATTGGCGATCGCCTTGGAAATGTTTCAACGCCCCTATCAATCCGTCCTCGATCAGTATCTAGCGGCGGAAATTACGGAGGCAGAGCTGGTTGAGCTTAGTCAATACGAACAGCGTTGGGGGTTTCCTTGGGAATATTACGCTCCAATCATCAGATTCGCCCGGGACAACCAATTACCTTTGATCGCATTGAACGCTCCTAACGAAGTACCCCGCAAGGTGGCGCGCCAAGGATTAGAGAGTTTAAGCGAAGACGAACGCCAATATATTCCCCCCCTCTCTGAGATTCGCACCGATAATTCTGACTATCGCCAACTCGTTCAGCAGGCCTTTGGCGCACACCATGCGCACGCCGCCGTCGCTGGCATGAATTTTGAAAACTTCTTCGCGGCTCAAGTGGTTTGGGATGAAACGATGGCGGCAGGAATCGCCAACTTTTTGCAACAAGCTCCCGAGCGTCAGGTGGTTGTCTTAGCAGGGCAGGGTCATGTTATTTACGGTTACGGCATCCCTAGTCGGGTAGTTCGTCGCATGGGAGACGATCTGGTTCAGCGAACGGTCTTGCTCAATCCGTCGGAAGCGATCCTTGATGAGGGCGAGGGTGAGATCGCAGACCATTTCTGGGTCTCCGAATGATTATGGCGCAGTCTAGTGGTCATGCGATCGCGCTATGCTTTCTTTGAATTAACACAAGCGAGAATTGCTATAGCTGTGGGCGCTTACACTGCCGAGGAGGGTTGATGGAGTTCATCGATATTGACCGAGAAAACTGGGAAGCAGTTGTTTCGCTTTCAGAACCTGAAGACAAATACATATATCCAAACCTTTACAGCATCGCTGAGGCGCAGTTTTACGAAAAAGCGATGTCCAAAGCGATTTCTGTAGATGGCGTGCTTGTCGGTTATGCAATGTACGGAGAGAATGAAGACGACAGCCATGTCTTCTGGATTGATCGATTTATGATAGGGAAACGCTACCGCAGAAATGGCTACGGCGGCGCTGCTCTCCTAAAGCTGCTTGAAATGGGCGCTTCAATGGGCTACGAACGCATCGAGACCAGTACGGAAAGCGAAAACGAACCCATGCGGCAGCTCCTGAGCAAGTGTGGCTTTAGAACTAACAACGAGATACGGTATGACGAAGTGGTCTATTACTACCCGTATTAGCCGTAAGGCGCCGCCATCATTCTGTGGCTACAGAATCCACCCATCCACTCATCCACTCATCCACCCATCCACCTTCTTCTCCTGGGGCTTTATTTTCAGGCTACTCTCCCCCTAACGTTGCTCCACAACATAGCCATTCGCTTGGAGCTGTTGCACCAATCCTGTTTCTCCCACCAGGTGACCAGCGCCGACCACCACGAGATAATCGTCGGCTTGAGCCAGCATTGGGGTGATTTGGGTTAACCAATTTTGATTTCGTTCGGTGAATAGGGCGGCTTCAACGTCCGGATAAGCCGCCAGGTTGCCCAAAACATAGTTTTCCATGGCGGCGACGTCGCCTAGTTTCCAGGCGGTTCTGATTTCGTTGAATGACGTTTCCAGGCTGTCTAATTCGGTAAGGGTTTGTTCCACTAATGTGCTTTGGGTGGAGATGGGTAACTCATCGAAAAATCCCATTTGTTCGGCGATAGTTTCTAGGGCGAGAATGTCTTTGCCCATATTGACGGCCTGTTGGTAGAGGAACGCATCGACGCCGTATTCTCCGCTGAAGCCTAATTGCAGCAGCTTTAACACCGTCAGATTGATGGTGAAGAACCAGGGCTCCAGGTTGTTAAAATTCGCCAGGGGCAACCCCACTTCTGTCGCCGCTTGACGGGCTAGGGAGTAGGTTTCGGGGGTAAGGGCGGTTTGCATCCGTTCGCGATCGCTGTCAGGCAGGGCCCGTTGGTAGATGATCGCGGCGGCTTCTTGGCTCCTGGCGGCGCTGAAATCAACCTCAAACACCACCGTTTCTGCATCTTCAAATGCGGCTTGAATGGGTGGCGCTAGGGGGTAGTCTTCAGCGCTGAGCATATGAATTGAGCCCAGCAGATAAACGGTATTGGTGGGAGTTTCGACTGACCAAAGAAAAGTTTGATTGGGTTGACTAGTTTGATTGGGTTGACCAGTTTGATTGGGTTGACTAGTTTGATTGGGTTGACCAGTTTGATTGGGTTGACCATGGACGGGTAGACAACTCCCTAACTGCAACGCGAGGGTGAAGAAGAATAGGTTTGCGACGCTTCGAAGGAAATCCATAGGGTCAGCTCTGGAGGGAGTTCGACTGGACGGAGATTTGCAGAGATTATACAGAAGCTAGCTAAATATGGGGTATGTTTCGGTGGAGGGTGACCGCCTGACCTGATTGACTGGCAAAAGAGCCCTCACCCTAGCCCTGTCCCGAGGGGAGAGGGAACAAGAGAGTAAGAGGGTGGATCAGCTCCCCTCGCCCTCCGGGAGAGGGGTTGGGGGTGAGGGCTTTCCAGGCTCCATAAGTTCGTGATTACGCCGTAACGCATCATTATCATTATTGAGTGGTCTCCAGAAGGAGGTTGGTGCGTTACGGCGGATGGTTAAATATGGGGTATGTTGCGGGAAAAGCTAACCGCCTAACTCACCCTACAGAAGGGGGGGAGAGAGGGGAATTGATTGGCTTACGGATGTAGAAATATATATGGATATTGCTCTCCTGGTTAATCTGCGGTTATCACTGATGTGGATATTGCTGGGATTCGCAAATCCATCGGTCTAGTGAGTGAGGGCTCCAACTTAAAGCGGGACAATCCAGTAAGAAGGAATACAGGAGGCAGGAGACAGGAGACAGGAGACAGAATCCAGTTCCTGACTGACTTCTGACTTCTGACTTCCTGCCCCGTCAGAATTTCCCGGTTTAAGTTGATACCCATAAATGACTGGATCTACAACTGATGCCCCTATTTCAGGTTTAAAGCGCTGCCGGGATGGATTTTGAGAACGACATCTTTATCAGCTACGCCCATTTGGATAATGCTCCGCTGCCGCTGGACGATCGCACCCAAGGCTGGGTGTCTAATTTTCATACCTGCCTGGACGCCTTTCTAGGGGAGTATTTGGGTCGGAAGCCGAAGATATGGCGCGATCGCAGGCTGGAAAGCAATACAATTTTCGCCGATGAAATTATTGAAAATCTGCTGCAGGCCGCTGTTTTAGTCTCGGTGCTGTCGCCCCGATATGTGCAGTCGGAATGGTGCATTCGAGAGTTGCAGCGATTCAATGACGCGATTAAGCAGGCGGGGTTAGATCGCATCGCCAATAAATCGCGGATTTTCAAAGTGGAGAAATGGCCGGTGGATCGGGACGAGTATCCCGACGCCCTAGATGATTTGAAAGAGCAGTTGGGATGTCAGTTTTTTGAAACCGACCCGTCTACGGAATCTTTCCGGGAATTTCGAGTGGAGTTTGGGGAGGAGGCCAAGCGCCGGTTCTTACTCAGGGTGTCTGATCTGGCCAAGGAAATTACCAAGCTGCTGAAGGAAATTCAGAAATACTCCACCCAGTCTTCAGATTTAGTGTCGGGCGCCTCGGCTGATGCTCCTCCCACTGCCGACAAAACCATCTATTTAGCTCTCACCACCTTGGATCTGCAGGAGGCCCGGGAAACGATCCGACGCGAGTTTGAGGAACGGGGGTATCGCGTGCTGCCGCATCAATCGCTGCCTTTGAACGCACCTGACCTGTACGCTGTGGTGCGGGAGCAGTTGCAACAGTGCCGCCTGTCCATTCACCTAATCGGTGAGAATTATGGCTTTGTGCCGGAGGGGACCGATCAGTCCGTGATTGCTCTACAGAACCAATTGGCAGCAGAACACCAACCCGAAAAGCTGTTCTCCCGATTGATATGGCTACCGCCGGGTCTCCCCGCCTCAACCGATCTGCGTCAGCAAACTTTGGTGAATCAACTGCTCAATACGGCGGAGGCGCAACAGGGCGCCGAAGTGCTGCAGGTTCCCTTAGAGGAACTCAAGACGGTGATTCTGGATATGCTGACCCAGCCCAAGTCTCCTCCCGCCCAGTCCCTGGAGGCTAGCGCCGGATCGGAAAACCTGCGGATCTATCTGGATTGTGACGAGCAGGATTTAGACAGCGAGCAGCTGGAGGCGCTCTACGAGTCGTTGGAGGACGCGGGGTATGAAGTGCTGCTACCGAATTTTGACAGTGATGGGGTGGCTAGTTTTGTGGATGACGGGCTAAAACTGTGTGACAGCGCCCTGATTTACTATGGCCACGGCAATGAGCTGTGGTTGCAACGGCGGCTCAGCGCCCTTAGGAAGGTGGCGGGATACGCCCAAGCCAAACCGCTGCTGGCGAAGGGAATTTATGTGGTGGCCCCGGCCACTGCTCGGAAGCGGGCCTATGACAACCCGGATGTTTTGGTGATGAAGGGGTTTGACGCTTTCTCTTCGGAGGTGCTGCAGCCGTTTCTCAATAAGCTTCAATCGAATCAGGAGGGGATGGCGTAATGACGCAAACTCAAGTCCGAGAGAATCCGTTTCCAGGGCTAAGGCCATTTGAGCTAGGTGAAGAGCATCTCTTTTTTGGCCGGGAAGGTCTGACGGATGAACTTTTGGTTCGATTGAAGCGTAATCGTTTTTTGGCAGTGGTGGGGATTTCAGGCAGTGGCAAGTCTTCTTTAGTACGAGCAGGACTATTGCCGTCTCTTTACAGCGGTTCTATGACTAAGGTCGGCTCTAGCTGGCGAGTGGCGATTTTTCGTCCGGGGGATAATCCGATTGGCAATCTAGCGAACTCACTTACTCAGCCGGAGGCTTTAGGAACAACTGATGAGGAAAAGGCTATTCGGACTCTGGTAATTGAAACTATTTTGCGACGCAGTTCTTTAGGGTTGGTGGAAGTTATCCGGCAGGCAAATCTAGTATCCAACGAAAACCTGCTGATCGTAGTTGATCAGTTTGAGGAGTTATTTCGCTTCAAACAGAGCATTGCCCAAAAGGATTTAACTGATGAAGCCGCTGCTTTTGTCAAACTCCTACTAGAGGCGGCCCAAAAACAAAAGGACATACCGATTTATGTTGTATTGACGATGAGATCGGACTTTCTGGGAGACTGTACTCAATTTAGAGATTTACCAGAAACACTGAATGACAGTCAGTATCTGATCCCAAGGATGACCCGTGATCAGCGACGCAGCGCTATTATGGGTCCTGTGGCGGTGGAGGGTGGCGAGATCACTCCGCAATTGGTGAATCGGCTGCTGAACGATATTGGCGAAGATCCTGACCAGTTACCAATTCTGCAGCATGCTCTAATGCGAGCTTGGGATTACTGGGCTGAGAATCATGCCGTAGGAGAACCGATTGATTTAAAGCACTACGATGCAATCGGCGGTACGTTCAACGCCCTTTCTCGACATGCAGACGAAATTTATGAGCAACTCCCCAATGAGCGTTGCCGAGAAATTGCCGAGAAGTTGTTCAAACGCCTTACGTATACAGGTTCTGATAATCGTGAAGTTCGCCAACCGACTAGGCTCAGCGAAGTCTGTGCGGTGACAGAGGCAGAATCTGAAGAGGTGATAGACATTGTTGAATCGTTCCGGGGATCTGGGGAATCGTTTTTAATGCCCCCTGCTGGGACCTATTTGGATGAAGAGACAGTATTGGATATTTCCCATGAGAGCTTGATACGGATTTGGAGGCGATTGAAAGATTGGATGATTGAGGAGGCTGAGTCGGCCCAGAGATACCGCCGTTTGGCTGAAACGGCAACTATGCACGAAAGGGGAGAGACGGGTTTTCTGCAGAATCCAGAATTAGAACGTACACAGATATGGTTTGAACAGTACCAACCTAATGCAGCCTGGGCTAAGCGTTTCACTTCTGCTGATTTTGACCTTGTCAAAGCTTTTCTAGATGACAGTGAATATGATCAACCACAACAATATCTAGGTAGAGAACAAGTAGGTAGAGAACAAGTGAGATCGCCTTTAGTAGGTGAAAGAGAGTTGCTTAAATTGCCGACTACCAGTGAACACACTCAACAAAAAATCAATGAAATTGAGTTTTACGGCCGCGGGAGATCTTACGGGAAAGACACTTTTATTTCCTATGCACCTAAGGATCAAGAATTTGTCCAAATCCTGAGCGATGAGCTAAGGCGGAGGAATTATGAGGTTTGGGTGGATTGGCAAAATATTCCGTCTACATCTATCTGGTGGGATGAAATTAAGGCAGGCATTGAAGTGGCTAATACTTTCATATTTGTCATCAGTCCTGATTCTGTAGTCTCTGAAGTCTGCTACCGGGAAATCGATCACGCTGCTAGCCAAAATAAGCGACTGATACCGATTGTGCGGCGAGATGGATTTCAGACAAGGCAGGTTCATCCTGCCTTATCTAGACTTAACTGGCTATTTTTCCGAGAGCAGGACAACTTTGAACGCGCCTTCCAAGCCCTAGTCAAGGCCATTGATACAGATTTAGAATACGTCCGTACCCATACTCGCCTGCTTGTTCGAGCTATTGAGTGGGATGACGCAGAGCGCGACCAGAGCTTCCTGCTACACGGTAAGGACTTAGAAGCTTCAGAGCAATGGCTCGCAAGAAATCGCCGAAAATCCCCTATAGCAACAAACTTGCACAAAGAGTATATCTTTGCCAGCCAACAACTACAGAAGCAATTAAGCGAGGCCGAGGCATCGCATCAGCAAACTGAAAAGTATCTCCAAACGGCTGAGCGGGAACTTAAAAAGGCTGTTATCTACCATAAGCCCAAACGGCGCAGGGTGCTCCTAACCGGTACATTTGTAACTTTTCTAGTGCTTATTATCCGTTTTCTAGGAATCTTACAACCTTTGGAACTGGCTGCCTTCGACTGGTTGATGCGGCTACGGCCTAGTGAAGGGCCAGATGATCGCTTTCTGATCGTAGAGATTGCCGAAGATGATATCCACGCTCAAATAAAAAAAGGTGAAAGGCCTATAGGGAGCTTGTCAGATATCTCTCTAAACAGCCTCTTAGATAAGTTGGAACAGTATCAGCCACGACTCATTGGCTTAGATATCTACCGCAATTATTCGGCAAGTCAACCGGATTTAGAAACTCGTCTGAAAAACAATAATCGTCTTTTTTCCTTATGCAAAGTTGCTGAGACGGACGCTCAAGGTAACGTGACAGCAATCGGCATTGCTCCCCCACCTGAAGTTCAAGCAGAGCGTGTAGGTTTCAGTGACTTAGTAGAAGATAAAGATGGAGTCATTCGCCGTCACCTCTTAATGATGAGTCCAGAGAAAATTGATGATTCCGCCTGCCATTCAAAGTCCGCTTTTAGTCTTCTAATTGCAAAACGCTATTTAGAATTGCAGTTAGGAGGAAGAATTCAGTATAGTAATCCACTGATTGCAGACGGTCCATTACAAATCGACGGTAAAGTTTTTGAGCGCCTTGAAATTTTTACCGGTGGTTATCAACTTCTAGATAACGGTGGTTACCAAATTTTGCTCAACTATCGTGCTTATAAGAAAGGTAAATCTAGAGACAGTTTTAGGACAGTCAAGCTGGAAGAGGTTCTAAATGAGCGGCTCCCGAAGGAGACTTTCAAGGATCGGATTGTCTTAATCGGCGTAACTGCTACATCAAGTGTTGTCGATTACTGGCCTACTCCCTACGGTACTGGACCTCAAGAACAATTAGCAGGAGTATTTATTCAAGCCCACATGATCAGTCAGCTTATCAGTGCTGTTTTAGATGAACGACCACTTTTATGGGTTTGGCCTCAAGGGATAGAGGCACTCTGGATTTTGGGCTGGTCTTTGGTGGGAGGTATACTTACCTTGACTTCCTGGCGACGACGATATGTTGTATTAGTAGCAGTTGGGATTGCTCTTGGAGGCTTATACCTTATTTGTTTTGCCTTGATGATTCAAGCAGGTTGGATTCCATTGGTTCCAAGCGCCTTATCGCTTCTAGGAACTAGTGTCGTTTTGATGTACACTGCCTTCCGACCTGCATCATCTCCAAACTCCCTGATTGCCTCAGAAAGGAAATCACCTGTAAAGGGTTTGGCTGGCAATTGACAAGACGGATTGAAAGCCAAATCTCCCGGTCTTTGTCAGTAGCGTGAATTTCAGCCCGGATGGGGAGACCGTCGCCTCGGCTGGCTACGATGGGACGGTGCGGTTGTGGAGCCGGGACGGATCGCCTGTGGAAACCCTGGAAGGGCACAGCGGTAGTGTCTTGAGCGTGAGTTTCAGCCCGGATGGGGAGACCGTCGCCTCGGCTGGCGAAGATGGGACAGTGCGGTTGTGGAGCCGGGACGGACAGCCTGTGGAAGCCCTGGAAGGGCACAGCGGTTGGGTCAGGAGCGTGAGTTTCAGCCCGGATGGGGAGACCGTCGCCTCGGCTGGCGAGGATGGGACGGTGCGGTTGTGGAGCTGGGACGGGCAGCCTGTGGAAACCCTGGAAGGGCACAGCGGTCGTGTCTTGAGCGTGAGTTTCAGCCCGGATGGGGAGACCGTCGCCTCGGCTGGCGAGGATGGGACGGTGCGGTTGTGGAGCCGGGACGGATCATCTGTGGAAACCCTGGAAGGGCACAGCGGTCGTGTCTTGAGCGTGAGTTTCAGCCCGGATGGGGAGACCGTCGCCTCGGCTGGCGCCGATGGAACGGTGCGGTTGTGGAACTTTGATCTAGATGATCTCTTAGTGCGAGGCTGCCATTGGCTGCGGGACTATCTCACCACAAATCCCAAGGTGACGGATGAGGAGCGGCGGCTTTGTGGCATTCCGGCAAGGGAGGGGTAGATTTTCCCCCAGATCCCGGGGTTCTTCAAGAACCCCGGGATCTCGCCTCCCCGCGCAGGTTTTCACCGGATCCTCACCCTTTCCAGTCACCAAGTAGTCGCCCCAGTAGCAGACTTACAAACTTTCCCAAGAGAGGAACCGAGCCGACCCAAGATATATAACTGATCGCGATCTCGCCAGAATCAGACTCTAGCGATTACCTGCGGAATTGGGTAATGAAAAGCTGCTTCTTTATATAGACAGCGCCCAGTGGAGCGCAGACATAAGACGCGTGGGCATTGATTCTCTTCCCCCGCCTTCCCATCCTCCCTATCTCCCCTATCTTCCCCAAAACGCAATAAATTGCGCACTACATACCTTCCTTCCTCCCCTACTCCCTCTGCCTCCCTATCTTCCCCATCTCCCCCATCTTCCCCATCCCATGCATCCAATCCGCCTTGCCGCCAAACTCCTCTCCCCCTGCCTCCTCGTTCTGTTGTTAATAGCAACCGTCGGTACAGCCAAACATCACAGCACAGAATCCCCGCCCACTGACTCCCGCATCTGGGTCGTCAATCAAACCCATCCCAACGCATCCGACCAAGGCGACGGAACCGACACCCACCCCTTCAAGACCATTTCCCACGCCGCTGAGCTGGCTGGCCCCGGAGACACCGTCTGGGTCAGGGCAGGCATTTACCGCGAACGGGTAACCCCCGCTCGCGGCGGCGAGCCCAACCGCCCGATTACCTATCAGGCCGCCCCAGGCGAACAGGTCATCGTCAAGGGGTCAGAAATCTGGACGCTGGACCCTAAACCTCTTGCAGGCGCCGATAACGTCTACACTGGCGTGCTTGACCCTGCCTGGTTCGGCGACGATAACCCCTACCGCATCCGACTCAAACGCATGAGCGGCGACTTTACCCTGGGACAGGTTTTTATCGACGGGCGCCCCGTAACCGAAGTCGATTCGATGGCCCAGTTACGAGCAACGGCCAATACCTGGATGATCAACGCCGACGCCGATCGCCTCTACGTTCACTTTCCCGACGCCCCAACTCCCCCCCTATCTCGACTGGTTGAAGTGACCGTGCGCGATCGCAATTTCGCCCCCCATATCCGGGGACTGGGATACATTCAGGTCAAAGGGTTTATTTTTGAACACGCCGCTAACCAGTTTCCGTCTGGGTTCTGGGCCAGTAAAGATTCGCCCCAAGCCGGAGCAGTCAGCACCCGGAGCGGCCATCATTGGGTGATCGAAGATAATGTCATTCGCTACGCCAAATCCCTCGGCCTGGATTGCGGCAGCGAAGGCAGATACGATATCGAGGGGGACCAACCTACGCCAGAGGGGCAGGCTATCACCAAATTCGCCGCAATGTCATTAGCGATAATGGCTGCTGCGGCATTGCCGGTTGGAAGCAAACTGGGACAGCCATCATCGGCAACCGCATTGAACGCAACAATCGGCTGGGTTGGACCGCGCCCGAAACCGGCGGCATTAAAGTGCATAAGTTCATTGATGGCCGGATTGAAGGCAATTTGCTGCGCGACAACGACGCCTTCGGCATTTGGCTGGACAATGTCTACCGAAATTCCCGCGTTAGCCGGAATGTGCTGGTGAATAATCAGGGGGCGGGCATTTTCGTGGAGATGGGGGGCGGTCCCATTCTGGTGGACAACAATGCGATCGCATACACCAGACTGGGAGACGGCATCTACACCCACGACGCTTCCGGCGTCACCCTGGCCCACAACTTACTCTACGCCAACACCCATTTTGGGGTGTATATGCGCACCGTCAGCGATCGCCAATTTACCAACGCCGCTGGAGAGCGCGAGCCAGTCTCTACATCCCACCAACGCATCTACAACAACGTGTTTGTCGATAACTATCGGGGGCACATTAGCTTGCCCCTCCCGTCTGAACAGGCCTTTGACAACCAATCCGATTACAACCTGCTGATCAATGGAACCCAATGGCGCTGGGAAGGCTTGGGCTTCAATCGATTTGTCCTGAATACGAGTGAAGGACGAATTGACCAGACTCAACTGACAAACGCCTTCCGTAAAGCGCTAGACAGCCGCCAGGTTCCAGCAGAGCAACGCCCAAACCTCAATACTTGGGCGGATCAGCCCTACCTGACCTTAGATCTGTGGCGGATGATCACCGGCAATGATGAACACAGCGTTTCACCTGAAATCCATACAGGGGATGTTGAGAACGGCGCGATCGCCAAACGGAGCATAAACTTCGCCGCCCGAGGATTATTTCTGGAATTAAGTAGCGACGCCCCCTTCCAACGCTTACATCCGCCGCCCGTGGCAGGCGTAGACCAAGATTTCTGGGGTCAGCCGATCCCCACAGATTCTTTAGTCGCGGGACCTTTTCAAACCCTACTGGGGGAAGATATTCGGTTAAATCTATGGCCAGTCCCAACACAGTGAATGTCAGAGTAAGCCCTATTAAGGATATTTATTCCGAGACCAAGAAATCAGCGAACTGAGGGCGGGACCACCGCCAAACTCGTTGTCCCCCAACGTGTTCATCGCTGGTGTAAACGCAGCCGCACTTTGCACCCCCACCACTCGCGGCCAGTCCTCTCCCCGCCACCACCCCCAAACTGCCCCCCCAGAATGGCCAGGGGCAATGTCATTGAAATGTCCGAGAACTAACCCCTTTTGCCCCAGCAAGTCCTGGTCTTGAACAGATGAAATAACGCAATTATTCTGAAAAGCTGGCCGTTGGCCGGATGTTAAATCGGCTGGATATCCCATATGCTGCCAAACCGGTAGTCCATTGAGATTATGCTAAGACCTTTGAATATACAAAGAGTCTGCTCAAAGTGAGTAGTACCCCACAGGGGTATTGACCAAAACACCCATCCCCCCTCTCCCCATCCTCCCCGTAATTGCCCTTACGCAGAAACACTTACCCCCGAGGAAATTTCTTAAGTGAGATCATCGACTTAATTGGGAATACTATCGGCATCCAAGTCAGAATGATCCACAATCATGTGTCAAACCTACTCGGGAACGGTGCATCAAACGATCGATAATTTCTTGACCATTGCTCAGATCGCGATTGACGACGCCCTAAACAATCCTCGCGTCCTGGCCGCCCTAGAGCGCCAGGGCTATACTCGCGATCGCATCCGATCCGGCAAAACCCTTTACGAAAACGCCCTCACCGCCCACCGTTGGCGAAAAGCAGTCCATAACGATCAAATGAGGACCGCCGCCGCCCTCAACCAAGCCTGGAAAATTTCCCAAAAAAGCCATCGACAACTGGTCAAGGCCGCTCGACTAAGGTTCAAATCCGATCTGGGCGTCACCACTCGCCTCAACCTCAACAGCAGAGGCAAACGCAGCCTATCCAGCCAGTTGCTCCATGCTCAGCAACTCTACACCAACTTGCTGAATTCCCCCGAATTAATGGATGCGCTACAGCCCTCTGGCATTACCCCCGCCAAACTGAAAATCGCCCAAGCTGAAATTGAAATTGTCCAAACCGCCCACCTGGTGAACGCCAAAGAAAAACTCACCGCCCAAGCCGCTGCTAAAGCCAGAAACGCAGCGATCAACACCCTCCGCGCTTGGCTCAGCGATTTCATCCACATCGCTAGAATTGCTCTACGGAAAAACCCCGAATTACTGGAATCCACCGTATTCGCCACCCTGCCCGACAGCCCTTTTGAATGGAATCGCTATCAATTCATGGGGGAGAAGGTTAGACAGTTAGAGAGTGTGAGGAAATAGGGATAAGTAGGGGGAGCAGAGGGAGCAGGGGGAGCAGGGGAAGATGATGAAGAGACAGGGGAATTAGAAGTTTCTCTTCTGGGAATAGAGAGATTTAGGGTGTAAAGCTTGCTCTTCTTACGGCCGATACGCGGATAAACTGCCTCCCCTGCTTCCCCCATCCTCCCCTGCCCCTCCTGCCTCCCCTGCCGCCTACTCTCCCATCACAATGTGAAACAACCTCCACTCTCCATTCACATGCTCAAATAGAGCGCGAGGATCCCTCAGTTTGTAAGCGTAGCGGTTATATACGTATCCATGGGCTTGATTGGGTAAAATCACCGGGGTCCAGCCCGTCATCGGATCTGACAGGGTGCGCTGTCTCTGCTGACCCTGCTGGTTCCAGGCGGTTTGATCAAACGTGACCACCTCGTTGTATAGGACTCCGACAATGGAGGCGCCGATTCTGGGTTGGATTCGGACATTGACGCCTTGCCCGATGACCACGACCGGATTGGCCCCCTCGTCAACTTCCATCATGGGTAGGGGGGGCGGATTCTGGCGATAGAAGGTATTGGCGATATTGGGGCAGGCCCAGATAGCGGCGTCGGGAATGCTGCCGGGGTGGTCTTCTAACTCGCAACTGTCAAGACGCATCATTTTTTCCAGCAGCTTCCAAAACCAGCTATCTGTCTGTTCCAGGTGCAATTCAGCCAGCGGCAAGGGGGAGACGATGCCGGGGGAGGCGATGCCTAGTTGGATGCCTTCAGGCGGCAGGACGGATTGAACAAAGTTGGCGTCTCGATTCCGAATGGCCCGCTGTAAGCGATCGCGGAATTGGGCGAAATCACTCCCCGCCACAACTCGATCAATCAGTTCAATCGGACGGTGAGGCGGTTCAGTGCGGCTGAGCTGTCGGCTGGGTTGGGAAATGAGGGGGGCTGAATTGATCGACGGAGGTTTCTCATATGGGGAGGGGGGCTGGGTGATTGTGCGCGCTCCTTTAGGGATGGATGGGATGGATGGGGTTTCGGTTAGGGGAAGCGCGATCGCCTTCAAATTTCCTAGCATCGCCAAGCAAATCAACCCCGCAGACATCGGCCAACCGAACCTGTTCATCCCCCAATTCATCGCCCCTATTCCCCATTTGTCTTCCTTTTTCTACCTTATCGCTACATGCAGAAGACTTATTTTTTTCCAGAAGGGGACCACAAATCGTTAAGATCCTCAATGTCGCTCATCCGTTAGCCAGAAGCCATGAACCAGGCGTTGCAAACCCTACAAACAACCGCAGGCGCAGTCTTTGACGCCGCTGAAACGGCTGCTCCCCTTACCTTTTCGAATGACGCCGCCGCCCTAAACGCCGCCCAAACCGGGATGGCTGTGGTGGATCGGTCCCATTGGGGACGGGTTCAGGTTTCCGACGCCGATCGGCTTAGATTTCTCCACAATCAAACCACGAACGACATTCAGACCCTTAAGCCTGGCCAAGGGTGCGACACCGTCTTCGTCACTTCAACGGGACGAACCATTGATTTGGTGACTGCCTATGTTTGTGAAGATACGGTTCTGTTGCTAACGTCCCCTAATCTACAACGGACCTTAATTGACTGGATGGATCGGTACATTTTCTTTGCCGACAAGGTCAAGTTGGCCGATGTCACCCAAGAAACGGCTGCTTTTACTGTGTTAGGCCCCAAGAGCGACGCCCTCCTGGAGACATTGGGCGCATCTGCATTAATCGGAGGCTCAAACGCCCAGCACCAGACTTTGACGTTTGCGGATGAGACGATCAGAGCGGTCGTCGGCAGCGGCCTCAGCCTCCCCGGGTACACGCTGATCGCCCCTGCGGAAAAGGCCGCCCCCCTATGGCGGACCCTCACAGACGCCGGCGCCGTTCCGCTAGGGGAACGGGCTTGGCGCCAGCTGCGAATCGAGCAAGGCCGCCCCATGCCTGGCCAGGAATTGACTGAAGACCATAACCCCCTAGAAGCAGGATTATGGAACAGCCTCAGCTTCAGCAAAGGTTGCTATATCGGTCAAGAAACCATCGCTCGCCTGAATACTTACCAGGGGGTGAAACAACAACTATGGGGGGTTAAGCTGAGCGCGATCGCTCCGCCGGGCGCGACTATCACAATCGGAGAGAACAAAGTCGGTAAACTCACCAGCGTAGCTGAAACGGCCCAAGGCTTCGTTGGCTTAGCCTACATACGGACTAAAGCAGGCGGTCATGGCCTTAGAGTCCACATCGGCGATGTTACTGGAGACATCATTGACATCCCCTTTGCAGCGCGGGGGTATTTGGAACTGGGTAAGGAGGGGGCGGGGAGTCCTGAGAAATAACGTCCCAGGGGATGGGGGGGATAGGGGAGATGGGGGGGCAGGAGGAGATGAGGGGGCAGGGGGAGATCAGAGCGGATTAAATTGCACGTCGAATTCTGAATTCCAAATTCAAGGCCTTGGGCGGGTCAGTAGAAATGCGGATTACGCACTTTGGCGGAAGGGTTTTACAGCGGGAACTTTTAGAATCGTATTACTTGTGATGACAGGGTGCATCGATTGAGCTAACTAAAGAAACGCTATCTTGTCAGCGGTTGCGCTGTGTAATACCCAGAAATTACCCAACGGGATACTTTCACAGGTCGGTAGGATCAACCATCCTAGTAATTGTGCAAATCGGTTTTGCATCTATCAAGGGTTTCTGCGGCCGATTGTTGAATGATTACTCTTACAGAAAAAATTAGAGTGATTGAAAAAGCTTTCTTAGGTAATTTGGGTGCTGAGCTGATCATTTGGGTGCTGAGCTAATCATACGGAGAAGTTGCCGACTGGTTCGCGTCCTTTTACAGATGTAAACGTAAACTCCGTATCCCTTCCGGTGCAGGCAGATCCACCATTAAGACTTCTCTGAAGCTGACTTAAAGATGTCTATTTTTTGAGTAAAGATACTGATTTTAGGGTCTCGAATTATACGAGCATCCCATACACTTAATATGTCTCCACATTAGAGACCTGGTCACTACCACCTAAACCGAAGAACAATTATGAAATTGCATCTACTCTATTCGCCAAATCCTTTCGATGAAGACGGGATGAAGAAACTCAGAGATTAAGTAGGCGAGTCGCTGCAGTGAGTAAATTTCCTGTAAAACAAATTGGGGTTTTCCGCAATTTATCTGGTCAGCGCCTTAGTTAAACTCACCAGCGTACATTCCTTCAAGCTTCTTCCTCCCACTCTGTTTCACGATGTGACAAATAATTGGCTATAGAGAACTTCAAGTATCTTAGTCGGTGGGAGTTCACCTAGGGTCCGGGGCTAGTATTCTGCCAAAATCAAAGCCTTTATATCCGAATTACCTTTCACACAGTTCATACTTTTATCAAGGTTGGAGTTTCGAGAATGAGTCTACCCCGCATTAATGTGATTGACTCCCCAGTGACTGCGTTACCCTTTGAGCAGCAGATCAAACTGATGTTGAGCTGGGCTAAGTGTCGAGTTAGTAAAGTTGTTTGTGTCGCCAACGTCCACATGCTGGTGGAGGCTTATAGACAGCCAGAAATGAAGTCTGTGCTCAAGTCCGCCGATATGGTCACCCCAGATGGCATGCCGTTGGTCTGGATGTTGAGGAATTTGGGGGCTCCAACCCAAGATCGCGTTGCCGGATTGGATATTTTGGCCGGCGTGTGTAAAGCGGCTTCAGAACAAGGCGTCGGTGTTTTCTTCGTCGGATCCACCCCCGAAATTCTCAATCGGATGCGGGCGAGACTCAATAAGGAGTTTCCCAATCTTCCGATTGCAGGCATGGAGCCTTTGCCGTTTCGCCCATTAACTCCTGAAGAAGACCAAGCGTTGATTGAGAAGGTGCATAACAGCGGAGCTGGTTTAGTGATGGTTTCCCTGGGTTGCCCTAAGCAGGAACGCTGGATGACGCAGCATAAAGATAAACTTCAAGCTGTTATGGTTGGCTTGGGCGGAGCTTTTCCTGTATACGCCGGACTCCACAAGCGCGCCCCTCGAATAGTGCGCAACCTGGGGTTGGAGTGGTTGTATCGATTGATGCAAGAACCTAAGCGGCTCTGGAGTCGTTACTATGACACAATTCCTCCCTTTCTTTGGCTTGCCCTGAAGCAACTGTTAGTGGATGAGAAAACAACCCAGACTTTTTCTGAGTCCATTCATCTGTTTGGCCATTTTTCAAACCTGAAAGTTAAGAGCTAGCTACATTACCGAATTAAACTATCTGACCATAGCCCCTTAGACTCCAACCATACTTTATTAAATAGGCGAGATTGATAACGGGCGCCGCCATCACAAAGGACAGTAACGATGGTGCGCCCAGGCCCCATTTCCTTGGCCAGGGCCACAGCCGCTCCCACATTAATGCCAACGGACCCTCCCATAAAGAGTCCATCTTTGTGGAGGAGTTGATAAACGACCCGTAAGGCCTCATGGTCATTGATCTGAATAGCGTTATCAGCGGGAGCGGCTTCCATGTTGGCGGTAATGCGGCTATTGCCAATGCCTTCAGTGATGGAATTGCCTTCGGTTTTAATTTCTCCGGTCTTGACATAACTATAAAGGCCGCTGCCCATTGGGTCGGCTACGACACATTGGATATTGGGATTTTTCTCTTTAAGGAATAGGGCGGTTCCAGCATAGGTGCCGCCCGTTCCAGTTGAGGCGACCCAAGCGTCAACCTTACCCTCTGTCTGGGCCCAAATTTCTGGCCCGGTGGTTTCGTAGTGGGCCTGGCGGTTAGCCAAGTTATCGAACTGATTCGCCCAAATCGCATTGTCCATCTCACCCGCCAGTCGACCTGAGACCTTTACGTAATTATTGGGGTCACGATAGGGAACAGCGGGCACAGTGCGAACTTCGGCGCCTAAAGTGCGCAGTAAGTCCATCTTTTCCTGAGATTGGGTTTCTGGGATGACAATTAAGCATTTATAGCCCTTGGCGTTGCAGATATGAACGAGACCGATGCCGGTATTTCCTGCAGTGCCTTCAACGACAGTTCCCCCAGGTTTTAGGAGTCCTTTCTCTTCCGCATCTTGAATAATGTAGAGGGCTGCTCGATCTTTAACTGAGCCGCCTGGGTTCAGGAATTCCGCCTTGCCTAGAATTTCACAGCCTGTTTCTTCACTGAAGCTGTTGATCCGAATCAGGGGGGTATTGCCGACTGTCCCTACGAAACCGTCTTTGATATCCATATATTGACTTACTGGCCTATTGCTTACTCATTTTGTCCATTCCCTATCCTAAACTGACTAGGCGAATGGTCGGAAACCAAAGTCTAATTAGGTCCAATCATCTAGAGGGGCGGCGTATCCCTATATATTTAGGCTTCATATTTAGAGCTTCAACCCTGCTTCTAGGGGGTTGAATAGGCATTCGCCTGGTTTGCAGTTATGGTTAGAAACACGGATCGTATCCTATTCATTTCTCGCCAGGCATTGGATGGACGTTGCTCGAATGAAAATAGCGATTCCTGCGAATGACGCTTTGAAGCTCAAGTTCCTCAACCTCTTCCCATCATTTTTAGGAGGGCGGCGTTTTGGCGTTTAGAGTTGGATTTCTAGCAGGTTTACTCAAGTCTCGTCTATCCCGACAGATTGTGCTGTGGGTATTCGCTAGTATTTTGGCGATTGAAGGCATTATTCTCATCCCTTCGGTCTATCGACGGGAGCGAGAGTTGTTAGCCTATCTCAAATTAATTTCAAGCGCTAAGGCCAGTGGAATTTTGGGAGATCAGGATTTACCGATTCCTGAACAGGAACTGCTGAATAAACTGGAGCTCATTCTGAAAAATCCGGTGGTGACAGGAGGAGTTCTGTATCGAGTCGACGGTAGTCTGGTAGGCTCTTTGGGCGAATCGCCGGAGTTGACTTTTGACCGGGTCATTCATAATCCGAAGGTAGATTTTCTCAATCGCTCGAATCACCGATACGACGCGGTATGGGCAATGTCTCCTCTGGATGGGCGGTATGTTCTGATCATTCGCCATGATGCATCCACTGTAAAGCGGGAAGTCTTTTTGTTTATTGGCCGCATCGCCGGTTTGGTTTTGATTATCTCTATTTTTGTCACCCTGGCGACGATGATTGTGTTGGAGCGCATTTTGATTGCTTCAATTCTCACCTTGCGTCGAGATCTACTCCGCGCTGGGGAAGCAGTAAGTCAGGATATACAAGGAGATTTACTGGAATTCGCATCCGTTAGGGGGCATCGACAGGATGAACTCGGCGATGTTGCGATCGCATTTGATCAAATGTTTCGCCAGATTACGGCGGCGATCGCAGAGCGCAAACGAGTAGAGGCAGAGCTCAGGTTATCTGAGGAAAAATTCTCCAAAGCTTTCCGCTGTAGTCCCAACGCCATCACCCTCAGCACCCTTCAAGACGGACATTTGGTAGAGGTCAATGACAGTTTTCTGAAACTCCTAGGGGGGCAGCTGGAGGACGTCATTGGCAATTCTACGCTGGAGCTTGACCTGTGGACTGAACCAACTGACCGCGCCGATTTAATCCAAACTCTGCAACAAACCGGGTTTATTCGCAACCAAGAATATCGCTTAAGCACCCGAACTGGAGCGATTAAAACCGTTTTGTACTCAGCTGAGCGGATTAAAATTGGCGGTCAGGATTGTATTCTGTCAGTGATCAATGACATCACAGAGCGAAAGCAAGCTGAGGAAGCTTTGAAGGACAGTGAAAAACGCTTTCGTACGCTGGTGGAGCAAGCCGTAGACGCCTTCTTCGTCATTAATGCGGAAGGCAAACTTATTGACGTCAACCAACAAGCCTGCGCCAGCTTGGGCTATACCCGAGAAGAACTGGTCAGCCTGACGGTGCCCGATATTCAACAAGAACTGACCATGGATGGATTTTTCAATCTGTGGCGGCGGCTGGCGCCGGACGCCCCCATCACTTCAGAGGGCGTCCACCGCCGGAAAGACGGGTCTAAATTTCCGGTTGAAGTGCGAATTGGGCTATTGAAATTTGCAGAGCGTCAACTGGTGCTGGCCCTCGCCCGGGATATTAGTGAACGCAAACAAGCGGAGAAGGCGCTGGCTCGGTTAGCGGAAATTGGCGAACTGGCGGCCATGATTGTCCATGAGGTGAGGAGTCCGCTGACAACGGTTGTGATGGGACTCAATTCTTTCAAGCGGATGGATCTGCCTGAACGGGCAAAAATTCGCCTTGGTCTAGCCTTGGAAGAATCAGAGCGGCTGCAGCGGCTGCTCAACGAAATTCTGCTTTACGCCAAAAATCAAGCCCTAGAATTGACGGACCTGGATCTAAACGAGTTTATTACTGACCTACTTGATGCGGTGCAGGAGACGCCGACTACTCGCGATCGTCAAATCAAATTTGTTCCCTCGCCAAGTCCAACCCGAGTTCAGGGTGACCGAGATAAGTTAAAGCAAGTCTTTATTAATTTAGTCAGCAATGCCTGTGAAGCCGTCGGTCCAGGCGAGGAAATTCTTTGGCGAATTGATCAAAGGGCTGACGAGAAACAGGTTTGGGTCCAGGTTCATAATGGTGGAGAGCCGATTCCCCCAGAGGTCCTGCCTAAGTTAACCACCCCTTTCTTTACCACCAAATCAACAGGAAATGGATTGGGCTTAGCAATCACCAAACGCATCGTAGAGTCCCATGGAGGAGAATTGACGATCGAGTCTGCTGCTGCGATGGGCACCACAGTCACCGTATCGCTACCCTGGACAGCTGACTGTTAGACAACTTCAGATCAATAACGCTTCCATCCACCTATCTACCCATCTACCCATCTACCCATCCACTGCCTTTTCCTGAGACTTCATTTTGAAGCAAATCCTGTAGCACTGACTTTTAGGCTGGTTGAAGATGGGTTGTAATTTTGGCCAATAACTCCTCTGTGTTAAAAGGTTTAACCATAAAATCATTGGCCCCTGCCTTGAGTCCGGCAATATGGTTCTCACGACTACTGATGGCGGAAATGAAGATGATTGGCGCGTTGTTGCCGACAGAACGCAGATGACGGCAGACTTCTAGTCCATTCAGGTCAGGTAAGTTCCAATCTAGAATCACTAGATCAGGCTGGGTTGTCTGAGCTGCCTCTAAACCTGTGACGCCATCGTAGGCGATACCCACTTGATAGCCCTCATCACTCAGGTCTAGTTCAAGAAATTGGGCGATTTTTATTTCATCTTCAATGAGTAAGATTTGAGCAACCATGATTTCAACTACAAGGAGATCTAAAGGGTTAGGCAAAGATAAAAACTTATCCCTTCGGGAAAAATCCAGGTCGGGTTAGTTGTAACAGAAATTTTCCTAACGATTATCAGTATGGATTAGGGGGCTGAATCTCCTCTGACCATTAGGTTAAAACCAGATTAAAATCTTGCCGACCTAGTATGCCCAATGGATAAACCATGGCCGATAACGGTTGATCTAAAATTTGGGTATTCCCTTCACTATGGTTTGCTGCTATGCCCTCCCCCTTTCCTGGCATGGATCCCTATTTAGAACATCCAGATTTTTGGCAAAAAAAACCCCTGAGATCCCTCCAGGTATCTCAGGAGCTATCAATCAGGGTGCATCTACCACTACACCTTTCGTCATAGGGAGGGGCGCATCCGGAAAAAGCCGAAATTATTTTCCGATCGCCTCATCGTCTGACGCCCAACGGACTGACGAAAGCGCCGTGGGGCGAGCCTCGCCCGGTGGTCATACTGACCCAAGCCAGCCCTTCGCTGGTGCCGACCCAGACCTTATTGCCGGTATTGGGGGAAAGAGCGAGGATGCGTCCAGATGGCAGGTTGGGCACCTCGCCAATAATGGCTCCGTTGTAGGGATTGAGTTTGAGCAGACCTGCTTGCGTACCGACCCAAAGACTATTGGTGGGGTCAAAGCCCAGTGCGGTAACATCACGCCCCCGCATCGTTGTGACCGTGCGGAGTAGCTGCCCAGTGCGGCTATCAACCACCAGTAATCCATCCGGCGTCCCGACCCACAATTGTCCATGGGGCCCCAATGTTAAGGCCTGCACCACCTGGCCTGGTAAATTGGCGACTCGATTCAAGGGAAAGGCGCTGGCGGTGTCCACTCGCACCAGTCCCTCCAATGTGCCAACCCAAAGCTGACCCTCCGAGTCCAGCGTCATGGAGTTGGCGCTGACCCCTTGAATGAATTGAACGGTGGTCATTAACAACCCTTGGTCAGGACTCACCATGGCCAGACCGCGATCGGTGCCGACCCATAGGAACCCTCGGGTATCAATCAGCAGGGATAATATCCGATTTGAGGGCAAGAAGAAGTTTTGGGCAGTCACTTCATCACTTCGTGGGTCGACCCGGACCAGGCCCTCATAGGTGCCCAGCCAAATCCTACCGACTCGATCTTGGGCCATGGCCTCGATAATTCTGTTCGGCATATCGACTCGCGCCTGGATTCGGCCAGTGTTGGGGTCGATCCGCGCTAATCCTTGCCGGGAGCCCACCCAAAGGCTGCCGGTATAGTCTTGTTGCAAGGCCCGCACCCGGTAGCTAGGGGCCGGCGTTCCCTGCTCAATTCGCCGATCAGCTGGCAATGGGTCGATCCTGGGCGGCGGCGCAGTGAGTTCGTAGACCGGCGCATTTTCTGGCGAATCTCTGATCTGTTGGGCCAGGGGGCCTAAGGCCGTTGGCTGAGTCCGCCGTTCTTGGTCAGAAACTGACTCATTGAGGGCGCGAGATGAATGACGCCCGAACTGGGAAATTCCTATCCATAGAAATGAAGCGCTAAATAATAAGCCGATGGTTCTAAAAAAGCGGGCCACAACTCCCCCACCTCAATATACGTGCAATGAGATGTTGACTTAATAGCGCTCCCATCGCCAGTTGTCAATGAATTTCTCTTATCGGCGGCTCCCAACTGCAATTTTCAGGTTAGCTAGGCGGCGCTAGATAAAAACAGCCCATCCCCCCATTCCTAGCAGTCAGGAGTCGGATTTCTAAAAATTTGGGGATAAATATTATTCAGTAATGAATATATGGAATATAAGGAATGTAGGCAGCAGAATGCAGCGATGTTCTAATGCCAGTCTCCTCGTTTTCTTGGCCTTTTCCGGATTCTGTTTTCTAATTTTCCGTTCCCCAGATGGTTTCTAACCCCCAACGATCGCCCCAAATGTTGTATTGACTTGTCTCTATATCAGCTTAGGGGACTTATTAACCCTCCCTAGTTACATAACGAGAAGAAGTGAAATTCATCGTTATTCGTGTTCATAACTTTTAGTTATGAATCTAAACAGTTCTTCCAAAATCAAACTTATTGGATCGCTGATAGTATGCTTAGGCATAGGGTAAAACACGATACCCCAAATGCGTGATGCGGTAGCCAGTTTAAGGTTTTGCTCCGGCTGGCGCTACCCAATAAATGTTATTCCGAACTCTAACCGAACATTGCTCGGAAGCTTTGCCTGTTTGGCTGCTAGTGCTTCCTGGGCAATGTGGCGTGAGTTCGTACAAGCTTTAGCGTGATTCACAGGAAGGGAGATATGTCTTACTCTCAGACAGCAACTCAGTCAAAGTCTGGATACCAGGCCGGGGTTAAGGACTACAAACTAACGTATTACACCCCGGATTACACACCTAAAGATACTGATATTTTGGCGGCGTTCCGGATGACTCCTCAGCCGGGCGTTCCTCCAGAAGAAGCAGGCGCAGCGGTTGCGGCTGAATCCTCAACCGGTACTTGGACCACGGTGTGGACTGACCTGTTGACTGATTTGGATCGGTACAAGGGCCGTTGCTACGATATTGAGCCCGTTCGCAATGAAGACAACCAGTACATTGCCTACGTCGCCTATCCGCTAGATTTGTTCGAGGAAGGGTCGGTCACCAACATGTTGACCTCCATCGTGGGGAACGTGTTTGGTTTCAAAGCGTTGCGCGCACTGCGTTTGGAAGATTTGCGCATTCCCGTCGCTTACCTGAAGACATTCCAGGGTCCTCCCCACGGTATCCAGGTTGAGCGCGACAAGATTAATAAGTATGGTCGTCCCCTCTTGGGCTGCACCATTAAGCCTAAGTTAGGTTTGTCGGCGAAGAACTACGGTCGTGCTGTGTATGAGTGCTTGCGCGGCGGTCTTGACTTCACCAAAGACGACGAAAATATTAACTCCCAGCCTTTCCAGCGTTGGCGCGATCGCTTCCTGTTTGTCGCCGATGCGATCCATAAGGCTCAAGCTGAAACCGGCGAAATTAAGGGGCACTACCTCAACTGTACCGCTGCGACTTGCGAGGAAATGCTAAAGCGGGCTGAGTTCGCTAAAGAACTCGAAATGCCCATCATCATGCATGACTTCCTCACCGCTGGTTTCACCGCCAACACTACTCTGGCTCACTGGTGCCGCGACAACGGTGTGTTACTCCATATCCACCGGGCTATGCACGCGGTGATCGACCGTCAGAAGAACCACGGTATGCACTTCCGCGTGTTGGCTAAGTGCCTCCGTATGTCTGGCGGAGACCACATTCACACTGGAACCGTTGTCGGTAAGCTGGAAGGTGAGCGCGGCATCACCATGGGCTTTGTAGACCTACTGCGTGAGAACTATGTTGAGCAAGACAAGTCTCGCGGTATCTATTTCACTCAAGACTGGGCTTCTATGGGCGGCGTGATGGCGGTTGCTTCCGGCGGTATCCACGTTTGGCATATGCCTGCGCTGGTTGAAATCTTCGGCGATGATTCCGTTCTCCAGTTTGGCGGCGGCACCTTGGGTCACCCCTGGGGTAACGCACCTGGCGCAACGGCTAACCGGGTTGCTCTCGAAGCTTGTGTCCAAGCTCGTAACGAAGGCCGCAACTTGGCTCGTGAAGGCGCTGACATCATTAAAGAGGCGTGCAAGTGGTCTCCTGAGTTGGCGACAGCTTGTGAACTTTGGAAGGAGATCAAGTTTGAGTTCGAGGCAATGGATACCGTCTAATCCAAGGCGGCGATCGCGGTCAGTCGCCTGGTTTAGGTCAGGTTTCGACACTGTCCGGGCGGCTGACATCGGGCTAAGTGGGGCGTTGCTAGGGCGGGATTGGAATTTTTTTCAACCCCTCAAGCTTATGGCGCTAAACCATTAACTAGATTAGTGTTTAATTTCCCTAACCTGCTTAGTCTGGCGTGTTTCAGCAGGAAGTTGATGCGAATCTAGTTTTTTCTCCCTAGGTCGATGGACTTAAAGCGAATTGCTAAAGATACCGCCCAGGTTCTGTCAAGCTATCTGACTTATCAGGCATTGCAGACGGTTCTCGGCCAGTTGAGAGAAATGGATCCGCCCCAAGCGTATTGGCTTAACGCGTTTTCGTCTAGAGCGAATATTCAAGACGGCGAAGCCTATGTGCAAGCGCTCTTGCGGGAAAGGCCCGATTTGGCCTATCGGATTATGACTGTGCGTCAGCACATTGCCGATGAGGTCGCCGAGTTCTTGCCTGAAATGGTGTGCACCGGTATTCAACAGGCCAACATGGAACATCGCCGCCAACATCTCGAACGCATTACCCAATTGAGTCTGTCTGATTCTCAGCTTGCTCGAGAATCGGAGGATGATTCGGACTCTGGGACAGAACCCAACTTGGACAACTTGTCTAATTAGCTCACGCTAGCGGTCAGGAATGCATCGTAGTTCTTGAAGACTGCGAATCCTTCACTGGTTAATAATTGCTAGCACTCAATATCTGTCAAGCTTACGAGGAAATTATGAAAACTCTTCCCAAAGAGCGTCGTTACGAAACTCTCTCCTATCTTCCCCCCCTGACTGATGCTCAGATTGAGCGTCAGATCCAGTTCATCCTGAAGATGGGCTATATCCCTGCAGTTGAATTTAACGAAACTTCTGATCCTGAAGTTTACTACTGGACCATGTGGAAGCTGCCTTTGTTCAACGCTACCTCTACTCGCGAGGTGTTGGATGAGGTGCAAGCTTGCCGGTCTGAATATGGAAACTGCTTCGTCCGTGTGGTTGGATTTGACAACGTGAAGCAGTGCCAAATCCTTAGCTTCATCGTCCACAAGCCTGGTTCTGGCGGCTACCGGTACTAAATTCTGTTTGGACACTAACTTAATGTCTTAATGGCGAGGGGGCAGTTTTTCTGCCCCCTCTTTTTTTGTTGGCGGCTCCGTTAAGAAGCAATGGAGCCTATTAGAATGAAAGAGAGTTTAGTAGTACTCATACAACATCTCCTCTGAAGAATCGCTCTTCATCCACTAATGCATATGGTTCAGCTTAAACAACGGTTTCAAAGTTTTGAGGAGTATCTGTCCTATGACGATGGGACAGATAATCTGTTAGAGGGGGCCTATGCTGATCTTGCAACGTATAGTGGAGAAGAAAGTCTTCGGTCATCTCAGTTAGGGCCGCTGAGTTTGACTGCTGCTGAAGTATTTGCTTCTCTACAGAGGTAAAATGTGGGCGATCGCTTTCCATGTGACATTCGAATTTGTTTTATTGGCGATTCCATGGTGAATGGGACTGGGGATCCCGATTGTCTCGGATGGGTGGGGCGGGTGGGGCAAGCCCTGAAGCGGGAAGGATGGGATTTGACGGTTTACAACTTGGGGGTGCGGCGGGAAACCAGTTTGCAGATTGAGCAGCGATGGTTGCAAGAGGTAACCTGTAGGTTGCCTGAAGGGTGCGATCGCCGGTTGGTTTTCTCTTTCGGCGTGAATGACACTACCTTGGAAGAGGGCAAGCTCAGAGTTGATTTTGAAGCGTCTATAGCCTGCGCTCGACGGATACTGTGTGAGGCGAAACAACAGTATCCGGTTTTGATGATCGGGCCGCCTGCGATCGCAGACGCCGACCAAAATCAACGCATCGCCCAGCTCTCTGAACAGTATGCGGTGCTTTGTGCTGAGTTAGATGTGTCGTATTTAAGCGTGTATGAGTCGTTGGTGAAATCGCCCGTCTGGATGAAGGAGGCTGCTGCGGGGGATGGCGCTCATCCCGGCGCAGGCGGCTACGCAGAATTGGCGCAGCTCATTCTCAATTGGCCTACTTGGAAAACTTGGTTTTCCCGATAATTTGGCCTGACTTCCACGGGTCGGGTAATGGCTTAAATGCTTGCTATCCCTAACGTAAAGGTCAAAGGGAAAACTAGAATTCGCCAGAGAATCGTTTAAGGTTGATTGTTGTTTCAATGAATTGATTGTTGATTCATTGAAATGTACAGTGAGGGCGCGATCGCTAAAGCTGCGCTGAAGAGTTTCTAAGTACTGTATACGTTAACGGCGATCGGTTAGTTCCAAACAGACCCTATCGCTATAATCATTCATCATGGCTAATTCCCTGATTCATCCTGATCAAGGTTTTGCTATCTGGGCTATTTTGCTCTCAGCCGCAACGATTGGCATTTGGGGAGAAAAGACAAAATGGGGCGCTAAGTTATCTGGCGCTGTGATTACCATGTTGGTGACATTTCTCCTGTCAAATCTGCAGATTATCCCTATCGATTCCCCCACCTACAGCGTTGTTTGGTCCTATCTAGTTCCTTTTTCGGTTCCTCTCCTCTTATTCCGGGCTGATTTATCCCGAATTCTCAGGGAATCGGGGCCTACCCTGGTGGCCTATGCGTTCGGTGCGGTGGGAACAGTATTAGGGACAGTTTTGGCTTATTTCTTGCTTCCTTTAGGGGAATCTGCTTGGAAGTTGGCAGGGGTTTTCTGCGCCACCTATATTGGCGGTTCGGTTAACTTTTTTGCAACCGCTAAAACTTTGGAGCTAGATTTAGATTCGGGAGATTTGTTGGCGGCGGGAACGGCAGCCGATAACTTAGTGATGACTGTATTCTTCCTAATTCTATTTGCCTTACCGTCAATAAACTGGATCCAAAAGTTTTTCTCTAGCCGAAAATCGACTCAAAATCCTAATATTGCCAACAAGATTAGCGCCCAGAATTCCCAGGAAAAACCAGAACTGGATTTGATGAATATCAGTCAAGCATTGGCTATTAGCGCCATTGTCTGTGCAGCTGGCGTTGCAATTTCTAGTTTATTTGGCTGGCCCAAAGCGGCAATTTTAGTGTCCACCGTATTAATTGTGGGTCTGGCGACAGGGTTTCCCCATTACTTCAGTCAACTAACAGTAGCGGATAAAATTGGGACTCTATTAATGCAAGTATTTTTTGGCGTCATTGGAGCTAGCGCTAATATTCCTAAAGTTCTACAAGTAAGTCCCATTTTATTCGTTTTAGCCGCATTAATTTTGACTGTTCATTTGGCGGTGTTATTGTTGTCGGGGTTGCTATTGCGTCTAGATTTAGCCGAGTTAATGATTGCTTCCAACGCGAATATGGGAGGTCCCACGACTGCAGCTGCAATGGCGAAGGCGAAAGGATGGGATAGATTAGTCACGCCAGCAATTTTGTGCGGAACTCTGGGGTATGCAATTGCCACTTTTATTGGCGTAGCTCTAGCAAATTGGTTGCGCTAATGTGATTCATATTCAGAGCTATCTCTAACTCGCGTTGTTCCAAACCAGATTGCACGATTATTTGAGCATTATTATGATTTAAACTTACAGACAGATTTTGATTAACATAAGTAGCAATAGTCATAACAATTTCATGCGGACGAAGGGAAATCTTTGTTCATGGTAAAGCTCTAGCACTGTGGCGCATAGAAAATCGCACGCTTGATGGTCAACAGCGACCGACCGTCTGCAGGTGGCCAATAGTTCGGTTCGGAAACTATCGACGGGGTCCGGGGCCAGGAAGTATGAAAATTGTGCAAGTTGCAGTCCCAGAAGCGCAGGCTTTCAAATTGTCGATCAGCGATCGCCGTATCTTGTAAGCGCTATCATTGAATTTCTATAGGATCGCTTCAGCGCCCTCTGCGCTCGGTCTATCCCGTTCAATGAATTCCCCGGAGTCTATCATGACTGCTTAACCGTCAATCTGTCCCCCCCTTCGAGCTAACAGATGACGCCTTCTTTCAACTTTGAACATCCACTCATCAATTCTCTGGCAAAACATTCTTGGCAATTACCCCATGTACCCCCCAATTGCCATCCACCACCTGCGTTACGCCAAAATCCACCGCCACGGACATCAGCGAAATCGCCTCATCCTCAGACAGATCCTGAGTCGTTATCAAAAAATGACGCATCTTGCGAAAGGCGTCCCGCATTGCGCTATCCACAGAAGACTTGCTGTAAATATCCTGTTGGGCGGTGTCGCCAAGCTCCGCTAAATAGTTTGCATAGCTAAAGCCGTGGACAACATACTCATCTTTGGTTTCCAACAACGGGTAGTTCAGATCTTCAAGGATCGTGTCGGCTAGGTCCGCCTGTTTATGCACAATCACCTTAATCACCCCCGTCAAAGAGGTTTCAATGGCGGTGCCCGCTAGTTCTGAATCGCCCTGGGCAGCGTGGGGATCCCCCAAAGATAACAGCCCGCCTTCAACCGCCACCGGGTAATACATGGTTGCGCCTTTGCCGATGCGCCAGTCGTCAATGTTGCCGCCAAAGTAGCCAGGGGGAATCGAATCAATAATGTCTGCTTCCTTCGGCGCTAGACCAATCACCCCAAAGTGAGGACGAATTGGCACTCGAACGTTTTCTAACACCTCAAAATTTTTGTCGATGGTGCTGTGATCTACAGGCACACCCGGATAGTCAATGGTCTTGTGAATCACACCATAGGGATCCGTTTGGGGAACCCAGCGATAATTGTAGACAGCTTTCGCCCAGTTCTCTTCACCCGTGGCGTCCACCTCGTAGATGGTAATCACTTCCCGGGGTTTAGGCTCTTCAATCATGTCATTGTAGTGGTAGCCCCACCAGGCAGCGGCGTTGCTGCCGAAGGTTTTGCCTCGATATTGAGGGTTGCCGCTGGGGCGCAAGGCCACATCTAAAATTTGCACTTCTAGCACATCCCCCGGCTCTGCCCCATTAATGAAAATAGGTCCGGTCAGAATATGCACCCCGAAGCCTTCTCCGGCCCCGCGCCCAAAAACAGACGCATCTATGGGGCCCGCCCCTCGACGATCAACCCCTTTGGCGTCTGACGTCCAAGCGAAGACGCTTTCAGCTCCGGGATCCCCCGTTACCATACGCTCAGCATCATCATTGGCATGGTGGGTAAGGGTTTCGACGGTGATGATATCGCCCGAGTCTACGGTCAATTTGGGAGCCAACGATTGGCTGAAGTAGCCCCAATGAACCGTGTCCGCATTGGCCGGAAGATAGTGTGCTTGGGGGAGAGCTGCAATTCGATCACTGGCTTCAAAGGCGGAGCCTGCCCTGCTATGAATTGAGAGTCCGCCGGCTCCCAATAAGGCGGCGATGCCCAATCCCAGCGCTACATACGACCACCGTTGCAACCTGCCCCACCCCATGTTGACTCCTTCAAAATCTGATTCTGTTTGAAATGATGGGGTTATCCTACGAAGAGATTTTTCGGTAAATTGTGCTTTTCTATACCTTATACGCGCATAGGGGCAATATTGACACGTTTCGTAGGATTTGCGCCAGGGTTATCGGAGCACTAGGGCGTAATGACGATTTGTCTATGGCTTAAGGGAAATTTGAGTAATAAATCCCTTGCGAATTCATGTTCACTTCTACTCCGGCTCACACCTCCTTAGACCTCAGATCGGCGATTGTATTGGATCCTTTGGTCGTTTCGCCGGATATGACGGTCATGGACGCGATCGCCCAAATGAGCGGTGTAAGATCGCGCTGCGCTACGGCAATAACTTCGGATGGACAACTTGACAACCTTTATCTAGAGGCGCGGTCAAGCTGCGTGGTGGTTGTGGAAGAGGGGCAGGTGACGGGAATTTTGACTGAGCGGGATGTGGTGCGCCTGAGCGCCCAGCAGCAACCCCTCGATCGCCTGCCGATCCGTCGGGTGATGCGACATCCCGTCGTTACCCTGCGCAAGTCTGCCTTAACCGATTTATTTTTTGCCATTAACCTGCTCCGGCAGTACGGCATTCGCCATTTGCCTATCCTGGATGAGCAGGATTGTCTGATCGGACTGGTGACCCATGAAAGTTTGCAGCGCTCTTCTCGACTGATTGACCTGTTGCGGTTGCGGCAGGCGACGGAAGTGATGACCCGCGAGGTGATTAGCGCTACGCCAGATTGTTCGATGCTGGAGATCGCCCAACGCATGTCGGACAATCGCGTTAGTTCAGTGGTGTTGGTGGAACCCGGCGGTAGCTCCGCTAAAGCGCTGCAAATTCCGGTGGGGATTCTGACCGAGCGGGATTTGGTGCAGTTTCAGGCATTGGGTTTAAATCTGAAAAGCTGCAAGGCTCAGGCAGTCATGAGTTCGCCTATTTTTTCAATTACACCTGAGGAGTCGCTCTGGACAGTACAGAAGATTATGGAGCAGCGCTTCATCCGTCGATTAGTGGTGACGGGGGAGCAGGGGGAGCTACTGGGCATTGTCACTCAGACCAGTGTTCTGCAAGTCCTCAATCCTCTAGAGCTATACAAACTAGCGGAGGGTTTAGGAAAAAAGGTGGTGCGCTTAGAAGCGGATAATGTGGCGTTGCTGGAAAGTCGCGCCATGGAGCTGGAGCGACAGGTAGAAGCTCGGACCGTCGCCCTAAAGACCAAAATAGAAAGGGAAAAGTTACTGGCGGAGCTGGCGACGCAAATCCGCTCCTCGTTAAGTTTGCAAACTATTTTGGATACCACCGTAGACCAAGTGCGGCGAGCTTTAGGCTGCGATCGCGTCAATATTTGCCGATTTGAAGCTGATTGGCAAACCGTCGTCGTAGCGGAGTCTACCGACTCGCCGCTCTCCCTAATGGGTGAACGAATTAATGACACTCAATTTACCCAAGAAATAGCTGAAAAGTATCTCCAGGGGCGAACTCGCGTCGTTCCTGATATTTACACTACCGAAATGTCAGACTGTCACCGAGAGATGCTGATTCGTCTCCAGACCCGGGCAAAAATTTTGACGCCGTTGCTGTGCGGCGATCGGTTATGGGGCTTGCTCAACGTCGCCGAAAGCCAGCAGCCCCGCGACTGGAAACCGGAAGAAGTCGAACTGTTGCAGGCCTTATCGGTGCAACTGGCGATCGCCCTCCAGCAGGCGACCACCTATCAGCAATTAGAGACCGAATTGGATGCGCGGCGGCAGATTGAAGCCTGCCTACGCGAGAGTGAACAGCGCTATGCCTCGCTAGCAGCGGCGGCGCCCGTTGTGATTTTTCGAACTGATGCAGCAGGGCGCTGTACTTATGTCAATAATCATTGGAGTCAGATCACGGGACTTTCTTCGCAAGCCACCCTGGGACGGAGATGGCAAAAAATCCTGCACCCCGATGATAGGGACCGGGTCGAAGCCGAGTGGGAACAATCGGTTCGAGAAAATTGCCTCTTCCAGCTTGAATTTCGCATCCAGCCGCCCAGTCATTCGGTGAGTTGGGTCTATGGGCAAGCTGTGTCGGAACGAGACGATAGTGGGCAAGTGATCGGATATGTGGGGACGCTGACTGACATTAGCGATCGCAAGCAAGCTGAAACCGCCTTACAAAGTGTGATTGCAGGCACTGCCGCCACAACGGGACAGGACTTTTTCCCGGCATTAGCCAGCCATATCGCCGCCGCTTTGAATATCTCCTATGCATTAGTGACTGAAAGGGTTGATGACACCCTGAATACCCTAGCGTTTTGCGCCAGTGGGATCTTGCACCCTAACTTCTCTTATTCTCCGGCGAATACGCCCTGCGAGCGGTCCTTGCAAGACGGCCTATTTTATTGTGAACGCTCAGTTCAGCAGCAGTTCCCCAAGGATACGGATTTAGTTGAGATGGGGGCGGAAAGTTATCTCGGTATTGCTTTACACAATTCCCAAGGCAATACTATCGGTAATCTATGCATCCTTGACAAACAGCCTATCCAAGATGCGCAACGCGCCGAACAAATCCTGCGTGTCTTTGCAGCTCGGGCCGCCGCCGAATTGGAGCGAAAAGCCGCCAATGACGCCTTGCATCGCCTCAATCAAACCCTCGAAGAGAACGAAGCCAAGTATCGTCTATTGGTCGAGCACCAAACGGATTTAGTCGTCAAGTGCGATGCGGAAGACAAGGTGTTATTTGTCAGTCCATCCTACTGTGAAGTTTTTGGTAAATCTGAAGGCGACCTACTCAATCAACTCCATTGTCCTTGGGTGCATGAAGAGGATCTTGAGCGCACGCAGCAAGCCAAAGCGTATCTTCAAAACCCTCCTTTTGTGAGCTATGTGGAGCATCGAGTGATGACTCAGGAAGGTTGGCGATGGTTGGGTTGGTCGTCTAAAGCCATTCTAGACAATCAAGACCGTGTGATCGGCAGTGTGAATGTGGGGCGCGATATCACCCAACTCAAGCAAACTCAACAGGCATTACGAGAACTCAACCACTCTCTAGAAGTCAAAGTAGAAGAGCGAACAGCGCAACTGCGTGAATCTCAGCAATTCTTACAAACTGTTCTGGATACATTCCCCGTATCCGTTTTTTGGAAAGATTGGAATTCAACGTATTTAGGCTGCAACCGGAATTTCCTCCGAGATGCAGGGTTGCCGTCAATCAAAGACATCATCGGCAAAACTGACTATGATATGCCTTGGGAAAAACACGAAGCCGAGGCTTACCGAGCTGACGACCAACAGGTCATGGCCTCTGGCGAAGCCAGGCTAGGGATTATCGAAACCCAAATACAGGCCGATGGTAACCAGATTTGGGTAGAGACCAATAAACTGCCGCTCCGAAATCTGGAGGGTGAAGTGATTGGCGTGTTGGGGACTTATCAGAATATTACTGCTCGTATACGGACTGAGCGGGCCATGAAGCAGCAACTGGCGGCGATCGAGGCGGCGATCGACGGCATCGCCATTATGCAAGGCGACATCTACCGATACGTAAACCAGGCCCATCTAGACCTGTTCGGTTACCAACATCGCGAAGAACTGATCGGCGCATCTTGGCGGCAGGTGTATTCTCCGGAGGAGGTCGATCGGTTTGAGCGGGAAATCTTTCCGGCGTTGGAACGCGATCGCGCCTGGCAGGGGGAAGCGGTTTCCACCCGCAAGGATGGATCCACCTTTACGCAGGGTGTGTCCCTAACCTTAACAGATGATGAGCTATTGATTTGTGTTTGTCGGGATATCAGTGACCGCAAACAAGCAGAAGCGCAACTACAACAAACCAATGAAGAACTTGCTCGCGCCACGCGCCTTAAGGATGAGTTCTTAGCTAATATGAGTCATGAACTGCGCACCCCCCTCAACGCTATCCTAGGAATGACGGAAGGCTTTCAAGAGCAAGTCTTTGGCCAGATCACCCCGCAACAGATCAAAGCCCTACACACCATCGAGCGCAGTGGAAACCATTTGTTGGAGTTGATCAACGACATTCTTGACGTCGCCAAAATTGAATCGGGTCAAATTGAGCTAGACTTGACCCCCACCGCTATTGTTCCACTCTGTCAATCCAGCCTGACGTTTATCCAACAACAGGCTCTGAAAAAACGGATCCAGTTAACGTTTAACCAGCCTCTCAACCTGCCTGGCTTATTGCTTGATCAACGACGCATCCGCCAAGTCTTGATCAATCTACTCAATAATGCGGTCAAATTTACTCCAGAGGGGGGACACATTAACCTTGCCGTTAGCCTTCAATCCTCCCCGACCAATCAAAAGGGGGAGGATTCCTCCCTCCCCGATTCCTTACGAATCGCCATCACAGATACGGGGATTGGCATTGCCCCAGAGCATCTCAGCAAACTGTTTCAGCCCTTTATCCAAATCGATAGCGCCTTGAATCGTCAATATTCAGGCACTGGTTTGGGACTTGCACTGGTAAAGCGTATTGTCGAACTCCACGGCGGGCGGGTGGAAGTTTCGAGTCAGGTGGGGGCGGGCAGTTGCTTCACGATTGATCTACCCTTCACGCCTGTGGTGTCAGAGACACCACGACGGGCTACTCCAACTAAATCCATCGACGAATCCCACCTTCCGACCCAAGCGACGGCTCCTTTGATTTTGTTGGCGGAAGACAACGAAGCCAACATTAGTACGCTTTCAAGCTACTTGAAAGCCCGGGGCTATCGGCTGATGTTGGCGAAAAATGGTCGAGAGGCGATCGCTCAAGCCCAGGCTGCCCCCCCCGATTTGATTCTGATGGATATTCAAATGCCTGGGATGGACGGACTGGAAGCCATGCAACGGATCCGCCTTGACCCCAACTTAGTCGGGACTCCCATCATTGCCCTCACCGCGCTAGCCATGGAGGGCGATCGCGAGCGTTGCCTGACTGCGGGCGCTAACGATTACCTCAGCAAACCGGTCAAGCTTAAGCAATTGATTCTCGCCATTCAACAGCAATTGGCTCCTCCGGATCAAATCCCCTGAAGATCGCCTCAGTGTAACAATGTTTGTCTAAGACATGATTCAAATCTGTAAGTCTTCAACCCTGTTAGGTTCCCAAAGGTTCGCTCTCTTTGCCCCCCTGTATGAATTGTCTTCTCGCCATGTTTGAACAACTTAAACGACAGTCTGTTTCTCAACGGTTTCGAGGCATTTCATCTAGGGCGATCGCCCTCATGATTGTCAGTGTAGGAGTGTTGACCACCCTGGGGTTAGTGCTTGCTGACCGTAAAATCGCCTTCGATCGCGAAGAACAACTTGCGACCGAGAGTTTATACCGCATGCGAGCCTCCCTTGAGGAATCTTTTTACAAACGGTTAACGTTGCTCGTTTCGTTAGAGGCGTTTGTTAAAAGCCATCCGGATCTGGACTTAACCGACCCCGTAGACAAACAATCATTCCAGGGCTATTTTGAGCGATTCACCGCCTCTCTTGATCAGCAGGTTCCAGGCATTCTCAGCATCCAACTGGCGCCCGACGGCATCGTCACCTACCTCACCAATGTTGAGCGCAATCGTCAAGCCATTGGTCACGATCTCTTAAAGGATGACGCCCGACGCGATCAAGTCCTAGAAACTATTCGGCAACGGGGAGCACTAGTGGCCGGACCCTTGGAATTAAAACAGGGTGGAGTAGCCATTATTGCCCGTAACGCGATTTATACAAGACCGGGCGCTTACATCCCCCAGCGATATGTAAAGCAAAATCGCGCCCAATCTGATATGGCTTGGCTGCAAGAAATTCCGGCTGATTTTTGGGGTTTCGCCACCGTTTTAATCGACCAAGAAAAGCTTTTTCAAGATGCAGGTATTCATCATTCCAACGGTCGTTATCGATATGCTATCCACGGGCGGCATGGGTTAGGCGCTGCCGGAGAGGTATTTTTTGGGGAAGCCTCTATTTTTGATCACCCCTTAACAACTGCGACCGTTTCCCTACCCAATGGTGAATGGTTAATTGGCGTTCAGTTAGTCTCCGGGGTAAGCTGGCGGCGAAGCTTACTGATTACCGCTATCGGCATTGGGGGTGCTGGTATTTTGGGCTACAGCCTCCTTTCCAGAGAGAAAACCGAACTCCAACTCCAGCAAGCCAACCAAGCGCTAATCCGCGCCACCCGTCTCAAAGATGAATTTCTGGCCAACATGAGCCACGAGTTGCGCACTCCCCTCAACGCCGTTTTAGGAATAACTGAGAGTCTACAAGAGGGAATCTTTGGCGAAATCAACCAAGAGCAAAACCAGGCTCTACAAACTATCGAACGCAGTGGAAACCATTTGCTAGAGTTGATCAACGACATTCTTGATGTCGCCAAAATTGAGTCAGGCCAGATAGAGTTAAGTTCTAAGCTCACCGCTGTGGCTCCCCTTTGCCAATCTGGTCTGGTATTCATCAAACAGCAAGCGCTGAAAAAACATATTCACATAGAAACCCTACTTCCACAAAACCTCCCCATTTTATTACTGGATGCGCGGCGCATTCGCCAGGTCTTAATCAATTTGCTCAGCAATGCGGTCAAATTCACCCCAGATGGAGGGTGCATTACACTGGCCGTGAGTTCCCAACATCTTCCGGACGATCCCGAATCCGTCGATTCCCCAACCCAAAACTATTTACGAATCGCTGTCATCGATACAGGCATTGGCATTGCTCCAAAACATATCAACAAACTGTTTCAACCCTTTGTCCAAATTGATGGCGCGCTGAATCGTAAATATCAGGGGACGGGCTTGGGACTGGCTCTGGTGAAACGCATTGTCGAACTCCACGGCGGGCGGGTGGGAGTTACTAGCCAAGTGGGGGTTGGAAGTTGCTTTACGGTAGATCTCCCCTGCCATCCCGCTGCGCCATTCTCTTCTACTGCCCAGGCTCAAACGATCGCTTAATCCTGTTGGGGGATCTGTGGGGGATTTGCGTAAAAGAAGGTCCCGGTAAAAGGCAGTGGATGGGTGGATGGGTGGATGGGTGGATGGGATGTTATTCAACAATAGATCCTTGGGCATGCGGTTAAAACCGGGGATGCTTCGGGTATTTTAGAGTAAATGTTGATAGAACTCAGGTTTAGGCGGCTTGCCAAGGACATACGAGGTAATCCTATGGGGTTTAAGTTTCAGGCTGTTGTATATCCTCTACTGCTAGTCGCCTTGGTTGGCTGTACCTCTCAGCCAGATTTTGATGCAGTCTATACGCGCCTTAATATTCCCAGTCTAGAGACTGGAGGCGCTATTCCGGATCCTGAGGAAGCGGTTGTTTTAACTGTTTCAGGGCAAATTGGGGCGGCCAATAAAGACCAAAGCATTATCATGGATATCCCGACGATTGAGTCTGTTGGCTTAGTGGAATACACCGTTGAGGATCCCTTTGAGAAAGAACAGCGGACCTTTTCGGGAGTTCTGATGAAGGATTTGTTGGAATTGTGGAAAGTCTCTCCAGATGCAACCGTATTGACGGTAACCGCTCTGAATGACTATCAGATTGATGTGCCGCTCGATTTGGTGCGGGATTATCCTGTGATGTTCGCTCTGAAGCAAGATAAAGAATATATGACCCCTGACTACCGGGGACCCGCCATGTTGGTATTTCCCAACAAACACTATAAGTTCGAACTTGAGACAGATTCCTATTGGGCCTGGCAAATTAAAACTATTGCTGTGAAATAAGCGGTTCAAGGTTAGACGGTCGCCATAATGCATGTCCCTTTGAAGTCTATGGCTTTCAATTTAGTGTCTTTCGTACGCTTGAAGAGCTTCAAGGCGAAGACCGGGGTGTTTGCAGCGATCGCTGTTTCTTTGTTTGGGACGATTGGCTTCACAGGAATAAACTTGGTCAGATATTTGAAGGCTCAAGATGAACTTTTGACCAGTGGTCTCAACCGATCTGAACGGGGACTTAGCCAAGTAGACCGTGAGGTTTTGCGTCTTGCCATCTTAGTGAAAGCTAGCCATGTTGAGTTTGACCCTGTTGCCGTTCAACAACAGATCAATGTTCTGAAAAGCCGTTTAGGGGTGATCCGCAAGCATCACATTAGCAGCGACTTGCCCCCCCAATTGGTTGGACGGTTGGATGAATTAGATCAGATTTGGAATCGGCTGCAGGGAGATTTGGAGAACTGGCTCTCAGACCCCAAAGACGAAACGTTACAAGCCAAGTTATACGGGGAATTGGTGGAATTTGAATGGTTAGTGAATGATCTGGCCAGTAAGCATACTAACCAGCGACGGGATCAGTATGTGCAGTTGGTTAATCACAGATCTGGCGCACTCCTGCTGATTGCAGTCATTTCCTTGCTGTTTTTGATCTTCATTGGCTTTGCGGTCGTGATCACGGCTCGATTTATCCGTGAGCGCCAGCAGATTCTCACCGCCATTGAAGAAAAAGAGAAGCAATATCGCCGCATCATCGAAACGTCCGAGGAAGGGATTTGGTTATTAGATCCCCAAGGAAAAACCACCTTCGCCAACCACAGAATGGCGACGATTCTGGGTCTGGAGGAGGTGGAGAGGGGGAAAACCAGCCTGTGGGATTTCCTGCCGTCCGAAGCTGATGTGGAAGCGGCCTGCAACTATTTAGCCGCGCTCCGTCAGGGGGTGAGATCGCCCCATGACCTGAAATTACTCCGGCGAGATGGCAAGGTGCTCTGGATGCTCACCAACGGCGCCCCTATTTTCGACGAAATGGGTGAACATACCGGGACTCTTTGCATGTTGACAGATGTTACCGCCCGTAAGCAATCCGAAGAAGACCTCAAGATCGCGAAGCAAAAAGCAGAGGTGGCCAACCAAGCCAAGAGCGAATTTTTAGCCAACATGAGCCATGAGCTGCGCACTCCCCTCAATGGTATTTTGGGTTACGCCCAGATTCTCAAACGGTCTGAGGTATTAAAGGAAAAGGAACGTCACGGGATTCAAATCATTCACCAGTGCGGCGCCCATTTACTCACTCTGATTAATGACATCTTAGATTTATCCAAGATCGAGGCGCGCAAACTTGAACTGGAATACAAACAAATCCATCTTCCTTCCTTCTTGCAAGGCGTGGTGGAAATTTGCCGTGTCCGGGCTGACAAAAAAGGAATTGATTTCGTTTATCACCCCGACGCTGACCTCCCCATAGGTGTTCTGGCGGATGAAAAGCGATTGCGGCAGGTGCTGATCAACTTGCTCAGCAACGCCATCAAATTTACCGACAAAGGCGGTGTCACCCTCAGGGTCGAATCCATTAAACAAGCTGGAGTAACGCCCAAACAGCCCCTTGCTTCTATTCGGTTTCAAGTCAAAGACACGGGGGTTGGCATATCTGCCGCCGATTTGGAGCAAATCTTTCGCCCCTTTGAGCAAGTGGGTGAAAAAAAACGCCATGCGGAAGGAACAGGCTTAGGATTGGCGATTAGTCATAAGATTGTCAGGCTGATGGGCAACCAGATTCAAGTCGAAAGTCAACTCGGAGTGGGGAGTACGTTCAGTTTTGAGGTCAGCTTGACAATCGCAGACAACTGGGCGCAACCGCTTTCGAGCAGCCATGGCCAACCCATCAAAGGCTATGAAGGTTCGCCTCGTCATCTACTCGTTGTAGATGATCGATGGGAAAATCGTTCAGTTTTGGTGGACTTGCTAAAGCCGATTGGGTTTAAGCTGACTGAGGCGGAAAATGGTCAAGAGGCGTTAATCAAAGCCAGACAAACTCCCTTCGATTTGATCTTGACCGATATCATGATGCCCGTTATGAATGGCTTTGAAATGCTGAAGCAATTACGCAATGATGACGCCATTAAGCAGTTAACGGTGAT
>JASJDH010000186.1 GCA_030065175.1 Leptolyngbyaceae cyanobacterium MO_188.B28 | reverse complement strand
GCAAGGCGATCACAAAATTCAACGGCTTCGTACCAGGATATCTGCTCAACAGGACGGTTATCGCCTGTGAAATGTGAGGGTTCGGGGGCTAGCTTTCGATTAACTTGAGGTAGATTAGCAACATATCGCCATTGGGCCTGAGTGATGGGATAGCGGCCCATAAAGCAGGCAGATACTCTAACCCTATGCTGGGGCCCTTCAGAATTTGAACGATTTGCCTCATCTGGGGGAGAACCCATTAGGAAGATACCGCCAGGGATAGCAATCATTTCAAGCAGAATGTCATTTGTCAGCGTTTCAACAAATCGTCTCCCCTGAACCTGACGTTGCTTAATCACCCATTCAATACGTCTGCGGAATAGTCCTGTTTGCTTGCATTCTAGGGTTGCAGCTGCAAAGTTAAAACGTTCTGGGGTGCCAACAGGGTCAGAATCGAGAGTGATGGTTGCGACTTGAAACTTAGCCACATGTAATGGCGGGAAATCCGGGTCAGCTCCAGCTTCAGGTGAAGTATCAACAACCTGGGCTGTTGTGAAATTCAACCTTTGGATCGGAGGAATGGGAAAATCATCGGTATCGACTTCTTTCACAGAAATAGGAGGCAGCTGATTGAGGTCGTAGCGACGGGCCAGGGCAGCATAATCCCCTCCAAGGCGACGCAACACATCTAAGCCAATCTTGGCAAATGGTAGGACCGAATCGCGCCATTCCACGTCCGACGTTTGTAACTCAAAAAGCAGCGCTTCAAAACTTTTAAGCCCTCTTCCAGCTTTTTTAGTAATCGCTTCGGAAAGTTTATTGAGAACAGCAATTGTATTCGAGAGCGATGCATCCCCTAGCAAAACATCTCGTACCCGCTCATCTTTGTTGGATGAATCATCTCCCCAAAATTCATAGCGACACTGTTCGCCCTCTTCACTATCACAACGCCGTAATAGACCACTCAATAAGACTTCCGCCACATGGGACTGCTGGACTTCTACTTGAAATTCACTGCGGAATTCTTCGCGTAACAAGTCAATCACTGGCAGACTGACAGGCGTTGCAGCCATTAGATTCGCTAACTGTCGCGCTGTTTTCGAGGCTGTAGAGCGGAAAAGAGCCACCCGCTGCTGTGCAGTTCGCATTGATGTAGATCGAATCAGGGCAGTATCTGTCGCCCGTTGTTGCACAAACTCTAACTCAAAGATTCGCCCGGGTGTACGTGAATCGCCCACACCCGCCACCATCCGCGCCCACCGACGCATAGCCTGGAAATCGAGGGTGACAATTGGTAACTTTAGCAACCGAAAATCATACGGGGTGTCAGTCTTTCGCCCATCTGAGTCATCCAGCTCATCCAACTCATCCAACCCATACTCATCAGACAACAGCGACAAACCATCCACCGTCAATCGTGCATTGGCCTCCCCCGGCAAGAAGGAACTCAAGCGGACAATATGTCCATCACTCAATGCCGTCCGCGACCATAATCGCTCAGGCAACATTTGGACAATTGTCACCGGCTGGACTTCTGACCACTGCCATAAGGTTGCATGAATCAGTCCCCGCCGCCAGAGTACTGAGGTGCAATCGGTCAAAAATAACACTAGCCGCCGCCCCGTAGGATCGACAAGTTCACGGGGGCTACGGGGGCGTTGGGACATGGCGGCGGATTGAGTCGCTTCGGAGGAACTCTGATTCCAGCGGGGAAACAATTTGATGTCTTGCTCTTGGTCGACTAGACGCCAGGTCCGCACTATCCGAAATGCACCCTGATATTCCATCAAATGCTGCAACTCGGCGATCACCCGTTCCCAAATGACCGTTGTCTTCGAAGCTTCCACCACCAAATCCAAATCGAGCCAGCGTTCTGGTCTGGGGCGTATCATGGGCATCCACACTCGCATTTCGGCAATCTGAGTCACCGTTGCATCTTCATCCAAGTCGTAGCGCAATCTAGAAGGGACTTTTCGCATCAAAGGACGTAGGGCTCGGGCTAAATCTAGCCGAATCCGCAATGCGGAAGCTGCCGGAACAGGAAACGACATTCCTTTTTGTTTGTGGGTGGGCCGGTTTTCTGGATGTGGGGCTGTCTTCAGTTTGGTTGGGTCGTCTGCATACAGATCTAGTGTTGTTTCATCAATGGGTGTTTCGGGGATTTGGATAGTCTCAATCCTTGGTGCCTGAGTATTGCTTGAATTGCTGACATTTTCCGAAAGCAGGCCAGACCCTGGCTCAATGAATTGAGCCAGCCAGAGCATATCGGTCAAGTCTCTACCGTCAAACTCCAGTTTGGAGTCCTTTAACGCTTTCGCGAACTGTCCGATTGTTGATCTTCGCTGCTGCTCAGATGTTTCCACAAGCGATCTATAAGGTCTTCTCGGCTATCGATATCAGGATGCCGCTCTCGCGTCATCAGGTACATCGCATTCAACAGTTGGTCGGTGGCGAGGTCTCCTTTGCTGCTATCACTGCGCTTCTTCAGGAACTTCTGTATGAGTGCTTTGATCAGGGTCTCCGATCTCGCCACGAGGTCTGCACCGTCTTCACCATCTTCCTGTGATTGCTGCTTCATGTGGGCTTTGACAATTGCTTCAAGGCGTTGCGCATTTGGCTCCTCCATTGTCAGCCTTACGCAACGCCGCAAAAACGGCGGCGGAAAATCTCTCTCCCCATTGCTGGTCAAAATCATCAGTGGAAACTGACTACAGGTGACTTGGCCACCCTCGATTATTGTTTTTCCGTTTTGGATCTTTTTGCCATCATTAAAAGTGAACTCAGACTTGTCTCGATAAGCAGTCAGCACCTCCACACTGGATTTAGTTTCCTCAATCCGTACCAGCTCAGGAATCTCAAACTGGCCTTCCTCGAATACATAGAGCAAATCGTTTGGAAGGTCGATGTCGCTTTTATCAATTTCATCCACAATAAGAATGCGCGGCTTATCAGATTCTATTAAAGCCGTTCCCAATGGACCCAGGCGAATGTATTTTCCGATATTGTCAAAGTTACCGCGCTCCTGATCGCCCACATCTTGTAAGCGGGCGATCGCATCATAAAGATAGAGCCCATCTTTAAGAGTTGTCCGGGTTGTAATTGGCCAGTACAAAACTTCACCTAAGTCAAGTTCTCGGGCAATGGCATAGGCTAATGAGGTTTTGCCCGTTCCCGGTTTTCCCGTCACCAGCAGCGGTCGCCGTAGATACATCGCTGCGTTAACCAACTCAATTTCACTGGGTTGAGCCTGAAATGTCACACCCCGTTCTTGCTTACGGCGAGCGGTCCGACGCCAAGTTGGGGGGGGCGGCAACTTTGAGATCGCCTGGGGATTGAGTTTCCCGTCACCCTTGAAGATCGGCTGAAAGAGCGGCTTCGGAGAAGCTGGTTCCTCACTCATCGTTTTAGCAAGCCTCCGAGTCAAACTGCATAGTGGGGGGGACAACTTTTGGATCTTCCCACACTACGCTCAAATGATGCCCCAGCAATAACCCTTTTTCACCTTCTGCCGATTCCCGTTCTTGACGAATGCATTCAGGTAATTCTTGAATAGTGCAATCTAAAATATCCAGGACCTTAGCATTGAGTTGACTATCCCGAGACCACAAGGCAATAGGCAATGCCGTTCTTTTGGCAATCAGCCTAAATAGCTTACCAATAGCCGAGCATTCACTTAGAATAGCTCCGTCCCGAGGTTTGAGCGTCTTAACCAGCTTGATCGGAGGCTGGGAGCAATCTACAATTGGCTTAAGAACTGTACTGGCTTTACTTCGCCATTGCTTTTCCAAGTTCTCCCACTTGCGGAGCCAACGATCATAGTAAGCCCGGTCTATAAGGGGAGACAATTTGAGGTTCATTCGCATTACAAGAGAATACCCGCTACCCAAGATAAATCCGTCCTCATCTATTTCACAGGTATCTAGGGAATAGCCCAGTAAATCAAGGGGAACGAATACATGAACCGTGGGGTCGCCTCCCAGCCGTTCAAGCTGACCGTGAATGAAAACTGGCAGATCTTGGAGCGCTACGGTTTTCCCTTGCACCCGAGGTAATGGCGGATCCAAAGGGTCATAGGTTTCCCGCTCGGAGATCGACCACATTGAAACCCACACACTCTGTTCGTCCTGCTCGTTGGGATTCACTTCCACCATTACATGGGTACAAACAGTACTGGATGAAACATTTTGCTGTTTCATCTCAGCTATCGTTTTCTCTAACAATTTGGGAAAATCAAAGCCCCTTTGACTAACCCAGGTTTTCAGACTTTTGTAGGCTGCCGATGGCGTTCCATCCATCCATGCTAGCAGTACGGCAAACTGTGTAAGGCGGTCTTCCGCTTCCCAACCAATACTGGACGGAAGATCCACCAAATCGCAGATCTGGAAGCGCCAATCGACCTCAATCAAATCGCCGTTAGGGTTGCACCGTCGCAATGTTGAGGCGAGCGCTCGCTTGAATTTCTGTTTTTCGTCGTCACAATCACTCTGGTAGAGGGATTGCTCTAATAGATCTATTAAATGATTCGCACTCAGTTGCTGCAAAACGGGTTGCAATTCTTTTGTCGGAATGGCGTAGGCTGTACTTTTTTGCTCCTTGTTGGTCACTATCGCTGTCGCAACCATGCCGATGACACATTCTCGCTCTTCGTTCCAAACGGGAGCGCCACTAAATCCAGGCTTTATCGTTTCGTCATCTGGATTGCCTACCTTACAAAACTGGTATCGCCCTCCTGCAACGTTTGCTTTGGGCTTATAGGCATCCGATCTGCCGCCATCCTTACTTTTACCAAAGCCATAGACTGAATGCTGATCGATTTGAATTTCCGAAAGCGAAACTTGCGAAAGCGGAATCGATTTGGTCCCTTCGGGTTCCTTAGAGAGTAGCTTTAGTCCCGCCACATCCCCATCACTGACACTGTAGGGCAACCAAGCTACAACTTTAGCTTTAATTTTGTCACGGGGCTTAAGAATATGAAATTCAAGGCTGATAACCTCCTCAGGTTGACCTTTGCAGGCGGTGAAATCCTCCTTGTCAATGCCAATTGCTTGAAGCACCACATGGGCGCAGGTCAATACATAACCCGGCGCTACTAGGAAGCCAGTCCCGATCACACAACCTTCTGCATTGAGAATTCGCGCGATCGACTGCTCGTAATCATCGCGATTAATTCTTAACTGTGCTGCCACTTCAAAGTAATTTCGTAAGTTGCCTCACCACCCACCTTCGTCAACACCGCGCCTACTTCGCCACTCAGCTTGACGCTAAATTTCACCTCCACCTCATCCGCCGGATCAGTCAATGCATCCAACCGCTGCTTAATACTTCTTGCCATCGGCTCTAAATTATCAAGCGCTTCAGCAAAGGTCTTTTTGGCCTTGGCGGCAATCTCCCCCGGAGATTTAGATACAGGTTCAATTTCCTCTGATTCAACGTCTTCAACCTCCACCAAGATGGCTTCCCCATCACTGATATCGAATTCAACCAGTCGCGCCATAAAACCATCTTCTCCTAGGAGTATGTACGGTCATAACTAAACATAGTTTACTGATTTTTTTTTATTATGAAAGTAGTAACCTTTTTAACAAAAGTGGGCAATAGCTAATTCAAGAGAGAATCGCTTAAAATACACGACAACATAGCTTTCCCATCCACCTCCTATCGACCAAAAGCGGATTTGAGGCAGGGAAACGAATTACTACTTTGGCTACCCATAAGCTGAATAGCTAAGGCCTTGAGAATGCAGATCACTTCACCCCTCCAATCTACCTGGCAGCAACTCAAACGGGGACAAATCACCTGTGAACAGGCTCTAAAACTACTCAAAGATGCACAGGGTAGGTTGAATACCGAGCTGCTCGATCAAGAGGTTTGTACTCGGTTTTTCCAGGCTTTCCGAGGACAGAACCTACCCCCGGTGGTTCCTCTTTTACTTTGGCGGAACTGCTACTACTTGGGCAGTCCAATTATCTTATCTGAAGATACTTTACAGAAACTGCGAGACCGTACCCTCACCGATATCCAAGTTGTTCCGATCACGGCCAAATGCTACCGGATCTGGTACCTTACCAGATATTTTGATCCCAGTCGCATTCAGGCCAGTCCGCTGTTGGATCCACTGACAGGAGAACTTGCCGTCGAGGACATTGGCGAAACCACTGAACTTTCCCTGGCTAAAGCAGTTGATCAGATTGAGCGGATTAAAACCATCATCTCTAGTGCCTTACGCCATCGCGCCAGCGATATCCATTTAGAACCGGCTCCAGACGGCCTGAGAGTTCGATATAGGATTGATGGGGTGTTGCGAGACATCACGATGCTTCCGCTTGAGATCAGTCGTCGGGTTGTCGTGGCGCTCAAAGTGATGGCTGACATGGATATCTCTGACAGCCGACGGCCTCATGATGGCCGGATTGGTGAGCAATACACCCTGGATAATCAAGCCAAACTAAACATGGATATGCGGGTGAGCACCTTGCCATGCGTAGGCGGCGAAAAAGCGGTGGTTCGTCTGCTGCCACGCGAAAACCCATTTTCCACGATTGAAACATTGGGCTTTTCGTCTGAGGTCTTACCGATTTACCAAACTTGGTTGCAGCAACCCCAAGGCATGATTATTTTCACTGGTCCAACTGGGTCTGGGAAAACTAGCACCCTCTATACCAGCCTGCAGTCAATCTCAACAGAGCATGTCAATGTGATCACTGTTGAGGATCCAGTGGAATATGTGTTGCCCCGAATTACCCAAACTCAGGTGAATGAAGCGGCAGGGATGACCTTTGCCGCCGGTCTAAGGGCGATTTTGCGGCAAGACCCCGATATCGTCATGGTAGGGGAAGTCCGCGATCACGAGACGGCTGAGACAGCCATAAGAGCAGCTCTAACGGGACATTTGGTTTTCACCACATTACACACCAATGACGCCGTGGGAGCGATTCCCCGAATTAAAGATATCGGTCCCGATCCAGGCTTGATTAGCGATGCGGTTTTGGGCGTTATCGCCCAGCGTCTGGTGCGCCGCGTTTGTCCCAATTGTGCAGAACCCTATGCCCCTCAATCAAGGGATTTGAGTCTACTTGGATTAGACTCTAAAGCAGCCAATAGTGCTAATTGGCTGCGAGGTCGGGGTTGTCCGAAGTGCTTTAATTCCGGCTATTTTGGCCGAGAAGCCGTGGCTGAATTAATTGAGATTGACGACCCAATTCGGGAGATTATCTACAACGGCAGTATCACGAAACTACACCACTACCTACGGAAGATTGACTTTTTCAATTTTCGCAAGGCCGCGATTGAAAAAGTCACAACGGGTCTAACGACAATCGATGAAGTTCTCCGTGTACTTCCCCGTAGCGCCTTGTGTCGCCGGTCATCCAGCGAGCAAGAACCTATTCGATTGAAACTGTCAGGACCGAGATCTCAAGATTAGTCCTTGAGAAAGAGAACCTGGATAAAACTCCCAGAGCTTTAATTCCTCCGCAACAACAATATCGGTTTTCGTGTCGTCTGTCGCGTCTCGAGTACTCTTCTGTTCCAGAGCTGGCAGGTGGGAGATCTGTCAAGTGTACCTAGAAGAAGAGCCCTGACCTGCTCCGGCGATGCTGAAACAGGCATCCGAAAATAAAACTGGGACAGAAGCTTGATAAGGGTTGACCGAAGAGTTGTCTGGTCCTACTAAGAGGGGGCAAAATACAGAATTATCCATCCTGCCTGAATCCGGTTTCCTTCTACCTATGCCGCCCTTTACCGTTCTCCGTCAGTCTGCAACAGCCCAATACTTCACCGAACCCCTTGAAGGTTTAGGCGACCTCATCCCCCTTGAAATGATTCTGATCCCTGGAGGGATCTTCCTGATGGGGTCCCCCGACACCGAACCAGAGAGATCAGAAGACGAAGGTCCCCAGCATGAAGTGACAGTTTCCAACTTTTTCATGGGGCGTTTCTCTGTCACCCAAGCCCAGTGGCGATTGATCGCATCCTTGCCTCAAGTTAATCGGAAGCTAGCCCCCGAACCCTCACATTTCACAGGCGATAACCGTCCTGTTGAGCAGATATCCTGGTACGAAGCCGTTGAATTTTGTGATCGCCTTGCTGCCCACACGAGTCGTCCCTATCGGTTACCCACCGAAGCTGAGTGGGAATATGCCTGTCGGGCTGGCAAGCAGACGCCGTTCTACTTCGGCAAAACCCTAACCCCAGAACTAGCTAATTACAACGGTGAGTATATCTATGACGAAGGACCGAAGGGAGAGTATCGGCAGGAAACAACCCCTGTAAACTATTTGGGTATTGGTAATGCTTTTGGCTTGTGTGAGATGCATGGCAATGTGTTTGAGTGGTGTCAGGATAGCTGGCATGAGAGCTATGAGGGAGCGCCCACGGATGGCAGCGCTTGGTTAAGCGAGAATGAAGAATCCAGTCGGATAATACGCGGCGGTTCCTGGATCGACTTTCCGAGGCTTTGCCGTTCTGCCTTTCGCGGCTATGATGGGCCCGTCAACCGTCTCCACCATATGGGTTTCCGCGTCGTCTGTCGCGCTCCGAGAACTCTCTAGACCGTAACAGATAACTCTTTTCCTTGGAAAAAGAAAACTAACGCTTTTCAGTATAGACGTTTACGAACTGTTAACCTTTAGTCAAACCCATGGCCAGTATCCAAGAACACCAACCAAAGATCGCTATCAATAAACGGCAGGAGCAGAACCAGTGCTTTGATGAAGCACTCACCGAGAAGTTGTCCTTTCGTATGATGCTCATTCCCAGCAGCCGCTTCCTCATGGGTTCGCCAGAGGATGAACTGGGACGAACAGAGGCGGAAAGCCCTCAGCACGAGGTGAATGTGGGCTCTTTCTCTATGGCTGAGTATCCAGTCACCCAGGCCCAATGGCGGCTGGTGGCGGAAATGCCCCAGGTTAATCGAGAACTCAAGCTAGACCCTGCACATTTCAAAGGGGATAAGCGTCCGGTTGAATCTGTATCGTGGTACGAGGCGGTGGAGTTTTGTGATCGCCTGTCTCAGAAAACAAAGCGAGGCTATAGGTTACCTACAGAAGCGGAGTGGGAATACGCCTGTCGCGCTACGACAGAAACCCCTTTTCACTTTGGTGAGACGATTACAACCGATCTGGTTAACTATAGAGGAACTGGTGAATATGGCTCTTACGGACCAGGCCTCAAAGGAAAATATCGAGAAGAAACCACTGCTGTAGACTATTTTGGTATAGCCAACGCTTTTGGCTTGTGCGACATGCATGGGAATGTATTTGAGTGGTGTCAGGACCACTGGCATGATAACTACAACAAAGCGTCAACGGATGGAAGCACCTGGTTAAACGAGAATGAAAAAGCGAGACATGTAGTACGCGGCGGTTCCTGGCTCGACTTCCCGGGGCTTTGCCGTTCCGCCGCTCGCGTCAGCTATGTCCCCGACGTCCGCAGCAGCAATGTTGGTTTTCGTGTCGTCGGTCGCGCCCCGTACGGGGGTGGCCCCGACTCTGTCCTCAGCCGCCATAACTCGGCCTTTGGCAACGATTCGTGACAAAATCAGCCATGTCTTCTGGAATGAAATTGTCAGAATTGGGCATGGTTCAAACAAGGGTAACACTTTTGGACGATTAGGGTAGTCTGAATGCTTGTCGTCATCAGTCCCCATTGATCGCTTAGTATGAGCCCATCTACCTCAGCCGCCGCCAGTCTACCGCCCTCCATCCGCAAAGATTTAGCGATTCAGGTTCTAACCAAAGCGGAACCTGTCAGCCACCTGGCAGAACAACATCAAGTCAGCCGAAAGTTTCTCTATCAACAGCGGCATAAGGCAGATCAGGCTCTGGACGAAGCCTTTGCTGAGTCCACCGATGATAAAGCGGTGCTCTTCTATCTGCCGATCACTCAAAACTGGCTGTTTCAGCTGATTTTGGCGTTGGTCCTTATCTGCCACTGCTCCTATCGTGGGGTGGTCGAACTGTTCCGCGATCTGTTTGATCTGCCGATCAGCATCGGGACCGTCCACAATCGCCTGCAAGCGGCGGCGGCAAAAGCGTCTGACATCAATCAATCCCAAGACTTATCCGGCATTAAAGTCGGCCTCCATGACGAAATCTATCAGGGGAATCACCCCGTATTAGCCGGGGTTGATGCGGCGTCCACTTATTGCTATTTGCTGCAAGGAGTGGAGAGCCGAGATGAAGACACCTGGGGCTGGTATCTCTTGGAAACGATGAAACAAGGATTCAACCCGGACTACACGATCGCCGATGGCGGCATGGCCTTGAGAGCGGGGCAAACAGCAGCCATGCCTGGGACTCCTTGCCATGGGGACGTATTCCATATCCAGCAGCAATTTGAGATCCTTGCCAATAGCCTCGCCAGACAGTCCAAAGGGGCGACTTCTAGGCGACTCAAGCTAGAGCAGCAGATCGCCAAAGCCAGACTGACCCATCGAGTCACTCGACAGATGAGAAGCAGGCTGGTCCATGCCAAGCATCAAGAAAAGGAGCTTACTCCTCTGGCTAAGGATCTCAAAACCCTATTGCAATGGATGTCCCATGATGTGCTTGAACTGGCGGGTCCGCCCCTCGCTGTTCGTCAAGACTTGTTTGATTTTATCGTGGCGGAGCTGAAACAGCGGGAATGTAAGAAACATCCCAATATTCGCACTCTGCGGAAAGCACTGCATAATCAGCGCGATGAGCTACTGGCCTTTGCTGGGGTTCTGGATCAAAAGCTGGCGGACATTGCTGAACACTTTGAGACGCCCTTGCAAAAGGTGCGCGATGTTTGCCTGCTCTACCGAAAGCGGCCCACCTCTAATGCTTATTGGGAACGTTGGAGCCAGTTGCACTGTGAGCTTTCCAGTCAGTTCCACTGGTTGATGGAGGCAGTGGGTGAAGCTCTCAAACAGACGCCTAGATCCAGTTCTCTAGTCGAGAATCTCAATTCTCGCTTACGTAACTACTTTTTCCTCCGGAGAACGTTGGGTTCCCCCTACCTGAACCTGCTCCAATTTTTCCTGAACCACCGCCGATTCATGCGCAGTGAGGTGATCGAACGGGTGGACAAAAGTCCCAAGGAGTTGATGACGGGACAGTCCCATCCGCACTGGCTGGAGCTGTTGGGGTTCACTCGCTTCCAAAGAGCTTAATCTGACTTCATTGTGCACTCCCAGTCATCATTAATTGATGGCTCACTTTGTCATGCAAGTGTTACCCAAAATCCCCTATTTTTGAACCATGCCCATTTTTGAATGATCTGAAACAGCGTATTCGAGCAGCTCAAGTTCGGGCGGCGATTGCTGTTAATAAGGAGCTTGTTTTGTTGTATTGGCAGATTGGTCAAGATATTCTAGCCCGTCAGCAATCAGAAGGCTGGGGCGGCAAGGTAATTAAAAGGCTGTCTCAGGATCTGAAGCAGGAGTTCCCTGATATCAAAGGGTTTTCACAGCGTAACCTTTTCTATATGAGGGCCTTTGCAGAGGCTTATCCCGATAAGGAATTTGTGCACCACCTTGGTGCACAAATTCCTTGGAAGCACAATTGCGTTATCCTCGACAAGGTCAAAGACTTGGAACAGCGCACCTGGTACATCCAGCAAGCTATCGATTATGGCTGGAGTCGAGATGTTTTAGCGCTGCAGATTGATTCCAATCTGTATAAGCGTCAGGGCGGCGCTATCACTAATTTTGAACGAACTCTACCCTCTCCACAATCTGATCTTGCGCAACAGCTAATTAAAGACCCGTATCACTTTGATTTTCTGACAGTTAGACGAGATGTCCAAGAACGTGAATTGGAGAAAGCCTTAGTTGAGCGAATGCGAGAGTTTTTGATCGAGTTGGGGGTTGGTTTTGCTTTTATGGGCAGCCAATATCATTTGGAGGTAGGGGGTGAAGACTACTACATTGACTTGTTGTTTTACCATGTCCACCTGCGATGCTATGTGGTTATTGATCTGAAGGTGACACCATTCAAGCCAGAGTATACCGGTAAGATGAATTTCTATGTGTCGGCGGTCGATGATATGCTGCGTCACCCAGACGATAAGTCTACCATTGGCATTATCCTGTGCCGGTCAAAGAATAAGGCTACAGCTGAGTACGCCTTACGAAATGTATCCACTCCAATCGCTATTACCACGCATCAGTTGCCAGAGCACTTGCAAGATAATCTGCCATCCATCGAGCAATTGGAGACACAGTTGGAATCGTTTGCAGTAGAGCTAGAAAGTAAGAAACAGATAGGTGGGGAAGAATAGGGAGCTAATACATCTGTCAAAGATGTTTGCTCTGCCGTAAAATTCGAGGCTGCAGATAGGAGAATGTATATTTTGAGCCTCAGCCTGTTCTGTTACTCTGTCAATTTACATGGCCGGTTCAGTTGGCAAAGGCAGGGTCTTGACTAACTTGCAACTTTCTCAATCTATCTAACTGTTCATCAGCTGTTCGAACTGAGACTCAGCATCAGACTTATCAGTTTGAACGGGGGGGGGATTTGGTCTAGGATTTGACGGCGGGAAATCTGGTCTGGTGCTTGGCAGTGGAGAATCTGATCTGGCGCTTGGGGACGGATAAGCATTCTGATAGTGATTGCCAGCATAGATCATTTTCTCAGCCGCTTCTGTAAAAGTATTGCTGCCAGTAGCGTCCATCAGACGCTGCATTAAGCTAAGGGCGCGATTGACAACTTCACTGGGACTCTCGGTGTGGGTTCTGTCGCCCTCATTTAAGACGATGGCGTAGAGATCTTCTCGAATCGTCGCTTTCATCTGCCAATAGCCCTTGACGCCCGCCGCCTTTTGCCGCTGCTGCTTCTCTACAATCTTCTTCCTGACCGAATCCATATTAGGCATTTAGATTTTCTCTCTCCCGTAAATCCCGACCACATTGTCAAAAATGGGATCCGCCGCTAGATGAAAACGATTTAGACTCGCCAGTTTATCCTTAACCAGATACGCTCCGCCGCCGGTGATGACATAGCGATCGATGCGGTGAAAATAGGTTTCCCATTGGGCTTTTACATTGCCTAACAGATCGCGGAACCAACTGTCCACCGTCGGTTGAACCAGCTCAGTGAAGTCATATTCGCCATTGATGACGTAATCGCCAGACTTGACGGCGTCCATAAAGAAATCAATCGGGATATGTCTGGCCTGTTCATAGGCGGCGGCGATGGTGTTTTTCAGTTCAATACAGAGATCAAACGCCCCGCCCTTGGGAGAGCGAAAACTATTGTCAAGATACACATAGCCTTGGTGGTCGCACAGCAGCGCATCCAGAGTCGCCCCGCCTAAGTTAAGCACGCCGTAAAACTTTCCGGTCTCAGTAGGCTGCCGCTCTTGATAGAGGAAGAATGCGCCCAAGCCCTCCTCAAAGGCGGTTATTTGCTCAACATTCAATTTGAAATCGCGGCCATCATAATGGAAACAGGTTGTCCCCAAGAGTTTTTGTTTCAGAGTCGATTCATTCACATCCGCTTCTGTGGCGTTGACATGTAGGTTAAGGGAGATTTCCCCCCGATCTCCAAAGGCCTTTGCGATACAGGGAAGTAAATACAGCAAACTCTCTTCAAATTTAGGCCGGTTATACACGCGCTCGAACTTTCGTTGATTCTGCGCCGCCGTCCCGAGTACATATCGCCAACCGTTGAATTCAGGAGAGCCTTCACTTGATTGCAAGTTGATTAGCGTAGATTGGAGATTCATCCGTTGAGGTTCACGATTGCCGATTAGTTGGCTGTAGGTGGAAGCCAGTTCCACTTTGGTCTCGCCGTCGTAGAACAAGATGGAGCGATTACCCGGGTCAAAAGCAGCGTGAATCACATCCTGGGGAGAGGCAAAGCTGATAGAGTCTTGTTCTGAAAGCTTGTCATCCTCTGAGGCGTTTTCGTCCGATTGCGCCAGGATGGCTTCAGCTTTCTCCACTAGCTCCTTGTAGGACACCCCGGGTTTCCGCGTTAGAACGTCGTAGCCAGCCGCCGCCAATTGTTCATTCAGCGCTAGAAATTTCTGCTTGTAGGGATTTTCACCCATTTTGATACTCCTGCAGCGTTTAACGAGTAGTTACTATTGAAGTGCCTAAGCTGAAAGCTCTCTAAATTGCGTATTATGAAACTGACAGGGGCATTATCATATTCAAAGTATGCCAGCCAGCAACTTTCTTAGCAAAGAACAAAAAAAGTCTCTCCGAAAAGCACTTAAAGAGGATTTATGCCCTCA
>JASJDH010000185.1 GCA_030065175.1 Leptolyngbyaceae cyanobacterium MO_188.B28 | reverse complement strand
GGCAGTGGATGGGTGGATGGGTGGATGGGTGGATGGGTGGATGGGTGGATAGGTGGATGGGATGTGACTTAACTGCAGATCCCTAGCCTTAAGAAAATAGCCAACTCAAATTGCTGAGTTGGCTATGTAACTGATTCAGCGTTCAGCAATCAGAAAATTTCGGTCAACACCGGCGTCAAATCACCGTGGCGCCCCCATCAAATAGGGGCACAGTCATGGTGAAATTTTCTCCAAACGTCAGCTTTTGCTCTTCCAAAATGCCAATGGCGATTTTCTCACCGAGTCGAATGGATTCAATGTAATCGGTGAAGTAATGAACTCCAGCCCAATTTCGGCCGATGGAGATATTGGCGGCAAGCTTGTTCAACTCACCCTCAACTGTGAGGTTAACTGGCGCATTGACTTGCACCAAAGATCTGCCATCCGTCGCCGGTTGGACATAGGGCTGCGGCAGCACATAAGTATGGTCAAAGAAGGCCTTAAGGATAGTGACGCAGGCGCCAGCGACCGTTGCATGTCCGGCGCCGTAGGCGGGGTGCATGGGAGACCCTTCAGGAAACGCCATCGGCAGCAAATAGCTAGTATCCTTTTCGGCGTCCTGCTCCCGTCCATCGGAGAACATGCTATTTTGGTCTGCATTATGGCTGCGAATCGCTTCCAGCAGGCCAATTTGGTCCAAGCGAGAGCATACGGCTTTGGCTGGCTCCAGGTTGCTGGCGCCAGTGGAGAGATTGAAATTCTTCAGCCGGTGGATGCGGCCGCCGACTGCCTCTGGACGCAGGCGACGGTGGATATTGAATTTCTGGAATCGCACAGCCTTCAGCGCCCGGGTGGCGACCTCAGTCACCAGCGACAAAATGTGAGGACCGCCAAAGTGGGCGAACCCTTGCTGATGGTCGATCAAGTCGTTCTGCTGGAAGGGAATGCCGGGATCAAAGGGCGCCCCTAGGGATAACAACGCCAGACAAGCATTTAGATAGGCTTCATAAAGCGCGTCATAATGCACGTAGGTGGCTAAATCCCGGGGGGTGGCGATAAACCGATAGCGATTGTCAATTGTGTCGCCTTCGTAGGTTTCTTGGCCCCGTACATCAGCGCCATTTTGCACATCAACCCACCATTTCCAGGTGGTCATGTAGTCTTTGTTGGGAGTGGCGAAACGGACCTTGTTCTGAAACACCAGGGCTCCATATTGGATTAACCCATTGGTTGCAACCTCAGAGGCGGAGTCGGGTCCGCCCAATTCTGGAAAACCACGGCACAGAAACTGAGACAGATAGGGGCCTTCATTATCGCCGGGAGTGATGCCGCGAAAGGCTGTTTGGGCTGTCAGCGGTCCGCGACGACGGGATTCTTCATCTGATGTGAGCCCTGACAATGCAGCGTTATTGAACCAGTCCAGTTGATTCAAGCGGTTGATTGCTGTATTGAACTGGCTATTTGAGGTAAAGTCAGCAAAGGCGACATCTCGCAGGAGGGCCATTTCATAGACTTCCGCCACTTCTGCGATCAACTCTTCACTATCAAGCGCGGGGGCTGGCGGCATGGTTACTGCTTGAGCGTCTGGACCTTCCAGATCGAATGCGAGGCCAGCCGCTTGGCTTTCCCAGGCCCGGGCGCTCACCTGCCGATCGTTATCTTGTTCGATCTTTTGCGTAAATCCTGACTCCCAGAACGATTCGGAAGATCCGCCGTCATCGTCATCGTCATCATCATCATCATCATCGCTTTGTGAACCAACAGCGCTCTGACCAACCAGTTGAATAACGCCGTCATCCGTGAGTTCTAACCCTGCAGGCGGAGGTCCTAGGGGGGTGTTTCTGAAATCAGTGACATCGCCAGAATCAATTCCCTGGACAAACTGCTGAAAATCGTCTGAGCTGTAGATCAGGCCATCCTCTACATCATGGGGCAATCCCTTGGTGTAGTTGGCAATCAAAGAAGGCTTTCCCCGTCTCCTTTCAGGCGTGTTTTCGGAGGCGTCAAACTGATAGCGAGTTTCTTCACCATTGGCGAGATGCTCAGGGTGTTCGCGGTTAAAAGCAAGGTTTGCAGCTTCAATTCGAACGTTTAATGCTTGATTTCGACGTGATTCCACAATCTTTGAACCTTTTTTATACAACAAAAATCAAATAATCTTAGAAGTTTCGTTATCAGAAACTCCACCTCGAGAACAATCCAGGTGTTATCGCAGATGTGTTTCCGCCTCACTTAATCTAAGCGCTTAACTTAGGGGGAGGCAGTACCCTCGAGGGTAATTTTGATTTTTGTTTGCTTCGCCGCCCTACTCTTCGGTTTTCCAGTAGTCGAATTGGGTCGTGTTGATGTGCTCAACAATGCCGCCCAGCTGTCGAACTTGTTTCACCATGTCTCCAGTGCCGCCGGGAGCGCCGCTGTCTTGTCCATTCCACAAAACAATCAGGCGGGTGCGCTCAATGCCGTACATTAAGGTTGAATAAAGCGCCCAACGATTGTTGCGCTCGTAGACATTTTCTCCCTCCGGGACAGGGCCCAGTCGATCTGACTGGATGTGGAGCGTCACGTTGGGATGGTTGGCGATCGCGTGGAACCGCTCTACCCAGTCATTTCCCCCCTGGATAACGGATTGTTGAACAAATTTTGCTTTATCAAACGGTAGATAGACCTCCAATTTCATATTGCGCTTTAGGCACGCTTCGATGAAGAGAATATCGCCGCCGCAAGCAATTCCAGGGGTGATGGCGGTGCAATTGGCTTGGGCCTCCAATTTATCCAAAACCGCTTCAATTTTCTGTTGTGCTTCGGGTTCCATGCCAGCGGGAAAGCGAGGTTTAGGCCGATCTGGAGCGTCAATCATGTGCCCCGAAAAGAGAAAGACTTTGGCGGGTTGTTGAGCTGCTTCCGCTTCAGCATCCGGCGTAATTTCTTGACTCTCGTACCGTTGGAGTTCCTCCTCAATGACGTCGATGCCCATCTTCACATACTCAGGACGAAAGTCTAACAAAGCTAACATCTGGAGTTGGTCAAGAATTGACTTTAGGGCGAATTTATTTTGCCAGAGGGCCGTGAGCGCTTTTTTATAGGCGATCGCAACTTGCCTGGGGTTTTGAGCCGTGCAGACTGCTAAGTCGCCAAGGGACCCAGCCGCCCAGGAATCTTTAGGATCTAGTTTGGTCTTGCAGTTCAAGCAAAACTGAACGGCGCCTTGTAGGGCAGGCAACTGTTGTCGGTAGGCGTCTTCTTCTGGATCACCGCTGGGACCGAGCAGCTGGGCCAAATGATCCAAGATGGCGCTGAGGGTCAATGCATTAATGCCGGGATAATAATTATTTTGATTGAGGCGATATCCCCTCAGATAGCTTTCAATGGATTTTTGTAGAAAGTGAGAGGCGTCATAAGCCTCTTGCATTCGGATTTTCGGATCCTCAATGTAAATCCATTTACTTTTCCACAAGTCCTTATAAATCCGGGCCAAAGAGGCCATTGCCTCGGTGTGGGCGGGATCATCCTCAAGCAATCGCTCTAACTTTACAATGGCCTCGTTCGATTGTTGCAGACGGCTCAGATGTCGGGCTTCTTCACACCGAAAGTCATTATTTTCAGGATTAATCTTGAGCCCTTGTCGATAGGTCTTTAAAGCCAGAGCGGAATTGCCAATGCTGCTCAACGCTTTGCCGGCCTCTGCAATCACATCTTCTTTAATTAACGGATTGACAGCTTCCTCTGTGAGCAATAAGACATCACCGATGTGTTTCTGGCGTTGAGCAATGTTAATCCGCTCCTGTAGGTCGGTGTATTCTTGCCAGTATCCAGTCGCCTGGGGGGTTCGCAGCGTTTTTCGATCAGGCTCCACTAATCCGTCAAGCAAATTAAAGATGGGGCTGTGAACCCGGTTCCGTTCTGATTTCCAGGTGGCCTGAATCATTTTAACCAGCGCCTCTTTATCTTTATTCAGATAAACCGGATCAGGCCGCCCCTCCCCATTGCACCGATAGGGCAGTGTACGGACGCTCATAATGTCAAAAGGCATGTAGTTCCGCCCAGACTGGATATGCACCACCCCCCGTTTCCGCATCGAGTGCCGTATGCCTAATTCATAAAACACATTGGCGTTATCAATACTCAAATCTGCAATCACCAGATCCGCCAGCAAGAGTTCCTGGAACATGTCCGTTAGAATATCGCCGCTGACCGTTTCCTGGTCTGCCCGAAACGCCTCAAATCCAGCCTCCGTCAAGGCAGGTCGAATCAAATCATGATAAATGCTGTCAAAGTCGATCCATTTCCCATCCCGATCTTGTTTACGACCAAAAGGCATGACCACAAATGAATGGGGCGCCCCCCGCTGAGGCTGCTTTACAGGCTCCTTAGAAACCGAAGCGATCGCCGCCTCAGCCTTCGTCGATTCCTCAATTCTCTTATCCCCCTCACTCAAAGACTTAACCAATACTTCTTCCTGCGTCCCCACCTCTTCTTTTTCTACTATCTCCCCTACTCCCCCTGCTTCCCCCGCTCTCTCCGAAGACGCAACATGTTGCGTCCCTACAGTGGCTCCCTCTGCTTCCCCTGCTTCCCCTGCTCTCTCCGAAGACGCAACATGTTGCATCTCTACAACAGTTGCTTCCCCTGCTTCCCCTGCTTCCCCTGCTTCCCCTGCTTCCCTTGCTTCCCCTGCTTCTCCTAACTCCTCCATCTCCCCCATCTCTCCCATTTCCCTCAGCCGCCCCACCGAACCCTGCTCTTGCTCCCCCCGCAACGCTCGCTCAACCTCTGCTGGAACAGCATCTCCCATCACTTGACTCAACAGATCATGGGATTGCCCCTTAAATTCAGCTGCAACTTGACGCATCGCGATGGCGGGATGGCTGTAAAAGCTCCAGAGCACCTCTTCAGTTGCGATCGCTAATTGAAAAAAAGCGGCGCCTATATTTTCCTTAGACTTGAGCCCTTGCCAACGGCTCTGGATAAGAGTCAGCTCCAGAACCAATTGAGTCGAGGATTGAATCGCCTCATCCAGTCGGCAGACCTCTGACCAAAAAAGCAACGCAGCCCCCAGAACAGTAGTAAAGGCGACCCAGAGACTCAACCCGCCCCCCAATACCGGGCCTAGAGCGCTCAGTCCCCCCAACCCAATAATCAAAAGCCGTAATTGAGTTCGTCGGGTATTCAGTTTCGCCAATTCCTGTTGATGCCAATCAAGCTGGGGCGCGAGTCGAAACCGCAGGTAATCATCGGCAAGCAAATCAGACATGCCTGGATCATTCGTTAACGATTCTGGCGCCCCTTCAATAGGGAACTGCCCACTGTAGGGGATCAGCACCCAGTCGCCTGCGATCGCTTCGACTATTTGGCGCTGAATGTCTGCAATCCGAGTATTCAGCCAATGATGGCGTTCCGGCTGATGCTGAAGCAGCGTGCGATAACAATAAATTGCTTTGCCAACAGCAGCGGCCCCACCCCATAAAACAAACCAGTATTGTCCCTGCTGTAATCGATTGCCCAGAACAAAAAACAGCACACCGCTAATGGCGACAATCACCAAACTAGTCCGTAGGGCCTGATTGAGAAACATGGCCTCAGCCCTGCTTCCCACGGTGCAGGTCAAAATAGCTAACAAGGCTGCACTGATAGACAGCCCCATCAACCAACCGCGTAAACTCAAGTATTTCTGAAAAACCGCCACGGCGTTTTGATGTAACTGCCCATAGAGACGCCAGGCAGTTTCCAGAGCGACGGCTTGGGGGATGCTTGGGGGATTCTGAGTCATTTTGACCTCCACAACTCTTGGGCGCCTAAACACCAGCCTGCGATATGCAAATCGATTAGTCAGCTAATATTTCAAAATATTACGGATGCCTACAATCAAGAAACCATCCAGTTGGCTATCCACTTGACCGTGGTGAACGATACACCGACCCTCCACAATAGATGAAGCATTACAGCAGCTGACAACAAAACTAAATGCTTAATCAGAAACCTGTAATCTCGTTTAGCAGGGCGGAGGAGGCAATAACGCCCGGCGCTTAGGCTCCAAATTCACTTGAACTTGAACGTCTCCAATAGGAGCTTCTAATTTGATCCGTTCGAACCCTTATCAAAACTCGCAAATTTTATTTAAGAAGGTGAGATATGGTCTGGATTTATTTGATTGTTCAAGGCGTGTTTCTGTGGATGTTAGGTCGGCGCGTGAGTAACAAACATGATGGGGTCTACACTGTCATGTTTGATATCATCAGCATCCTCAGTTTGCTTTTTGGGTTGATTATGGCTCCCCTGCTGGTTAAAGTATTGCCCTTCCTACTGATTGCGCCTTCCCGCATTTTTCCAAACTTGGATCCCAATGCCGCTTGGACGCAGCAATCTTTGGCGGAGACAATTAAGGAGAGTTTGTATGAGTTTGTATTGAACTTAGGGGAACCATTAGAAGATTTCTTGAGTCGTTTCGGGGTTAATTTGCCCTCTCTCGAAGACTCTCAGCGCTTCACCTCTTTCAGCGCTACCTCAGACTACGATTTTAATTGGCGCACGTTTAAGGACATCATCGTGTTACTCGTGGGAAGCCTGGCGGCTTGGGCTTCCTATCTCTACTTTCGGACGACTCACTCTATTCCTGAAAACTTAACCACCTTTGAGGATAGGCAGGTTAGTTGAGCTGAGTATTCTGTCTTTGGGAAAGTTTCACACCGGGTTTATTCATGCTTTATGGTTCAATTTGTAGACTGATATGGAAGGCATAAATCCCTTCCCTGCATTACGCAAATTATTTTTATCTAACCTATGTGTTAAGCGCCCCAGCCTTTTGGTTGGGGTTATTTAATGGATTTCTCCCAAAATTTAAACTTATTTTTCGCCAGCGCCCTTCAATATCTTGCTATCGTTCTCTGGTTTGTGTCTTGGAGGATGAGTATGGCGACTGAAAAGCAACCCTGGCTCCTTTCAGATTCTGCTCTGCAGGAAGCCCGATATTCCACCTTCAAGAATCAGCAGCCAGCGGAGCAGCTAAGCGCCGACGTCCTTCAAAACTGGAAGGAAAGAATTTTCCGATATCAGCAGCAAGTTCAAATCGGTCCTAAATTGGAGCAGGGAACTCTGTTTGACCTGACCTCAGCCCAGGCAGACCCAGACTCAATTGAGCCCTTCAGCTTACCCCAGCAGAATACTGAATTTTGGCGCTGGCGAGAGAATGAACAAGGAGTCGCCGCTTTATATTTTGTGATCGACTATACCCTGCCAATCCTGCTGTATGTAGGGGAAACGGTTAAGTCAAATCAACGATGGAAAGGCGAGCATGATTGTAAGCGATACTTGTTTAACTATGTTTCCGCCCACCGTCCCCATGATTTGCCAGTATCGGTAAATATTGGTTTCTGGCCCCATGCACCGGCCGAAACTCGCCCCCGTCAGAAATTAGAGTCTCAGCTGATCTATAAGTGGCGATCGCCCTTCAATAAGGAAAACTGGGAATTTTGGGGAACCCCTTTTGTGGGCGGAAAAGCATAAATTCCTAATTACATTTAGACGGGCTTATCATCATAAGCAGGGTTAATCCAGGGGAGAAGGAATACAGAATATCGGAGTCAGAGGTCAGCCAGGAGTTGGATTCTGACTCTTCACTCCGATATTTCCTCTTAGGGAAAGTTTTCCGCTTTAAGTTGTCAGCTCTTAGACACTCATTCCTCTAAGTTTTCTGTAAAGTCGATAAACCTTTTATTTTGGATCCATTCTCTGAGTAGAATGAGTTGTCGGCAAATCTGATTGTTACTGTTTGTGAGACTATTTGTCTACCATACCCCGGAAGAAATTACGACCCATCAAATGCCCGATTGCGCAGTCGCAATCGATGTATTGAGGGCGACCACGACTATGACCGCAGCCTTTGATGCAGGCGCAGAAGCGATTCAGGTTTTCAGTGACATTGATCAACTGATGCGGGTTAGTGAGCAGTGGCCTGCTGATAAACGTATTCGAGCTGGAGAACGAGGAGGCGCTCCGGTAGAAGGATGTGATCTGGGTAATTCTCCATTGGACCATAGCGCTGAGCGCACCCAAGGTCGGCGATTGTTTATGAGTACGACGAATGGCACCCGCTGTCTGCAACGTATTCAGAAGGCGCCGATGGTGATTGCCGCAGCGCTATTAAATCGCCAAGCGGTAGTGAAATTCCTACTTGATCACAAACCAGAAACCGTATGGATGGTGGGATCTGGATGGGAAGGAACCTATTCTCTAGAAGACACGGTCTGTGCAGGGGCGATCGCATATAGCCTTAGCCATGAAATAGGAGCGCCCGTGGAGAATCTAGCAGGAAATGACGCCCTGATTGCAGCCGTTACGCTGTATATCCATTGGCAGGATAAACTCCTGGAGCTAATGCGTCATGCGAGTCACGGTCAGCGACTACTGGGGCTGAATAAAGACGAAGACCTGGCGTACTGCGCTCAACTCGATCGGTTAGATATCGTCCCGATTCAGAAAGAACCTGGGATTTTAGTAGCCTAGGCTAATGTAGAACGTGTCTTTTCCAGAAAGCCTCCACTCTAACCCTCTCCCCAAGGGAAAGGGAACAAGCGGTGGTATCTATTCACCTTGACCTGTGGGAGAAGCGTTTGCTCCCTTTGGCAAAGATTGATAGGATGCTAATTTTTGGATATGCATTGGCTACTTTCAGGGCCTTTGACTGTTGAGCAGGTGACCATTCGAATTACTGGCCTGCCCACATCGCTCAATGGCGTAAAACTGGTTCAGTTATCCGATTTACATTTTGACGGAGTGCGGCTATCTGAGCAGATGCTAGCAAAGGCGATCGCACTCAATAACGAGATTCAACCCGATCTGGTTGTGCTTACGGGCGATCTGATCACCGATGATCCTTCACCCGTCCATGAACTCGCCCGACAATTGAAGCATCTCCAAAGCGGGTTTGGCGTCTACGCAGCGCTAGGCAACCATGATAATTCTCGCCAGGGAACCCGCGCGGCTGTCACCGCCGCCCTGGAACAGGTGGATATTCCGGTGCTGTGGAATCAAATCGCTTATCCGCTAGGAAAAGAATTACCGCTAGTAGGATTGGCTGATTTCTGGTCCCGCGAGTTCAAGCCCGCCCCCGTGATGGACCCATTAGACCCCATGACGCCTCGCATCGTCTTGTCCCATAACCCCGATAGCGCCGCAAAATTACAACCGTGGCGGGTTGACCTACAGCTATCGGGCCATACCCATGGCGGGCAAGTGGTGATTCCTGGACTCGGCGCCTTCCCCGCTGTCGCTCAACGCATACGCCCTTTCGTCCCGAAAGCGATGAGGAAGCATGTTCCCTATATGAGCGAAGAATGCGCCAAAGTCGTATGGCATTGGGAATGGGCCATGGGCTTGCACCAAGTCGGCAATAATCAGCTCTATGTCAATCGCGGCTTAGGCACCTATTTGCCGGGTCGAATATTTTGCCCGCCAGAATTGACAGTGATTACGTTGGAGGGTTAGGTCTCCTAGATTAAATGACCAATGACAAGTGACCAATGACCAATGACAAATACCCCGAATACAAACTACACTGCCGTTTTGCAGCATTTGATGCAGCAGGGCGGAATCTCTAGTTTTACAGCGCTGAGTAGACAAGCGGGGGTGTCAGATTGGCAGGTTAAGCAGCTCCGCCAAGGCCAGGCGGCTCGAATGCGGATAGAGCCGTTGCTAAAGTTGAGTCAAGCTTTAGGCGTCACATTGGCGGATCTTTTGGACGCCTTTGGAGTTGACAGTTCTAAGGCGTCTGGAGTAACGGAGTCAGAAAATCAAAAAGCTTCACAGGGGGCGGCCCAAGCCGCGATCGCAGCCAGTCCGCCAGATTGGGAAGCCAAACAAGCCGCCGATAAAATCGCCGCCCTCGAACAAGAATACCAGCGGCTTCAAGCCCAATTCGCTCAGCAAGAAGATAGCCTACAGCAGAAATTCCAGCAAGACACCCTACAAACCTTAGAATCCTGGCTGCTGCAATGGCCCACCGTCGCCTACGCCGTTCAACAAAACCCTCAAATCCCCGCCTCAAGGCTACTTCCCCTCTTGCGGCCAATGGAAAATTTACTGACCGCCTGGGAAGTCAGCGCCATCGCCCCCGTCGGCTCAGAAATCCCCTATGATCCCCAGCGCCATCAGCTCATGGAAGGCTACGCCCAACCTGGAGATCCCGTGAAAGTTCGCTACACCGGCTATTTCCAAAAAGATAAGCTGCTCCACCGAGCAAAAGTGAGTCCTTTTGAGGCGTCATAGATTGGTGAAAGATGTGGGGTCCCAAAAAGTAACCTCACCCATGACCCATGACAAACCCCTAATCTAAGCCAAATGCATCTTCAGCACTGATTTAGGCGCCCGACGAACTCGGCAGCGGATCGTTTCCAAGCCTAATCGTCTGCAGGCTTCATAACGATGACAACCCGAAAATCCGTAATATTGGCCCTCTACCTGCAAAACATCGATCGGTTCTTGAAGGCCAATTTCGTTAATGGACGCCATTAAGGCGTTGACTTTTTCAGGGTTGTTCTGGTGGAAAAGGGGACGACGAATATGATTAATGGGAATATCTTCAATCCTGACCATGGCGATCTAACCTTTAATTGCCCATAATTAAATCATACTCATAATGAGTACGGATCGCCTACCGCCTACCCCAAAGCTAAAACCAGGACAAAAATTTACCGCCCTACCCAGTTATTGGGATGTTTTCTGATTCGGGTCCAGCAGATTCCACTTTTGAGCCGCGTACTCTCCTGATGGGCTGGGCTCACAAAGCACCATGGGGGGGATAGCGTTCCCACTTTTTGGGTTCGGGGTATGAACGACGTGGCGAACAAGATAGAGTTTGGTGTTATCCACCTTTACCAGTTCTCCCACACGCGGCAGGGTTTCACTGGCTGCCGGCAAGGGCTCTTCGCCCACAACATTGATAGTGTAGATAGTAAACATATTTTAGAGTCTTGATAGGGGTTGAAACTTTACCCATCTCGTTATGATTGGGTAATTGAAGCGTTATCTCTATCCCTCTGGGATATGCCTTCAGATTGGATTTACCCTGATGATGAAGGATTACGATTTCGCATTCATCGCTGTTGAGGGGTATTCTAGTAAACCTCGTAACCCTGAGCTTTATCTTGAGGTCGTAAGAGATCGGTAGATATCGCCGCTATACCCTTGTAGACTCCTATAAACAGCTGGAAGTTCCCTGAAAATCACTGATGAATCACCCTAATGGCGATCGCCTCGACAGACTAGAGACCTTAGCGGAAACGACGCTTTTGGCCATTCAGCAATTAGCAACCCAGCAGCGGCAAGCTCAAACCGATTTAGCCGCTAACATTAGTGATGTTGTCTCAATGATCGCCATAAACAGCCAGCATATAGAAGAAATGCAGCAGCATATGGAAGAGATGCAGGCTGAAGTTCGAGGGCTCCAGGTAGAGAACCGCCATATTTTGGAAGAACTGGCCGATATCCGAAGACAAAGAGGCTAGGTTTCATTAATGCCCAACTCACAACTTGAAAATGTTCGTATTGTCCTGGTTGAACCCGCAGGTCCCCTGAATATCGGTTCAGTTGCGCGGGTAATGAAGAATATGGGGTTGCGGCGGTTAGTGTTGGTCAATCCTCAGTGCGATCCCCTGGGAGCCGAAGCGCGACAGATGGCGGTGCATGGGGTAGAGTTGCTGGAATCCGCCCAGACGGTCGCCATAATCCCGGACGCTCTGCAAGGATGTCAGCGGGCGATGGCCACCACTGCTCGCCTCCGAACGCCAGAAACTCGTCTAGAGACGCCAGAGGACGCATTGCCCTGGCTATTGAGTAACGCCACAGAAAATGAGCAGAGCGATCGCCCTATCCAATTCCAATCCGCCCTGATTTTTGGGCCTGAGGACCGGGGCCTGAGTAGTCGAGAGTTGAATTACGCCCAACGGTTTATCCAAATTCCGGCTAACCCTGTCTACCCCTCCTTAAATTTGGCCCAGGCGGTGGCGGTTTGCGCTTATGTGCTCTATCGCAGCGCCCAGGGCTCCATATTTGAGACTGCGCTGAACCCTCCCGAATCGGGATTATCAACCTCAAAATCGGAACCGCAAACACCGGATAAACATTCTTTAACCGCTGATTTGGAACATTTAGAGGGATATTATCAACACTTGGAAGCAATCTTGCTCAAAATCGGCTATCTTTACCCCCATACCGCAGAAAGCCGAATGGAGAAATTCAGGCGGCTTCTACATCGAGCAGCGCCTTCTGAGCAAGAGGTCGCTATGCTAAGGGGTATTCTACGGCAAGTGGAATGGGCGCTGGACTCAGCGGTCCAATCCTCTGCCGACTCAGCGGTTCAGTAACGTTCATCGACTCCCGGTGTTCAGGAGTATCTTCATCAGAGGTTCGAGTTATGTCAGACTATGGCGATCGCTCCAAAGCTGCTAGCCATTTCAATCGACGACAGCCGTCTAATCCTTTTCTGAACTCCTCTTCGGAGTCTTCCCCCTCCCATTCGACGGATACTGTCAAGCAGGACAGCTGGCGCGATCCCCAGTCAGTTTCGCAGCACGCCTCATTTTCAGCCTCTGCCGATAGTAACCCAAGAGAGAATTCAGCCAGTTCCTCAGCGAGCCAGCCAAATTTTGATTTGTCTCGCTGGCTAAAGAGTCCATCTACTTATTCCTCTTATTCCTCAAGGCTGCCTACTCCGCAGCGGCGGCATCGATATTCTCCGGCGGAACCCACGCCCCCTGTCGAATCTTCTCCAGATGTTCGACGTGAGCCTCAACCCCCACAGTTCCCAACCAGCCCATCGGCGAACAAAACCGCCTCTTTTACGGTTTCTCGCCCCAGCCATTTTCCTCGACAAACCGCCATTGTTCCCCCCAATGTGAATCAATTGCGTCCCTCTTCGCCTTCAGAACAACGACCGGGTCCCCCTCCCTCTGGCGGTTCTAGTAAAGTAACGCCGATTCGTCCTAAGCAGCAGGTGTGGCCGCCATCGGAGACGCGGCGGCGATCGCGCGATCGCCGTCCCCCCCAGGTCCCCCGTCGGCCCAAACAATCTGCGCCGCAGCCCATACTCTATGTCATTAGAATTTTGATTTTAGGCGTTGGCGTCGCCGCCATTGCGGGCACTCTACTGTCGATTTTGAGGCCCGAAGCGGATACCCAACCTATAACCGCCTCTCAAATCACGGGCGGTCAGGCGGCCCTCTCTGGCTTGAGAACCTCCTCTAGAGGTCGTCAGTCATTGCTTGATCTGACGCTGCCCTTGGCGGATGAGTTGGTCTATCTGAAGCAGGACATCGAACAGTTAGTGACCATGACGCCGGGGTTGAGTCAGTCCGTTTTTGTGTTGGATTTGGACACGGGCAATTATGTGGATGTGGCGGGGAGCGAGCCCATATCCGCTGCTAGTACGATTAAGACGCCAATCCTGGTGGCGTTCCTCCAAAATGTTGACGCTGGACTGATTCAGCTGGATCAGGGGATGACTCTACAGTCTAGCGACATCGCGGGTGGTTCCGGGAATATGCAAACCCAGCCGGTGGGCGCTCAGTATACGGTTTGGGAAGTGGCGTCCCAGATGATCATCAATAGTGATAACACCGCTACGAATATGATGATCAATCTGTTGGGGGGCGCGAATGAGTTAAACCAACGGTTTCGGAGTTGGGGGCTAACCGCCACCGAGATCCGCAGTCCGTTACCTGATTTAGACGGGAACAACAAAACAAGCACCCGTGATTTGGCTAGCCTGATGGAGTTGGTTAATCGCGGCGATCTGCTGAGCTTACGGTCTCGAGATCGTCTGTTATCGATCATGCAACGCACCCGCACCCGCACGCTAATTCCGTCAGGGTTGGCTAGGGGCGCGATTGTGGCGAATAAGACGGGGGATATTGGTACTGTGTTAGGGGATATGGCGTTGGTGGATGTTCCTAATGGCAAACGCTATGCGATCGCAACCCTAATCCAACGGCCCCACAATGATGGTCGGGCGAGAGAGTTGATTCGCCGCATCTCGCAATTGACCTATAAGGAATTAAATCGAGCTGTTGAGCCTGTCATTGAAGCGGAACAGGCTCCGGTGGAGATCCCGGAAATGGGAGATGGGCTTCCAGGGACCGGGTCTCTTAAAGAGACCCGGTCCCTAAAGAGACCCGGTCCCTAACACTACAACGAGACTTCTAGGGACTGGCCAAGCCTCCTTAGCCTACGCCTGCGATGG
>JASJDH010000184.1 GCA_030065175.1 Leptolyngbyaceae cyanobacterium MO_188.B28 | reverse complement strand
GTTCGAGGCGATTACAAGTAGAGCCTCTAAATCTGGCTGAGTAGGTTCCGATAGGCTCGTTTGTTTAGTTGATTGTTTTGTTTGCTCCCGTCCCCCTTAGGTTTCCACGGCTTTCAATGTTTTCAAGAAAGTTTTCTCTGCGGACTCTTTTGATCGTTCCATTTATGCTGCAAATGTTTGCTGCCGTGGGACTAGTTGGGTATCTTTCCTTCCGAAATGGACATCGAGCGATCGATGATCTGATCAACCAGCTGAGCACCGAAACCACCGCTCGGGTTCAACAACGTCTGGCCACTTTCCTAGCAAACCCTCACACAATTAACAAAATCACTGCGGATGCAGTTCGTAGAAAACAAATCCAGGCCTTCGAGCGCCAAGACATGCGGTTTTTTGCTGAACACATGTCATTTTATGAATCCTTAAGCGGAATTTATTACGGCGACCAAAAAGATGAATTCATTGGCGCCTTTGTCGTTCATCCCAACAGTCCATTAAGTTTGCAATACAGCGGAAAATCGAGCGACTATCTGCGAGTTTACTACCAGGATAATCCTGATACTCAGAAGCTCCAGGTCATGGAAAAAGGGAGCGAGCCTTTCAGACCCACTGACCGAGGTTGGTATAAAGCAGCGATTCGAGCAAATGGCCCGACTTGGAGCAACATCTATCTCGATTTTGACACCAATTCCCCTGTCATTACGGCGAGTCTACCCGTCTTTAACACTGACAAACTACGAGTGGGCGTAGCCGGGGTGGATGTCTTCCTAGAAGACGTCAATCACTTCTTAAGTGAACTCAAAATTGGTCAGTCGGGCCAAACGTTCATTATAGAGCGATCATCACACCTATTGGTGGCGAGTTCCACCCTAGAACTCGCCTTTGCCCATACCTCAAAAAGCAGCCGTCCCAAACGGGTCGCTGCAGTCGACAGCTCGGATCCGGTGACTCAGGCGGCGGCGCAGCAATTAGCCCAGTACTATGAAAATTCCAACAATTTCGACAATTCCAACCACAATTTAGCAACCGCTTCAGTTCAACTCCAATTCCCCTTTGAGGGAAAACCGTATTTTCTCCAAATAACCCCCTTTTCCGATGAGTTCGGCATTGACTGGATCATTGGGGTCGTCGTACCTGAATCCGATTTCACGGGTCAAATTGACGCCAATACACGCACAACCATCCTCTTGATCTTAGGCGCCTCGATATTGGCGGCAGGCGTCATTTTGATCATCTGCCATTGGATTAGTCAACCCATCGTGCAATTGAATCAGGTGTCTAAAGCGATCGCAAACGGCGAGTTAAATCAAGCCGTCCAAGTCCGAAGCATTCGGGAGGTGGGCGAATTGGCGGAATCGTTTAATCACATGGCTCGCCAGCTCAAAATCTCCTTCGAAACTTTGGAGCAACGGGTAGAAGAACGCACGGCTGAATTGGCGGCGGCGAAGGAAAAAGCCGAGGTAGCCAACGAAGCCAAAAGCGACTTTCTCGCCAATATGAGTCATGAATTACGCACCCCGCTCAATGGAATTCTCGGCTATGCCAAGGTACTGCGTCGCGATTATCCCAAATCTGACACCCCGGTTACCCCCCAACAGCGGGACCAACAAATCTTGGGCTTGCGCATCATTCAACAAAGCGGAGCCTATCTGCTGACTCTGATTAATGATGTTTTGGACTTTACCAAAATCGAAGCCCGCAAAATGGAACTCTATCCCCGCGAGTTCAGCTTCAGCAAGTTCCTTGATGAAATTATTGGTGTTATCCGCCTCCGCTCAGAGGAAAAGGGCTTAAGCCTCCAACTCTTGCGGCAGGGCGCTTTACCGAGTCGTGTTTATACGGATGAAAAACGATTGCGGCAAGTCTTGCTCAATCTGCTGGGGAATGCGGTCAAATTCACGGAACGCGGTCACGTCACGTTGCGGGTCAGCCGGGTGGGGGAAGAAGGCCCAAGTACAGCCAACACGAGCTTACAGCAGGCGATCCAATTTGAGGTGATTGATACGGGGGGCGGTATCAGCGACGAGCATCTCAAAACGATCTTTCGCCCATTTGAACAGGTGGGAAAGATCGAATCTCGCTCAGAGGGAACTGGCCTAGGCTTACCCATTAGTCGACGCATCGTGGAATTATTGGGGGGAGAATTAGAGGTTAAAAGCCAGGTGGGCCAGGGGTCAACGTTTGGGTTTACGATTGTTATCCCGGGCTCAAACTTTTCAGAAGAGGACGCTGAAGAGAAGCCTGAAATGTTGATGCAGATAATAGGCTATCGAGGAGAGCGGCGGAAGATTTTAGTGGTCGATGACAATGAAACCAACCGATTGGTTTTGCAAGATATGCTGCGGCCCATCGGCTTTGAAGTGACTTTGGCGGAGAACGGAATGCGGGGGCTAGAACTCGCGACCCAGACCCAGCCCGACGCCGTGGTTACTGATTTTTTCATGCCGGTGAAATCGGCCGCAACGCTGGTGGGAGAATTGCGTCGCATGCCGCAGTTCAAAGACACCCCAATTGTAATGACGTCCGCCAATCATAGTGAGACGGTGCAAGAGGCCAGCTTATCTTTCGGCTGTTCTGCCTTTTTACCCAAACCGATTGATCCGGAGCAGCTCTTAGTCGTGTTGCAGGAGCAGTTGAAGCTGGAGTGGAATTATGAAGTAGGACAAATCTTGGACTGATGAATGACTTTCTTCCTAACTGACTCATTGCTCAAGGGGCATGACATCTTAACAATTTCCGATAAAGCCACAACAATATTGTTGTAAAGTCTCGATTTTTTGTCTCCACAATATCTCATCCAAATTAGTCTATGAGTAGCTCCTGAAAAGATGTTCCTTAAGAATATTGCCACCATTATGGTAAAACAATCTCGAGCCTTGTCCGCTGGGTCTCACTTACTGACGCCTGCGATAAAGCCTGCCGTGCTCATGGGGATGGTATTGGGTTTGAGTGTGATTGCCCCTGAAGCCAAAGCTATCTCTTTCGTTACCAACCGTGACGCCTTAAATGCGGTCGACCACGTCAACTGGTCCCCCCTTGCCCCCCTCGTCGGTCCTTTGAGTCCACCCGCTCATGCTGGCTTTTTACCAAATTCATTTACAACCGCCCCTCAAGCTGGAAATTCTTACAGTGAAGATAATCTACTCAGGAGCTTTTCAGCAGTCGGGACATCCTCCCTCACCCTGGAGAATTCGGCTCTTTTTTCCGGTGTTATCGACAAGCAGCCAAGAATTTCCGAACTAGGGTTTAATTCTTCTAAGTCGAATTACTCAACGCTATTTAAAGAAATCTCTATTCCCGCATGGAAGCATCATCCATCAAGTGGAAAAGATAATTGCCCGACGGTGAATACTTGGCCTCAATCTTCTGGCCACTTTAATTCGTTGGTAACAACAGATAGTTACCGGAGTGGCTTCCCTAAGAACAATCCCGATAGTGCTTACATGGGGGATTCTCGGTATACAATACCTAATTCCTCTGGATTTTTTCAGGTAACGGAACACGAGGGCAAATTTACTTTTGTTGATCCATCTGGGCATCCATTCTATTCGCTGGGGGTTAACTCAGTTCGACCGACCCAAGATGGCGCCGCCACAATTAACGCGTTTAATAACAAATACGCAGGTCAGTCCGAGGAAGAAAAGATTCTGAATTGGGGGGCTCATACCACCCATTTCCTGAAAAATCATGGTTTCAACACGATGGGAAGTTGGTCTCATGAGGACCTCGATCCTACAGGTGCGACCTCACAAAGCGGCACCCGTGGGGAAAGCCCCTTAGTCAGAACACCTAATCTGCAACTGCTAAAAAACTATTGGCAATTCAAACGAACCAATAGAGATTACTTAACCCGTCTGGTCGATGGGATAAATACTCGGCGACAGACTGGTGAGGAGCTGGTAACCGAAAAAGATATCCAGATCGCCTTGCTCTATAGAGACTTGGAAAACGGCGCAGTAGAATCTTTTGAGGACTTTGTCTCACGGCGATTGGATTCGAAACTGACAGATGATGTTATCAATGACAGCCGTATTCTTGGCTTTTTCCTCGATAATGAAATACCCTTTTCGCGGGATTTGATCGATGTCTTCTTGCGGATGGATCCCGAGGAAGCGCCGTATAAAGTCGCAGATGACTGGCTAAAAAATCATGTGAGTGACCCGAACGTGCGTAGTGGTATCAGGAGTAACCTTCTGGCTCACAGAGAAGGGGGGAAGAAAACCGAACGCGTGAGACAAGATTTTTTAATGAAAGTCGTTGATGACTATTTCTCTCTCACATCTACAGCGTTTCGATCACGGGACCCCAATCATTTGCTGCTGGGCTCGCGGTTTTTCAAGCACAACTGTCTGTTGTCGAGCGATGATTTTTGTAAACAGGATTTAGCGCGATCGGATCTTTTTGAGGCTGCAGCGCCCCATGTCGATGTCATATCGATTAATCTATACCACTCTTGGACGCCTAGCCAGGATCTGATGAACTCGTGGGTGACATTCAGTGGATTGAGCGGTCAAAGAAGGCCTTTTCTGATTTCTGAATTCTATGTGAAAGCCAAAGATGCGGTTTTACCCAATGGGGATCTTATGCCGAATTGTGGAGGGGCGGGGTGGATTGTTCCCCATCAGTGGCAGCGAGGTCGATTTTACCAGAACTTCTCTTTTAGTGTTTTGAGAAATTCTGGCTCGGTTGGCATACATTGGTTTAATTATATGGATGGCGATCCTGAGGCAGTTGGGCGGAATAGCGCGTCCAATAAAGGCATTGTTGATATTGAGTTCAAGCCGCACAGGAGTGTTGTCCGTCACATGAGAACAGTGAATGATACGCATTATCGCATTCGTGAGGAGCTGCCGACTTTGTGTGACAGTGGCAAGATAAATTGTGTAGATTAGGCGAAACTGACTTTCATGGGTAGCGTAGGCTGAGGCTTCGTCGGTTAAAAAGGTAATCCGGCTAACGACTTCATTCCCAAAACAAGGGTGCGTTACTGCCTCATTTTAGCTGTGTCAGACCACTACTGCACTGAGATGATGTAGGAAAGTCCTGGATTGGTTGCTCTGCTTAGAAGGTGGGCGTATCCTCTTCGTCCATTGTTGCTTGCGCGTTCTGCCGGATTGCTTCTTGGGCGAAACCCATAATCAAGCCGATTGCAGCGCCCGCAATTGAGTAATGAAGATGGGATTGTGGGTTGCGATCGCCGCTATTTATTTCCGCTACAGCCAATCCCAGCATTGAACCGAGAACGCAAGTAACCAGACCGCAAAATAAAACGCTTCGCATATTCATAGGTTCTTTTCGACATAGATAAGTGCAAAAAAAATTTAAATAGCAGGCTGACTAACCTCGTCACCTACCCAGTGATCAATACGTTGGTTGCTTAAGAGATATGCATTGGGGAAGCGCCAAGCAATCATTAGTGAGAGCGTTAACAGCGTAAGCAACCCTGTGATATCTTGCCGCCTCCTCAGTCCGACAGTTGCATGGTATCGATCTGAGGGGTGAGTCCACATCGGATAAATGTCATGTTTGGATCATGACGGCTGTAATCATCAGCTTACACCGCAAGCACTATTGTCTATCGTTCATTTGCCCCAAAAATTTTAAAGAATGCGGAAGTATAGTACTGCTCTGTCAAGGAACTTCTGATGGGCCGTCATACCTTCTCTATTCAAGGGTTTTAAAGGATTTTCACCCGACAAACGTCGATTGACAGAGTAGTACGCTATTCTACCCCTGGTGCTAGGGAGAGAACGATGAAAATCTTTGTGCCGGGTCGCTTGTGTTTGTTCGGGGAGCATAGTGATTGGGCGGGAAAATATCGATCGGTCAATCCTGACCTTGCAAAGGGCTACGCCCTAATTGTGGGAACCAATCAAGGGATTCACGCTGTAATTAAAGCCCATCCCCAGGCATTAGTGTTTCAGGCTGCCCTGAACAAGAGCGATCGCCCTGACCCGATCCAGTTGCCTATGCATCCCCCGACGTTGTTAGCTGAGGCGAAAAACGGAGGATTCGCCAGTTATATAGCGGGCACAGCCTATCAGATGTTGACCCGCTATGAAATCGCAGGGCTGCAGGTGGATAACTATCTGACTGACTTGCCGATCCAAAAGGGGTTATCCTCCAGTGCGGCGATCTGTGTGTTGATTGCGAGGGCGTTCAATCAGCTTTATCAGTTGCAGTTGACTGTGCGGGAAGAAATGGAGCTGGCCTATTTAGGGGAGCGGACCACGCCCAGTCAGTGCGGCCGGATGGACCAGGCATGTGCTTATGGCGGGCGCCCGATTATGATGACCTTTGACGGAGATCGCGTCGATCTCGAAGCAGTCGCCGTCAAACAGCCGTTATATTTAGTGATTGTCGATTTAGGGGGCCGTAAAGATACGCAAAAAATCCTCAGTGACCTGCATCGAGCCTATCCGTTTGCCGACGCGCCAATTTATCAACAGGTGCAACAGTATCTTGGGGCTATTAACGCCCAGATAATCCCGTCCGCGATCGCAGCTCTTGAACAAGGCTCAGCGGAAAGGCTCGGCGCCTTGATGACGTGGGCCCAAACTGAATTTGATCGCCATATGATCCCGGCTTGCCCCGACCAATTGACCGCGCCTAAGCTCCACCGGTTACTGTCCCATCCAACCCTGCAGCCATTGATTTATGGCGGTAAGGGGGTGGGGTCTCAAGGGGATGGGTCCGCCCAATTAGTGGCGAAGAATCTCGAGAGTCAGGCGCAGACGATCGCAATCATTCACCGAGATTTTCCAGAAATGCAGGCATTGAGTCTGACGATTACGCCTTGATGGTGAGCAGGGGGGTAGGGGAAGAGGGTCATCACAATTGTCGAATGCCGTTAACCAATCCCTGGCAAATTCTCGTGAGGAAATCGAGATCTAGGGTGTCCAAGCTGTCGCTGTGTTGATGGTAATGGGGATTGCGTAGATTGGCGGTGTCAGTGGCCATAAGGGAGCGATAGCCTTGATCCCAGAAGGGAGCGTGATCGCTGCGGCGGGTATCAGGAATAAGCTCACCGGCTTGGGGGACAGGCAACCACTCGCAAGCAACCCCAGCCTTGCGAATAGTCCGACAGAGCCGAATTAAGTCAGGGATAGCGCGCCAATTGCCAATTAGGCCCAGGAAATCTCCGCGATTGGGATAAAAGTATTTCAAGCCGGGGGGGTACTGTTGAGAATCAGGGGTGGGGTCTCGATAGCCCAGCATTTCCAGTGAGATCATCAAGCGGAGGGGTTGCTTCTGCTGTTTGAGCTGGTCGGCGTAGTGGCGGCTGCCCAGGAGACCATATTCCTCTAAATCGAAGGCGACAAGGTGGACGGGCGATCGCGGCGGCTGTTCGGTCAGCAGCCTGGCCATTTCCAACAGCGCCGCCACGCCAGTTGCGTTGTCATCCGCCCCCGGCGACCCGACAACTGCATCGTAATGAGCGCCTACCAGAATGGGTGGTTTCAAGCGACGCTCCGGCTGAGCGGGGGGTAGGCGGAGAATGAGATTGCAGTGGGAGCGAGATTGGACAGAGAACGTCTGTTGTTCCACCGCGCCCCACTGCTGCAGTTGCCGTTGGATATATTGCTGAACAAAAAAATGACCTACAGAGGCCAGGTAAGGGTCGCGATCGCGAGCCACTTGGGTTAGATGATGCGTTAGACGGTCGGTAAGGGAAGACATACTCAAATACCTAACATCGGCTTTAACTTAAAGCGGGATAATCCAGTAGAGAAGGAATACAGAAGGCAGAAGGCAGGCAGGAATTGGATTCTGTATTCTGTCTCCTGTATTCTTGCCCCATTAGAACGTCCCGGCTCAAGTTGATACCCCTCTCTTATACTCAAGCGAAGGCTGCATTTTTGCAACACAACTCCGATCTGTCCTCATAACTTCCTCAAACTCTTGTCATACCTTTGCAGTTAAGAGAGGAATCAGCTCACCGCTTGTCGATTAAGGGGGAGGGAGAATGTTATGAAAATTTTGTTCTATGGCGCCGGGGTGATCGGCAGTCTGTATGCCGCGCAATTGAAAAATGCAGGTCAGGATGTCTCCATTCTGGCCAGAGGACAGCGCCTTAACGATATCAGAGAGTACGGCATTGTATTAGAACAGGCATTGACCGGCGAACAAACCACTACACATGTCAACGTGGTAGAGCAATTAACCCCGGAAAATGCTTACGACCTGATTGTGGTTGTGATGCGTAAGAATCAGGTTTCGGCAGTCTTGCCGACATTGGCGGCCAATAAACGGACGCCTACTGTGATGTTTATGGTCAACAATCCCGCTGGCTACGATGAATGGATAGAGGCGGTGGGGCGCGATCGCCTCTTGCTGGGCTTCCCCAGCGCAGCGGGGTCGTTAGCGGGACATATCGTCCGCTACACAGTGGGGTCGGGGATGCAATTGGGTGAGCTGGATGGACGCATGACCCCGAGGCTGCGAGACACCGCTCGTCTGTTCAAGCAAGCCGGTTTCCCAGTGGCGATCAGCCGTAACATAGACGCCTGGCAGAAAACCCACGTGGCGCTGATCAGCCCAATCGCCAACGGGTTATATATGGCGGGGGGCGACGCTTACCGATTAGCGCAAACGCCGGAAGCGCTGCACCTCATGGTGCAGGCGATGCGGGAAGGATTCCAGGTATTGCGGGCGCTTGGCGTTCCCATTACCCCAGCTAAACTCAGGCTTTGGGCGTGGCTGCCGGAACCCATTGTCGTCACACTCTTACGACGTTGGGTAAACACTCCGCATTTTGAAATGGTCATCGTCCGTCATGCCAATGCCGCCCGGGATGAGATGCAACGACTCACCAGTGAATTCCAAGCATTGGCTCGTCAAACGTCGGTCGCCACGCCCGCAATCGATCAGCTCGAGACCTATATCGACTTACTGCGACCCGGCAGCTTTGAGGCTGCTCACACTTGACGCATCCTTCTCGCGTTCCCTCGCTGCGCCAACGAAATCCTCCTGCCGCTGACTCTTGGGTTCCTTGCGCAAAGGATGCATCTCGAGTTTCACCTTCAGAGGAAACTCGAACCTCATGGTTGCGTTTGTCAGCCCCTTCATCCTCATACCCTGAAAGACTTTGCAATCAGTATCTTTGAGGGCGTCTTCCACGGTGTATGCGGCGGAGTGACATCCCAACACGAGTACCGCCTCATAGTCTTTGGCGCGCTTCAAAAAACGACTACGCTGCCCCTCCGTCCAAAGGCACATCAATGGAGAAGGCGCGAACGTAGTGTACACACCGGTTCGAATACCACGTTGCTCAAGCGGCTCTCGAATTGATTTGATGTAGTCCTCGAATGCCTCCGTCTTAAGGCCATGTTTGAAGAACTCAAGGAAGGGCCTCTTCTGCTGCATTGCCAGGCTCATCTGTGGGCAGATGGGACATGAAACAATCAAGACCGAATTGAAGTTCTCAAGGTCAGCAATAACCTCTTGCGGCTCTAGAAAGATAGGCATGACCTCTCTCCTTGCTGATGCGTCATTATCCACCGCTCAACACCAGCCATCATGATACTGTCGTATGGGCGCGCGGGATATGAACGCGCTGCAGCCATGGCGTACAGTCGCCGATCCCTGTAGGGCAAGGTGAAAGCAACTAAGAAAACGCTGGTGTCTTCGTAGGGAATAGTATCTACTCAATATCAGTGTAGCAATTTCATCATCTGACCGGTCGCTAGTTAAATGACTTCCACCAAGCCATCAATAGGGCTTCGGCTTTCCACCAGGAAGGAACGTGGGGGCGATCGCCAAAAACCTGATAATGATTTCGTTCAATCGCCCTCAAGTCTTGACGATACAGTATTAAAGCCACCCACATAGGCCAGAGAACATTTCGTTGTAAACTAGCAATCCCTTGTTCTGCTTGGACGTAGAGATATCGTCCCCGCTGAATTTCATAGTCCATCAACGCAATCCACCGCTGGTCAATGACGGATTTGAATAAATCCTGCTCTGAGTAATTGAAGTGTTTCAAATCCTCAAGTGGGAGATAAATTCGGCCACGTCGCGCATCCCCCCCGATATCCTGCAATATATTAGTCAACTGCATGGCAATCCCTAGCGTCACTAAGGCTTCTGTTGCATCTTCACCGGTAACAGAGCCTATGATTGGGGCAGATGCAAGCCCGACAGCGCCAGCGACGCGATAACAATACAGACGTAAATCCTCCCAGGTCTGATAGCGATGGCTCTCTAAATCCATTCGCTGACCCATGAGCATATCTCGAAAGGGCTCCATCGGTAGGTGATAGCGTTGAATGGTTTCGATTAGGGCAATATCAGTGGGTGTGGCGGGGCTCCCCGAGGAAAACAGGGCTTCCATCTGATCAAACCATCTATTCAACATCATTTGTTTAATCGTCTGAGCCTCTATGCCATCTATGAATTCATCCTTTTGCCGGAACCAGGCATAAATTGCCCACATTGCTTGCCGTTTGGGTAGTGGCATCAGCAGAGACCCCAGGTAAAAGGTTCGATCATATTTGGCCACAATCTGCCGACATAGAGCGATAGATTGAGTCAGAGAGAAGCTTTGACAGTCCATGGTGCTATATTTGCTTTGCACTTGGATTTACCGCAATATTTGGTTCATATAGGGTAAATTTAAGCCTGATTTAACCTTCAATCCTTCACAAGTTTTTCAAAATTCCCTACTAACGTGTAACTATGGCTCCCCTGACGGTCAACAAGGGGGTGGGGCAAAAGATTTAGAAAACGAAGCGTAGGATAACTAAATTTTGGACCGGCGGGAGCATTGTTTTCTCTCATGAGAACAGGAGGTAATGATGAGTAAGCTGCGAACGACTTACGATGGGACTCAGCATTGCACGACGTTGCAAGCAACCCATGGAAAAACGGTAGCTTCTGACTGTTCCGCCACGGGGGGCAAGGGTGAAGAATTGTCGGCTACGGAACTGGTAGGCGCAGGCTTAGTCAGCTGTATGCTTTTTTCGATGGGAGTCGTGGCTCTGCGAGATAAATTGGACATCTCAGACACCCAAGTGGACACAGAAATCTCGATGACGGATAAACCAGATAAGCATATCGGGGCGATCGATTTAACGTTTACCATGCCAAGAAAATTTTCTGAGGCGGATCGCGTCAAGTTGGAAAGGGCTTCAGGAATGTGCCCGATCAAACATAGTTTTCGTCCTGATACCCAGATCTCTGTCCACTTTAACTATCCAGACTAATCAGACAGAGAAGTTCTCGACGCGTGAATGTCGCCTACAAAGAATTTCAACAGGGATAGGATGAAATACAAGCGTGTGCTTATTGACAGGCTAGGCGGGCCAGAGGTTTTGCAGATTGTTGAGGATGAACTTCCGGAACCGAAGCGGGGCGAGGTGCGGGTGAGGATACTGTCCGCGGGGGTTTCTTATGCAGATATGCTGATGCGCGAGGGCGTTCACCCTGAGACACCGCACCAACCATTCACACCGGGATGGGATTTGGTCGGCGTGGTGGACAAATTGGGGGATGATGCATTTGGGTTCAAAGTGGACCAGAGGGTCGCCGCGCTCCCCGTGACAGGGGGGTATGCCGAGTTCATTTGTTTACCCCAAACGGAACTGATTGCTGTCCCTCCAGAGGTAGATCCGGCGGAAGCGATCTGCTTGGTTATGAACTATGTCACTGCCTACCAAATGATGCATCGCTCTGTTCAAGCGGCGTCGGGTCAGCGAGTGTTAATTCACGCCGCCACTGGCGGGGTCGGCACGGCTCTGCTCCAATTAGGGAGACTGGCGGAACTCGAGATGTATGGCACCGCTTCCAGCCGCAACCATGAGCTGGTATCCAGTTTGGGCGCAACTCCCATAGATTACAGACAAGTCGATTTCGTAGAAGAAATCCTGCGCCTCACAGGGAACGGGGTAGACGTTGTTTTTGATGGCATCGGCGGGACTCACCTTTGGCGTTCCTACAAAGCGCTGCGAACTGACGGCAGGGTGGTCGCCTATGGGTTTACCTCTACATTGCGCGGCGGCATGTTAACCAGGCGACGGAGTCGACTCCGGGGCTTTGCAATTCCTGCCCTCTGCATGGCGGGCGCTGCTCTAATTCCTGACAAGAAGCGAATCACCGTATATAGCATTCAGACGCTGAAAAGGCTCAAACCAGCGTGGTATAGAGAAGATTTACGCATTTTGATAGAACTGCTTAGCCAGGAGCAGATCAAACCCATCATTGCAGAGCGAATCCCCCTCGTTGAAGTCCGACACGCTCACGAGTTGCTGGGACACGGAGCCGTGAAGGGGAAGATTGTCTTGCGCTGTTACGGCTGAACTGGATGGGAGTTAGAGTCAGACGAGTCAGACGAGTCAAACGGCAAAAAACATTTAGCCTTGGTCAGTTCCATTGCCAACGCTTGTATAGGACAGGAAAGGAATCTAACGTCATGCCTAATTCATCCACCCAAACCATTCGCTCCGCTTGTCGAATGTGCCATGGCGTCCATCAGGTTTTGGTGCAGCTTGAGGGCGATCGCGTCGTGAAAGTCTGCAGAGATCCAGACAGCCTTTTGGGGGGCATCTGTCCCAAGGGGGCGGCGTCCCCTGAGCTGCTCTATCACCCAGACCGCCTGCGCTATCCGCTGCGTCGTGTGGGTGAGCGAGGAGAAAACCGGTGGGAACGTATCTCCTGGGATGACGCCCTAGATGAGATGGCGGCGCGCCTCAGCGCCATCAAGCAGGAAAGCGGGGCGGAATACTTTGCTCTGACCCAGGGGACGGGAAGACCTTACACAGATTTCACCAATCGCTTCGCCAACGCCTTTGGAACGCCCAATTTTACCGGTGTCGCCCACAACTGTATGACGCCCCGGGCGCTGGCGAGTCTGTTTACAACGGGGAGTCTGATGCCGCCGATGTCGGACTACTACGGCTTTGGCGGCCAGACGCCAGCGTGCTTGATGCTTTGGGGTTGCAATGTGACGGAAATTGGTTCTGTTCAAGGCATTGGCGGGGATGTGGTCAATCGGATCCTGGGCCAAGTCCAGCAGGTGATTGTGATTGATCCTAGGCGGACGGCCACGGCTCGTCGGGCGACCCAATGGCTACAAATCCGTCCGGGGACGGATGGCGCTTTGGCATTGGCGATGATTCATGAAATCATCACCGAAAACCTGATTGATCACGACTTTGTTCAGCGCCACACCACTGGCTTTGCCGAGCTAACCGCTTACATCCAGCCCTACACGCCCGAATGGGCGGCCGACATCACTCGGATTCCGGCGGAACAAATCCGCAGGGCTGCGGGCGCCTACGCCACCACAAAACCTGGGGCGATCCAGTGGGGCAGCGCTATTGATATGAGCGCCTGTAGTTTTCAAACGGCGCGATCGCTGATGATTCTGCGAGCGATCACAGGCAATTTGGACAAACCGGGGAGTGATGTTTTCTGGATGCCGCCGCCAGGCGTGAAGCTGAAGAGTTTGTTCATGAATTTAGAGAGGGCGGGCAGGCTTTTCCTGCCGCTGGGGAAAGTCGGTCGAGCGGTGGACTCTATCCATGCGAATCAGCAGACCTCATGGCTACGGCGGCTGGTGTTTGCGGGCTTGGATGTCTTGAAAGATCGCTTTTACACCCAGATTATGGAGCGAAGCGCCCGCAAACCTCCCGCCGCCCAGTTCATGATGTTTCAAAAGCTCAAACAGGGACGCTATCCGCTTTGTCCGATTGTTCATCCGCCCACCTTCTGGCGCTCGATTGTGACGGGCGATCCCTACCGGATTCGGGCCCTTTGGATTATGGGATCGAATCCCTTGCTGAATACAACGAATTCTCGCGAGGTAGAGACGGCGCTGAAGTCCTTGGAGTATCTGGTTGTTTCCGATCTGTTTTTGACCCCGACCGCTCAACTGGCGGATCTCGTGCTTCCGGCGTCGATGTGGTTGGAGCAAGACGATGTGGTGAATTACATGAAGCAGTGGTGTGTATTGGCGCGGCGTAAGGTGGCTCAGGTGGGCGAGACCAGGGACGATCGCGAAGTGATGATCCAGCTTGCCCATCGGCTGGGACTGCACAAGGCGTTTCCTTGGGCGAACTACGCTGAGTTTCTGGAAGAGATACTGGCGGGGACGGGACTCAGTTTTGAGCAGTTTTGTGAACGGGGCATGCTCATGGGTGAGATGCGGTATGAAAAATATAAAGAACAGGGGTTTCAAACGCCGGATGGGAAAGTGCAATTGATCTGCCGGGAATTGGAGTCGTTGGAGGTGAGCCCCCTGCCGGTTTACCGGGAACCACCGCTGACGCCGATTTCAGCCCCCGATGTAGCCGCCGACTATCCGCTGATTTTAACCAGTGGCGCCAAAACCGTATTCTTCTTCCACAGTGAGGGCAGGCAGATTCCGTCCTTGCGACGTCGTCAACCCAATCCGTTAGTCGATATTCATCCCGAAACGGCAAGCTCCCTCGGCATTGCTGAGGATGACTGGGTTTGGATTGAAACGCCGCGCGATGGCCAAAGGCCGGTCGGAGACCATCGCGTCCGCATGAAAGTCCGGTTTTCAGAAGGACTCGCCAAGGATGTGGTGAGCGCCCAGCATTGCTGGTGGTATCCAGAAGCGCCGCCGCCGGAGCATGGCTGGAAGGAATCGAGCATTAACCTGCTGTTTGATGCGATTGAATGCGATCCCGATATCGGATCGGAATCACTCCGCAGCGTCCTGTGTCGGATTTATCGAGCAGAACCGCCTGCGTGGGCAGTGGATGAGGCGTCCCGAGAAGTTGCGACACAGCACATTGACCACAAGGAGGATTTATGATTGGCATGATTCCTGCTAAATGGTGGCCCTGGCTAGTTCTCGCCTCACCAATTCTGGCGCCTTATCTCCTACTGGAGAATGTTCGATTTCAGCGCAATCGAAACCGGGCGGTGGAACTGAATCAAAAACGGATCGAGACGGCTGAGGCGATCGCCCTGCCTGAATTAGACCACTTGAAAATTACGGTGCTGGTGGAATGGATGCACGAAGCAGGCTTTCTGGGCGCCCCGGGTGTATCTTATCTGTTTCGCACAGAGCAGGGCTCTCTACTTTTCGATATTGGATTTGGCGTGGCGTCTCCAACCCTGACTCACAATGTAACTCAGGTGGGGCTTGATCTCGGGCAGGTAAATGCGCTGGCGATCTCCCACCTGCATGGCGATCACATGGGCGGATTTCGATCTCAACGCACTCGACGGCTACCGTCCCCTGTCGCACTGAACATCCCAACGGATTTACCTTGCTATTTGCCTACTCCCGCAGAGGCTGAGGGATGGCGGAGTCAGGTGGTCGCTCAGCCTGGTTTGTTGACCGCCGGACTCGGCTCAACAGGTCCCTTAGTTCGTAATCTGTTTTTCTTTGGGTTGACCGAGGAGCAAGCGATCTTGGCCAAGCTCAAAGATCGAGGTTTAGCAATATTCACGGGCTGTGGCCATCCAACCGTCAAAACTGCCTTTGAAATGGCGCATCGCTTGTGTCCAGAACCAATCTATGCATTTGGGGGTGGGTTACATTTCCCAATCACCAGCGGACGAGGCTTGGGCGGCTCCAATTTGCAGATGATGGTTGGCACAGGTAAACCTCCCTGGCAACGCATCACCGATGCAGATCTGACGGAAACTGTTCAGGTCTTAAACGACTCGGGTGTGCAAAAAGTCTTCCTCTCTGCCCACGACACCTGCGATTACGCCCTGGAGCGACTATCCCACGAGTTGAACGCCGAAGTGTCTATTTTGAAAGCAGGCGCCACCTATGAGGTATAGGAGGAGATGAGTAGTCATGAAAGGAACTTCACTAACGCTGAAATCTATATGTTGGCGATTACTGCGACTTTAGATACTACGACACTGCCTGTAGATCTAAGATTGGCGCCTAATCAGGTTAATTGGGGGATTAAGCAAATGATTTTCCACTTAAGGTAACAAGGAGATAACTATGCAAAACATCTTCAGTTCCATTGCAGACAATTTGGACGTATTTATCCCGATTCTACTCGTGTTGATCACATTAGTGGTTGTCTACTTGGTGTTCATGGTGCGTGTGGTGATCGATATGTTGCGATACGATGTGCATGGCGTGCTTCTCACATTCGCTTTCATTGCGCTGATCCCCATACCCCCAATTTTAGTCAGACACCCCCGGCAAAGCCGGTGGCTTAATGAATGTGACCGCCTCAAAGGCGGATGTCCTTGCCGGGGGT
>JASJDH010000183.1 GCA_030065175.1 Leptolyngbyaceae cyanobacterium MO_188.B28 | reverse complement strand
CAATTCCACAATTATCCTCAGGATTTTCGACCCTGATCACAGTTATGAACCTCTTCGAAGGGGCTATCCCAAGAGCTTCTCCGAAGGGGTGGTCTCAGTTTTCCTTTGCCTAGAGTGATTGAAGAGCGATAAGTACCTGGGCAGAAAAATTTACAGACTGGGTGACCGTATAAGAATGGTTTCAGCGACTTTTCTCGGTAATTAATTTTGCCTACCTACTTATCAAGATTTCTGATTGCGTAAACTATCAAGATTTCGCCGGACGATCGCTGTATTTGGATGCGCCTCCCCTAGCAACCGCTCATACATAGCTAGGGCTTCAACATAGAGCGGTTCTGCTTCGCTGATGCGCCCTTGGGCATTGTAGAGCGCCGCCAGATTATTCAGGCTGAGGGCCACATCGGGATGTAACTCGCCCAATAATTGTTTTCTCATCTCCAGAGCTTGGACATAAAGCGGCTCCGCTTCGCTGGGGCGTCCTTGAGAATTGTAGAGCGCCGCCAGGTTATTCAGGCTGAGGGCCACATCGGGATGTAACTCGCCCAATAATTGCTTTCTCATCTCCAGAGCTTGGACATAAAGCGACTCTGCCTCGCTGTAGCGCCCTTGGGAATAGTAGAGCGCCGCCAGGTTATTCAGGCTGAGAGCCACATCGGGATGTAACTCGCCCAATAATTGCTTTCTCATCTCCAGGGCTTGAGTATAAAGCGGCTCCGCTTTGCTGTAGCGCTTTTGGGAAGAGTAGAGCACGGCTAAGCTATTCAGGGAATTGGCCACATCGAGATGTGACTCGCCCAGCAATCGCTTTCTTATCCCCAGGGCTTGGAGATAAAGCGGCTCCGCTTCGCTGGCGCGCCCTTGGGAAGTGTAAAGCAAGGCCAGGTTCATCAGGCTGGTAGCTACATCGGGATGGGATTCGCCCAAGCGATCGCGGGCAGCCGTCAGACAGCGTTCATACCAATGGGCGGCTTGTTCATAGGCCCCTTGTCCGGTGTAGAATCGGCTCAACCCTATGAACGGCCAAATCAGGTCTTCGTTGCTCAGCCAGTTCTTGAGAGTTGTCACCGCTTCCAGTACATGAGGGACGGTTGGACTAAATACTGCAATATCTTTCAGAGTAAGACTTTGAGGCATTTGCTGAGCCACAGTCGTTATAACTTTGCAAAACCCGCGTTTTAGATTATCTGCTTGAGCCGATTGAGTTAACTTTTCCTGAAATAGCCGACGAATCAGATCGTGCAAGGAGTAGGTTTCGCCATCTATGTGTTGTAGCAAAGCTTGCTGTACAAGGATAGAACAGCCTTTTCCAAGCTTTTCGCTATCCAGTTCAACATCTGTCTTAGTGACAAACTGCTCCAGCAACTCTTGGGGAATGGGAGCTGGAGCAAATAGACTGAGAAGACAGCCTAGCGTTTGTGTGGCGGAATCGAGAGACTGCCAGCCTGATTCAAAAGCAGCAACGATGCCTGACTGCACAGCCTCTGATGGGGGCGGCGCCTCTTTTTCCAACTGCGATAGCAATTCCGCTAGCATATGTTCCTCCTTCGGAAGCAGGAGTCGATTGCTCTGCACGCATTTGAAGCCGCTTGCACAGGTGGCCCGCAAATGCACACAGCTCTTTCGTTAAGTCCGCTTCCCGCAAAGTCAATTCTTCACCTAGCAGGAAAATCAAGCGCGGCGGAGCTGCCTCTGGCGGCAAACGACTGAGGGACTAATCCCCGCGATCATTATAAAGCTCTCATGACAGTTTCCGAAGCATCTATAGCGAAGACAGCTCAGCATTCCTTCCACCCTATTGGTTCAAATACTGACTTGGATTAATGCCCTCTGGAGATGCAGGTCGGTATCACCCATCGCAGCCGCCAACAAGTCATTGGAGCAACTGGCCAGAAGCGGGGGAATTGTGACGCATACCAACGCCAACATAGGTGATTCAAATTAGAAAAACTCAACCTGCCCCAATTGGTTCGCTATTCAAGGGATCGTAATAATCTTATTGACGTATTCCGATATCGGAATACAATATAGGTATGGCTCGGACACGAACAACTTTTGACCCATTTAATGCGATCGCAGAACCGAAGCGACGAGCACTTATTGAAGCGTTAGTCGGCAAGGAGCTGACCGTTAATCAGATTGTGGAGCTTATGGGGTGGACTCAACCCATGGTTTCAAAACACCTCGGTGTTTTGAAGCAAGTGGGTTTAGTTTCAGAAAGAAAAGAAGGTCGATATCGTGTCTACAAAGTGAATGCCGCGCAGTTGAAACCCATACAAGAATGGGTAGTTCAGTTTGAACAGTTTTGGAGTAACAGTCTGGATCACCTGGAAGACTATTTAGACGAAATTCAATCTAAAGAGGTGAACATGAGTAGTGACAATGAACATACGGTGGAGCCAACAATCATAACTCGAGAATTTAATGCTCCAAGACAACTGGTTTTTGACGCATGGACACAACCAGAACATTTGAAAAACTGGATGTTTCCTCAAAAGGGATTTACTTGCGAGTATGTCTCTGCCGATATTAAACCAGGGGGTTCCTCTCTTCATAAAATGACCGCTCCCAATGGATCCGAAATGTGGCTGCTGACGAAATATGAAGAAGTGACTTCTCCTGAAAGTCTGGTTTTCAGGCAGTATATTTCGAACGAAGCAGGCGACATTCTGTCTAATCCGCAGATGCCCAACTGGCCAAAGGAACTTAGAACCACCATCAAGCTAGAAGAGATGGGCGGCAAAACTAAATTGCAGTTAATCTGGCAACCAATAAACCCAACCAAGGAAGAAGCCGAGGCCTTTGAAGCCTCTCGCTCTCAACACGGCGCTGGCTGGGGGGGAGGTCTTGATCAACTGGCCGCTTACCTTGAAACCCTATAGTAGAAACCCAGGTCAGGCAAACGAGAGGAAACTGTTCAACAGTTCACGACATCAACTATTCTCCCAGAGCAAAAACCGGGCGCCAACTTATAGCGGGACAATCCAGTAGAGAAGGAATACAGAATACAGGAGTCAGGAGACAGAATCCAGTTTCTGACTGACTTCTGTATTCTTGCCCTGTCAGAATGTCCCGACTTAACTTGATAAGTAGTCGCGCAGAATTATTTTCACAGTCTTTCAAGGCAGAGCAAGGATTTCTGCGCTGAAAATGTGAAATTGATTTTGCATAACCACTTACCTCAAAAACCAGCCACTGGATTCTTCCTAGTCTGAATCAAAGCTGACCTGGATCTATGCCCAGTTCGCGGAGCTTAGCCAAAGCACGATCTCGCTCCTGCTGGGCCTGGTCGCGCTCTTTCTGGGCCTGGTCACGTTCTTTCTGGGCCTGGTCACGTTCTTTCTGGGCCTGGTCACGTTCTTTCTGGGCCTGGTCACGTTCTTTCTGGGCCTGGTCACGTTCTTTCTGGGCCTGGTCACGTTCCTGAATAAACTCCCCTGGCTCCTTAAACCTTTCCCCGTTTGGATAAAAGACGGCCAACCCATCCTCAAACAGCTCAAAACGAATCTTCAATAGGGGGGAAGACCAAGGAAAGCTCAGCGGTGTGATGGGAGAAAAATCTTCTTTCGGATGGTTACGCACTAATCCCCAAAAGTCATAGGACTCTGGGTCATAGAAGAACATTTCTAAAACGCCATGCTCTTCATAAAATGTCTGCTTTGCCAGCATTTCCCTAGCCGTATTGCTAGGAGAAAGAATCTCAAAGACGACCTGTGGAGCGATGTTTTCTTCTTCCCACTGTTTGTAGCTGCCGCGATCCCTATCCGGACGTCCCATTACCACCATCACATCGGGCGCTTGCGAAGGCGCAGGGGGAACCTCAACCTGGACTGGATGCCAGAGTAAATCACCCGCAACGAAGGCGGTTTGATCCTTCAATAACCACTTCAAATTGGTCGCCAGACGGACAATCCAGCGATATTGGATTGTGTTGTCGGCCATGGGTTTACCGTCGGAGTCGGGATACAAAACCTGGGGTATGGCGGGCGTTTGAACCATAGGTTCCTCAAGGCTGAAGATATAACGATTCTATCCAGTTAGGAGAGAGTTGGGCAATTATCTTCAATCACCGATGCCTCAGAAAAAATAAGTAGCTGGGGAAAAACACCCCCAGCTACTTCATCGCCTATTGTACAGGCCTACTCCGGACGGCTCAGTCGAAAGGATCAAACCTAACCTTACGCCATCCGTTCAATTAAATGATCTCCTACCCGTAGGGCGTTGGCGATAATCGTTAAGGCGGGGCTGACACCGGCATTGGAGGGAAAGAAACTGCCATCCACCACATAGAGGTTGTCCACATCATGGGTGCGGCAGTTGCGATCGAGCACTGAGGTCGCCGGATCATCGCCAAAGCGACAGGTGCCGCATTGGTTCGCCATCACCTGAATCGGCGCTTCGCCTCGAGGTCGGAATATCTTACCCTGAAAACCATCCAGCTTGTTCTCGGCGGTTTTTAGCACTTCCATCCAGCGATAAACCAAGCGATCGTGCGCCTCGACATTATTGGAGGTGTAGTCAGTGTGCAACTTGTCGCCCTCGACCCGCACTCGATTATTCGGATCGGGCAAATCTTCAGTTTGCACCCACCAGCCGATGGAACGGGTGGCTAATTGCTTTAGCCCAAAATCTGGCAAAAATTTCGCCAGACTTGAAAACAGCGGCGGCGCTTCCGCAAAGATAATATCCGTGAGCAGGCCGCCTGTATTGTAAATGTGTCCCATGGGATAAGGGAAATCGGCGTCGCCCCAATAAAAATCATTGACGCAAACCGTTTTTTGGAAAGACCCTGAATTGGGCTTTGTGCTCAGCTGGACAATCGCCGTCATCAGGCTTTTCATTAAATTGCGCCCAACCAAATCAGAACTGTTGGCCAGTCCGTTGACATGCTTATCGTTGGCGGATCGCAACAGTAACGCCGCCGAATTCACCGCCCCACAGGCAAGCACTACAACATCGGCGGAAAACAGATAAGATTGCTCGCCAATTTCTGCTTCCACCGCCTTGATCGCCGACCCTGATGGATTGGTCAGTAACCCCACCACCTTAGCCCCTGTTTTTAAGGTCACATTGGGCTGCTTCAGCGCTGGCGAAATGCCGCTGACTTCGGCGTCATTGGTGGGGTCGTCGGTCTGGCGGGTGAGTCCTAAGGGGAGGGGAGACGGATGCAGATTTTGTTGGGCGATGGCGTCGCAAATTTCGGAAATTTGAGGCTCATGGGCGATCGCCTCAAAGGGATACGCTCGACTCCGGGAAGGCTCAGTGGGATCGCTGTTGGCCTGACCATGCACCTTGTAAAGCTGTTCTGCTTCAGTGTAATACGGTTCAAAGTCCGAATATTTCAAACACCACTCAGGGGAAACTCCATCCTGGTGCTCCACCTTCTCAAAATCTCGCTGTCGGAATCTGAGAAGGGCTGCATTATAGATTTTGGTGTTGCCGCCAATGGCGTAATTCATTTGGGGCGAAAACGGTTCTTCATCGCTGTCGTACCATTGTTCTGGGGCGCGATAGCGGTCTCGTTTAAAGATATCGACATGCTTAGGATTCTGCTTATCCAGCGGCATAAAGTCGCCCCGCTCCAGAATCAGAATCTTTTTGCCGGTAGGCGCCAGTTTTTGCGCCAGTGCGCCCCCCCCGGCCCCTGTGCCGACAATAATTAGGTCATAGTGTTGATCATCAATAATCATGGTGATACCTCACTGCCAGATGTAAATCAGCACAAACAAAATAATCCAGATGACATCCACAAAATGCCAAAACAAAGATGTGGCGGCAGTTCCATACTCACTGTGGTCATAGTTGCCGGGGATAAAGGATCGTCCCAACATGATTAATTGCAGTAGGACGCCTGTCATCACGTGCAACCCATGGAACCCGGTGAGTAAATAAAAGGCTCCGCCAAATACGCCATCGGTAAAGCCAAACGGGAGACCGCTCCATTCAACGGCTTGACCATACAGAAAGTAAATTCCCATGGCCATGGTCAGCAGCCAGAAGATCCGAAAGCCCCACAGATTTTTGTCGTGGAGATATCGCTCGGCGATGTAAATCACAAAACTGCTCGACACTAACACCACCGTATTGATGGCGGGTTCCCTGACGTCTAGCCCGGTCACCCCGACGGGCAGCCAATTGGGGGTGGTTGTCTTATAAACGATATATCCAGCAAAAAAGCTGAGGAAAACGACACTTTCTGACAGCAAGAAGACAATGAAGCCAAACATTCTGTGATCGGGGTGCGCCTCAGCCGCAGGCGCGTGGCTTGGCGCCGCCGGAGCAGTGAGCAAGGGATCGACTTCAGTTGAGTTCACGAGTGACCTCCAGCGTATCAGGGTTAGCAACTAGGGGCTCCGACTTACCATAGCCATAGGGCTCGGCCAGGAATACCGGCAGTTCTTTAAAGTTGTCGTGGTGCACCGGGGGAGAAGAAAGCAGCCATTCGACGCCAATCGCCCGCCAGGGATTCTTGGGGGCCTTTTCTCCCTGTATCCAGGAGCCAATCATATTCACCAGAAACGGCAGGGTGGACATCCCCAAGAGAAACGCCCCAATGCTAGCGACCACATTCCAAAAGGCGAATTCCGGCGCGTATTCCGCCACCCGCCGAGGCATGCCCGCCAACCCTAAGGGATGCATGGGGAAGAAATTGAGATTCGCGCCGATAAACGTCAGGGCAAAGTGGAGTTTTCCTAACCCTTCGTTGTACATCCGCCCCGTCATTTTGGGGAACCAATGGTAAATCGCGGCATAGATGCCCATCACGGTGGCGCCGTAGATCACATAGTGAAAGTGGCCCACTACGAAATAGGTGTTGTTCACGTGGATATCCACCGGCACCGCCGCCAGCATGATGCCCGTGATGCCGGAAAACACAAACATGATCAAACCCCCCAGGCCAAAGAGCATGGCGCTGGTGAGTCTGAGTTTGCCCCCCCAAATGGTCCCTACCCAAGCAAAGACTTTGATGCCCGTGGGCACAGAAATTAGCATGGTGGAGAACATAAACAGCATCCGCATCCATCCGGGGGTGCCGCTGGCGAACATATGGTGAACCCAGACGAACGCGCTCAACCCCACAATCATCAGGGAGGAAATCGCCACCACCTTGTAGCCAAACAACGGCTTGCGGGCGTAGACGGGGAAGATTTCCGAAAAAATGCCAAAAATAGGCAGGATAATCACGTAAACCGCTGGGTGGGAGTAGAACCAGAAAAGGTGCTGGAACAGAACCGGATCGCCGCCTTTAGCCGGGTCAAAGAAGCTGGTGCCGACGGTGAGATCAAACATCTGCATGATCACCGCCGCTGTCAAAGCTGGCAAGCCGAACAATTGCAGCATTTGGGCGCTGAGGACGGTCCAGACAAAGATCGGCATCCGAAAGAAGGTCATCCCGGGGGCTCTCATCCGCAAAATCGTGGTCACGAAGTTGACCCCGCCCATAATGGACGAGACGCCCGAGAGCGCGATCGCTAGTAGCCAGAGAAACTGACCGCTAACCAACACCCCCGCCGGATTCTGGGTGCTCACGGGCGGATAGGACCACCAACCCGCCTGAGCTGGCCCCCCTGGAACTAAAAAGCTGGCCATCAGAACAACCCCGAACACGGGCACCATCCAGAAAGCGACCGCATTCAGCCGGGGAAACGCCATATCTTGCGCCCCGATCATTATCGGCACCAGATAATTGGCCAGTCCCACTAACACGGGAAAAGTCCACAGGAACAGCATCACCGTTCCATGGAGGGTGAACATGGCGTTATAGACCGTGCGATCCACCAAATCCGCCTCCGGGGTCATCAGTTCCCCCCGGATGACCATGGCGAAAATGCCGCCCACTAAAAAGAAGAAAAAGGATGTGACAATGTACTGAATCCCAATCACTTTGTGATCGGTGCTGAAACTAAAAAAACGTCTCCAGTCTTCGTGTTCGCCGGGTGATGGCGGCTCGCTCTTGGCGATGCTCTCTTTAACTGAAAGATTGACCATATTGCTGCATCCTTTAGAGGTTCTAAGCCTCAAACTCAGGGCTTACCCCTCTGTTTTTCGCTACCGCGCAGGCGCAAGCTAACTTGACTCGCCCCCTTCGGGATCCAATACTGTTCGGTTCAGGTTCCCCCTTAATTCCCCTACTCTTCGAGAAGGCAAAGCCTAAAAAGGGTTAGAGATGTAGGATTTTTAGCCCCCCTTTTGAAGGGGGGTTGGGGGGATCTCCGCCAACAATCGAGGCTTATCCGAACAGTATTGCTTCGAGATCAGGGTCGAAAGCTGACACGGTAATCCTTTTCCTCGGAAATTAGAGTTGCGGTAAAAACCTGCTAGGCTTATGCCCAAACCCCAATTTCCCTCACCCTGAACCATCCTGAAAGTGGCATTAGGCATGGAATGCCAAGGGATTAGCAGTAAAATCACTACCCATCCACCCATCCACCCATCCACCCATCCACTCTCTTCTCCTGGAATCTCATTTGCTCCTCCCCAACCCTAAACGGGAGACTTGGAACCGGAATAATTCACCACCGGAGGCTCAGCCGGAACAACTGTTGTCCAGCCTGCTCTATTTCCTTTCTTGGATGCTCGGCGATAGTCTTCAAACGCTGCATTGTAGCTGGCTGAAGGGGGGCTCGCCTGCGCCTCAGCCAGCCACTGCTGGTGAGCTTCCGGCGACTCAACCACCACGTCTGCCTGCATAGCTCCAAAGTACGTGCCGCTATACTCTGAATCGTATAACCGATACTTACCTTGGCGAATGGGGGTAAACTCAAACTCGATCAATCGCTCCGGAATCACATCCTGCTTAACCCGAAAGGCCGGAATATAAAATCCATGCAGCACATCTTCAGACTTCAGCGTCATCTTAATGCGGTGGTGGTTGGGTAAATGGAGTTCTGTGCTGCTGATATTCTGGTCGGGATAGCGAAATTCCCAGGCCCACTGACGCGACAGGACTTCGATCCGCTCCTCCGGCTCGGTCGAGGCTGCCAATGGCTGACTGGGGTCAGTGTCAGCCGTCGCCAGCTGCTCATATTCCATCTGACCGAGAATCGACATCTGGTCGTAGATCTGGTAGCTGTAGACCGCGATCCACATGACTAGAACAAAAGGAATCACCGTCCAGACAATTTCCAAGGTGACATTGCCTTCAATCGGGGGACCATCGCTGAAGTCATACCGACCGGCTCGTTGGAACAAAACTGAGTAGGTTAAGGTTCCGACAACGCCTAAGAAAATGAAGGTTCCCAACGTCACCAGGAAGCTGAATAAATCGTCAACTAGAATCGACTCAGCCGCCGCTTGGGGAGGCAGCCAAGCGTAAGCCTGTCGCCCCATCCAAAGGCTGATGGCGGCAAGGGCGATCGCAATCACCGTCAAGGTCGCAATCGTGCGAATTTTTAGGGCTCCAATCATTTCAACCATAAACTTGGATTTTCTCCCATTCTCAACAAGCGATCGGCGCTAATATGCGCCCCAAACTCAGCCGCCAATTGTGCGCCTAACGTACCGTGAACAAACATCAGGGCGAAAATTCCCAGTCCGACTAACAAATAGCTCCACTGCACTTGTTGGCCCCTGTCCTTACGCCAAAGGAATCGCTGGAATCCTCGCCATACAGTCATTATGACGATTAACAACAGCAGTAAGACACCGCCCACCCCATGCCAAAGCATGGTTTCCATCGCTTGCAATCCCCAGACGCTCTTTACCTCTGAGGGCGGATCCACTAGCATGATTTCATAGAACCCGGCGGCAACCGTAAAGAAAGTGACAATGGCCGCCGCCAGCATGTTGTACCAGCCCACATCAAAAAAGTTGGATCGCGTCGCTGGAATCGCCAGCCATTTAAAGACGGGTTTTTGTAGCGGGAACAAAACCCCAACGATGTCAAACCCAATTGCCACGATAAATAAGCCCAGGGTGAGGTGGACCAGATTGGGATGAACCGGAATCGGATAAGGCAAGCCATTGGCCCCCCATGAACTCCCCAGTGAGTCAAGTAGGTTGGAACTCATCGTAGAACCCCCTGCCGCGTTGCTTCTACTACAGGAACCGTATGCAATCCATACACCCACACCAGTAAGTCGCCCAGGTAGACCTGGAAAAACACTACCCCGACTAGCAGGACCCCCACTCCCATAAAAGAGGTGGGTAATGCTTTGGGGTCACGCAGGCGGATGATATAGCGCCAGGCTGTGATCGCTGCGATCACGCCAGAGAGAGACCAGCCAATCAGCGTATGCAGATGTAAGGTTGGCTCAGCCACTGAGTAGGGGCTGGCTAATCCGGCTTCAATTTGGCCAAAAATCACCGCAATAAAGATGGAAACCGTCGCAAAACACAAATTCCACCAACTCACTTCATACAAGCGAGGATTATCGGTAAAGTAGCCGATTACATCACACAAGACGGCGAATAAGACCATCGCAATGACAAAATGCACGACGATCGGATGCATCGTATCGGCGTAGGGTAAGTTGTGATCGTTAAGGGGAGGAAGATACTTCAGCATAGGGTTCTTAATAAGATCTCAATTGAGCAAAGGCTCCTAAGGGAGGTGCGTCAAAATAAAGTCCCAGTAAACGGCGGTAGATGGGTAGATGGGATGTTATTTATCTGCAGATCCATAAAGCTAACTAGAATGAAACACACCAACAGGAAACGGTAAAATAGACTTCCAATCTTGAGAGCAAAGCGGTAAAAACTATCAGATTCAGGACTATAAGCGCTAAAACTGCGTGAAGTTGCTCGTGCGTCATATTTTTCAAATTCACCGCAATCCTCCCGCTTGGCGCCGTTACTGCGCTAATGAATAGTCCTCAAAAAAATACGGATAATCTTGTTGAACCCTCTATCTTTAGCTTGAACTTTCATCTAGTTTCAATTTTCTCGGCGCCTTTTCGATTGACTCAGCAACCTTCACTCCGGTTCCCTTCCCTCAGCCTGATAAATTCCAATCTAATGGCTCTATTCAGTCAATAGATTTTCAACAGCCTACACCTGCCTCTGAGATCACAATCTGGGATAGGGTAGATTGACTCCATTCACAGAAGAAAAATATCCAGAACTAGAGACTAATTGTGACTCCAGGAAACCGTCGTAATACCTTAAGCCTCAGTCACTGCACTCCCTACGCTGACAGTTCTTTGGGCTTCACGGGCGCGCCAGTGGCTGATCTAAGATAGTTAAAGAACTTGCGGATAACTAACGCACCAAAGAAAGGGCGGAGATTTGACAGATGAATTTTCAACAAAAGGGAATCAATCAGGTGACCATCTCAATTTCCCAGAGAGCCTGCCATGGAAGATATTTCGCCCAATTTTCAGTGCGTCTAGCAGAACCTCGTCGTGAGTAGATTGATAAGTGGTTTTTGTGGTTTGATGAGTTATTTTTACTGCTCATGTTGGAGTCAAAAAGTATGACAGCTTGTCATACATAATTTTGACAAGCTGTCTTTCCAATTGACTTGACCCAATTGACTTGACATTGAGTAAAAGGTCAATGTCGTCGGCAAGATTTATCGACGCCAGATTTTCAGAGTGCAAGTGAGAATATAACGCATCGATACGCCTGGTCTTGAAGGAATACTTGTTGGCAGATTCGCAATTAACCCCAAGCTATATGGTAGACAAGCTGGTCTAATCCTGTCAAAATACTCCCTGTCAAACAGTTCACCCTGATTGATTGACACAACCTTAGGCTATATACATTCTATCGTAGGCTGTATATAGCCTAAGGGCATCCCAGAAAAGTGAAGCGAAACCCATCGAAATTTTCTACTGACGTTGGGTTTCATGACTTCAACCCAACCTACGCAAGAATCTTTTGTCCACTTTAAGTTCTACGCTCGTTGGTCACAATTGAAGGCCAACATTTGAGGTAAGTCCGGTGATACTTATGGGAACCATATGGAATTAGGAAATCTTATATATGCTCTGTTTCTTCAGAAATCTTGCCTTGTGAGGTTGAAGTCTTGGCTAAACAGAGGTAACTATCTATGGATCGTTCTAGCTTTATCCGTAAGAGCCTTTTGGGGGTATCCGCTGTCGCCGGCTCCAATCTTATCCTGGCGGCTTGTTCATCCGGAAACTCGACGACTGAAAGTGTTCAAACTAAATTGCTTGCAAGTAATCTAATCGATGATCCTAAAGCTGGGGGCCTTTACTATACACAGGATGCGCCTGGTCGCTGGAGTGAAAAAGTGGGAGGCCATCTTCCTAAAATTGAGTCCCAGAAAGTCAGTGATAAAGAGACTAGGATTCAAGTGATCACCACTCATCCGATGAATGAGTATGATCACTACATCGTAAAACATCAACTGTTGGATAGTAACTTTCAGTTCTTGATGGAAAAGGTATTTAATCCCGCCCAAGACAAAGACCCTATTTCAGAATTTATACTTCCGAGCTACAAGGGACCGCTCTATGCGTTGAGCTATTGCAATCTTCATGATGTGTGGCTAAGCGCTATTGAGGTTTGAATCGTATCGATGGCGATCGCAGGGAGAATCACAATCAATCAGGGGGCGTTCGAAGGGGGCGATCGCTAAAATGATTTCTCATGAAATCGAATGGCGAAGTCAACAGAGGCGATTCTTTGCTCCATGCCAGTTTCCCCGTGATCGTGGCCATGTTTATGCCCCGTCAAGGGGCTTCGACGCGGTAAAATTCTACATAAAATTCTACGGCGCCAAGCGGTTCGACCTGATGTGGCGTCTGGGGTTCAACAATGCCGGGTGATTCTGGAGTGAGCATGTGGTCTTCAGGAGGATCGGTGAGGATGCGGTAGCCCAATTGCCCCGAGATAACCCAAATTTTGCCCCAACTCCCTGCTTTAGTGGTGTGGCGCTTCAGCAGAGCAGGGGGAACTGTGTCCTGGGTAAAAATTGGGGTTTTGCGGTAGGATTTTGCTCGAGCGGGAAGAGTTTTCATAGAGAACCTCCAATGCTTCGCTAGGGTTTCGACATTCACCATTCTGCTTCCCCTACTCTGGCAAATATTGACTTTCTCGTCTTTGAGGCAGCTTAGAGAGCCGACGTGATGCATTGATTTGTTGGCCCAACAAAACGCTGGTAAAGACAATCAAGATCCCCATGAGTTGAGTGGGGGTAAACGTTTGATTAAGCCAAACAAAACCAATTAGCGTCGCCACCACAGGACTCATCAGCCCCAGGTAGGAAACCGCGGTCGCTTTGAGCCGATCAATCCCTCTAAACCAAAGCAGATAAGCCAACCCGGTCCCAATGACGCCCAGGTAAATCAGGCCCTGGATGTTGGTTGTTGAGAGATGGGTGAATGGCCCTTCAACCATCAGCGCAATGGGTAATAGCAACGCGCCGCCCACCACCAATTGCCAGGCAGTAAACACCAGTAAAGAAACTGGACGTTGCCACCGTTTAACCAGCACGGTCCCCAATCCCATGGAGACAGCGCCTGCGATCGCCGCCATAATGCCAATGCCATCCAACCTGGCGCCCGGGCTGAGGACGAGGAGACCGACGCCGATAAATCCAGCGATCGCAGCCTTGATCGATAGCTGAGAGGGCTTTTCACTCAAGATCAGCCACGAAAACAGCACGACCAATAGGGGCTGAATGGCCCCTGCGGTGGCGGCGACCCCTCCAGGCAATCGATAAGCGGCCACGAACAATAGGGCCTGGAAGACGCCGATGTTTAATCCCCCAAGGACTAAAATTCGCCACCACCAAATTCCTCGGGGGAGCTTCCTAAAGGCAAGGGTGAGGAGGATGCCAATGGGGAGCGATCGCAATGACGCCACCAGTAGAGGATGGCCTGGCGGCAAGAACTCAGTGGCGACAACATAGGTCGTTCCCCACGCCATTGGAGCTAACGCTGTCAGCAGGATATCGGGCAGATAGTCTGTAGATCGCTTCATGACAGTTTCCATGTGAGTGCATTAGAAAGGTCGACTAAACAGGGGCCGAAGACATGTGCGCTCCCTGCCCCTGATGGGTCCGCATCGAGACTTTGGTAAAAGGACCGTATTCTTTATCGGCAGTCAATATGCGACGGTGAACCGGGTGCGGTGGCGCTTGGGTCGCTCGACTTCATCCAGCAGCGCTACCGCCAGGTCCTCCATGGAGATCGTCGAATTGCCGTTGACGTCGAGCAGCAGTTCGTCATCGCCCAGCCGGTAGTGGCCAGTGCGCTCCCCCGGCTGTAGCAACGCTGGTGGACTCAGATAGGCCCAATCCACTGTCGGCTCAGCGCGGCAGACTTTGAGCTGGTCGATGCAAGCCTGGGCGATGTCACGCCAGGCTGCGGGGAGGAATTTTGGATCGTCGATCACGGTCGCGCCTTCCTGACCGGGCACGAGCAGACTGCCCGCCCCACCGACCAGTAAGAGACGTGTGCCTGTCCGGCGTAGCCCCGCCAGTAGCGTTTTAGCCGTGGAGACGAGTTCGCCTTCATGTCCGGGCGTTGGACGAGTGGCGCTGATCACGACGTCCTGACCGGCGCTCAAGGCGGCGATGTCCTCGACATTGGCGGCATTGGCGGCTCTTGCAATGGCGGCGGCAGGTAACTCTGAGAATCGAGCCGGATCGCGGACGACGGCGGTGACTTCGTGGCCCCGGGTTAACGCTTCGGCCACCACGCGGCTTCCCACATTTCCTGCTGCTCCAAAGACAGTTATACGCATGATGTTCAACTCCTTGTTGGTCAATTAGTTTGTGATGCGTGCGGCGACAGTGATGCACCGAGATGGGTAATAGGGATTGGCGTCAAAATAGAATCCCGGGGATGGGTGGATGGGTGGATGGGTGGATGGGTGGATGGGCTTGCCCTGAGCTTGTCGAAGGGTGGATGGGATGTGATTTATCTGCAGATCCCTTATGGGGATCGAAGGGACAAAACTAGGTCTTCTTTAATGCTTTGTGTCTATGCTATTTTATTCACTTAAAATAAACAATAGGCAATTTAATCAATAGACTATTTACTCAAGGTGAATAATAATGGAACGCTGGACTGCCCTAAACGTTTTTCGTCACGCCGCAGAGCTGGGGAGCTTTGCGGCTGCCTCAAGGCAGCTTGGCCTTTCGCCAGCCGCTGTCAGTAAAAATATTTCCGAGTTGGAAGCGCATCTTTCCGTGCAGCTTTTCAACCGCACGACAAGACGCATTAGTCTGACTGAAGCTGGCTCACTTTATTACGATCGCGTTTCCCGCATCCTTGACGATCTGGAGGAGGCGGATGGCGTCCTAAGCGCGATGCAAGACGCGCCGAGGGGCTTGCTGCGTGTGAGCGCGCCAATGACAGTCACTCTGATCTGTTTGTCTTCTGTTTTGCCGAAGTTTCTGAGCCGTTACCCGGAGTTATCCCTGGATCTTCAACTGGATGATCGTCGGGTTGATATTGTGGAGAAAGGTTTCGACATTGCGCTTCGCGGCAGCGACAATCTCGAAGACTCGAGTCTGATCGCCAGAAAGCTCATGACTATGACCCATGTCGTTTGTGGCGCACCTGCCTATTTTGAGCAGTATGGAACCCCTGAATCGCCTGAGGACCTCATGAATCACTGCTGTATTCAATTCACACTGTCGGACCACACTAAGGTATGGACATTTCAAAACAACAATCGCTCGGTCAGCGTACCGATAAACGGAAGGTACAAGGTGAACTCGAGCCTTGCCGTGCGCGATGCCTTACGAGCTGGATTTGGATTGAGTCTGATCCCTTGGATTTACGTTAAAGATGACCTAAATGAAGGGCGTCTGCAAACGGTATTAGAGGATTGGTCGCCGGACGAGACAACCCTTTACGCAGTTTATCCATCCAAGCGCTATGTCACCTCTAAAGTACGCGCCTTCCTCGATTTTCTGGTCGAGGAACTTACCCCCTCTAACTCCCACTTGTCAAGGGGGAGGACCAGAGTTTCCCCAGATTAGGATAGGGATTTAGGAGGAGGACCAAAACTACGGATTCCAACACGAACGTGGTTTGTGAGCAGCAAAAATAAATTCAGAACGATTTTGCGCCATTTCAGCGATCAACCAGTTTATCAAGAATTGTCAAGTCCTCTTGGCAAAGGGGTTTCAGAGCCGCGAAATTTTGAATTTATAATTGCTGGTTTGTGAGGATGAGGCTGGCTTCGTGGTTAATAACCAATGGTGCTAGTTGGTCAAAAGAAATGAGGTTCATCCATGCTGGAAGTAGAACTAAAGTACCAGCAGGTAAACCTCATGACTAT